>JAHEDX010000021.1:4725-54260 GCA_024641005.1 Acidimicrobiaceae bacterium
GGTCGACGAGACCCACGACGAGGCTGACGAGGTCGAGAAGGACGCGACCCTCGTCGACGACGAGGTGGAGGCGGAACATCCCGACAATCACGGCAAGGAGGTCTCCGAGTTCGTCCACGAGACCGAGTTGACCGGTTGTGAGAAGGGCCAGGCCGTCGCAGCGATCGCATCGGGCAAGGAGAAGGACGCGACCCATTGCAAGAGCGACTCCACGGACGCCGACGAGACCTCGGTCGATGAGGTCGATGAGGTGGATGAGGAGATGGCTCCGGAAACCCGCTCCGCCAAGGACGAGGCCAAGGAACAGCGTCGGGCGCAGCACGAAGCCGACAAGGCCGAGCACGCCTCGAACCAGGCGAATCGGGGCAAGTGACAACCGTCGCTACGGCTACGGATGGTCCGCCGGTGGGCGGATCGACTCAGCGTCGTTGTTGACGGGTCTCCGACCAGCTCATGCCCTGCTCGACATTGATGTCGCGCGGCAACCCGAGCACCTGTTCGGCGATGATGTTCCGCTGCACCGCGAAGGTGCCTCCGCCCACGGTCAGCGCCGGTGAGAAGAGATAGCCGTAGTGCCAGATCGGGTCGACGTCGGGATATGGTCCGCTGCCCCGCGGGAAGTTGACTTCTGTCGCCCCCGATTGAGCCCCCAGTGGTAAGGCTCCGGCCGGGCCCGATCCCGCGATCATGCCGTCGGCGCCGGCGAGTCCTTTGGCGAGGTCCATCACGTGTTGACCGTGCTCGTCGCCCATGATCTTCTGGATCGAGGCCTCGACGCCGGGAGTCTTGCCCTTGAGGCGGGCGCTCAACGTGCGAAGCCGGCCCAGTCGGAGCACCTCGGACTCGATGTGGAGTTGGGCGAAACGCTGTCGATCGATCGGGTCGCTCACACCACCATTCGAGCGAACCAGGTCGAGCAGATGGCCGGCGGAGGGTCCGGTGCCCCACATCGAACCGGCGGACGAGAGCGACACCCGCTCGTTGGCGAGCGTGACCTTGGCGAGACGCCAACCGTCACCTTCCTCGCCCACCAGGTATTTGGCGGGGAGCCGAACGTTGTCGAAGAAGGTCTGGTTGAACGAGTGGGCCGTCGTCATGTCGACGATCGGGGAGAGCGTGATGCCCGGCAGGTCCATCGGCAAGATGAAGTACGAGATGCCCTTGTGCTTTGGCAGATCGGGGTTGGTTCGAGCGATCAGGATGCCGAACTGCGAATGGTGTGCGCCACTCGACCAGATCTTCGACCCGTTGATCACATACTCGTCGCCGTCGCGCACGGCGCGGGTTCCGAGGCTGGCCAGGTCGGATCCTGAATCGGGCTCGCTGAACAGCTGACACCAGATCTCCTCGCCGCGGAAGATCGGCTCGAGAAATCGTTCCTTCTGCCAGTCGCTGCCGGCCAGGAAGATCGTCGGCGCCGCCCATCCGACGCCGATTGCGTTGGTCGCGACCGAGGTCCTCGACACGCCGGCCGCCTTGAGTTCCTCGTCGATGATGAGCTGCTGCATCGGGTCGGCGTCGAGGCCGTACGGTTCGGGCCAATGCGGGACGATGTAGCCGCCCGAGTGCAGATCGGCGTTGGTGGGGTCGGGGTGCTGGGCGAGCCAGTCGCGAACCGCTCGGCGACGCGGGTCATCGCTGGAGGGCATGTCGAAATCCATCAGTTCTCTCCCTGATTCGGTCGTGGTGCGGGGCCGTCGGTGGCCCCGCCGGCGAACGCTTGCGCCTTGGTCATCCAGTCGCGGGCGTTGTCGCCGGTCACCACGAGGTCGGTGTCGTCCACATGACGGCGTTGTGTGACGACGAGACAGAAGTCTCCGGCGGTTCCGCTGACACGAGCGGGCGCGTCCTCGGGCCCCCATGACCACATGTCCCCTGACGGCGAGATCAGGTCGACACGCACGTCGCCGTCGGGCGGCAGCTCTCCGCGCACGATGTAGCTCCAGCCGCGTGTGATCACACCGAGCTGGGCGATGTGGCGGATGCGGTCGCTGGGTTGGCGCGCGGCTCCGACCGCGTCACAGATGTCCTGGCCGTGTGCCCAGACCTCCATCAGGCGCGCTGTCAAGAACGATTTCGACCCCATCGACGGGCCGTACCACTCGACGCGGGTGTCGTTGGCGAGCGTGCGCCCGGCGGCCTCGAGTTCGTCGCGGTGTCGGCGCCATGCGGCGAGCTGATCGGAGATCGACAAGTCGCGGAACGCGCCGAGCGTGAACTCGTCGACGGCGAGTTCGTCAGCAAACTGGCTGACCAGCTCGGCCCGATGGGTCACGAACGCTTCGGGGTCGTTGATCGCCAGCGCGGCCGTGGTGTCGAAGAAGGTGAGGTGCCCGATCTGGTCGGTGACGGTCCATCTCGGGCTGGGTGTCGCCCGTGCCCATTGGTCGTCCGCGAGGCCGGCGACGATCACGTCGAGCGCGTGCTGCTCCGCGACGAGATCGTCGAGTACTTCGTTGACGTCCATCAATCCTCCGATGGTGGTGTGGTACCGCTTGGCGTGAAACGGTACCACGCGGCATGTGAGCACGACCATCCGGGAACCGGGCGGCGTCGCCCTGCGTCCAAGCACCATGCGATTGATCGGTGCCTGCCTCATTGGCCTCTTCGTGCTCGCAGGATGTGGCGAACCGGGCGATTCGCCCGTCGCTGGTGCGACCGCCGCCACGATGCCATCGACCGTCCAGCCGGTCGATACATCCCAACCGCCTCCTACGCTCGTCGAGGTCGCGGCGGTGTACGAGCGCGTTCGCTACTACGGAGCATGCGGGAACGAAATCGTCGTGGTCGGTGGTACCACGTACTACCCGATTCTCAACGAGGCGTATCCGCGGCCCGACGGTGAAGTGCCACGGATCGATCCGGGTCGGTACACGATCGTCGGGGCATTGCTCGGCATGCTCGGCGCGGTGGGCGCGGTACCCAGGGTCGCACCGCCTGGACCCGGTGACGACATCGGGGAAATGGTCGTGTACGCGGACGGGATGGCCCGGTTCGAATCCGACAGCGGATGGGTGATCTGGCTGACGAACCAGGAACAGACCTACGGCTGGGAGTGCTGAGCGGCATGACGCCACGCTCGGGCCAGGCCGCCACGCTCTAGGAGCCGTCGCAAGCGTCGGCGAACTCGCGTGGTGGTGAGCTCGGTGACCGTGGGGCTGGTCGCGGACGATACCGGGTGAGATGTTGCGCGACCGAAGCCGTTCGTTGCCGGTTGCCGACCCTGTCGGTTCGCGATCCGAGGACGTTCGGCATCGGATCGGGACGTATCATCCATCTCGCGGTACCATTTGACGCTCATCGGTACCGCGGCGTACGGTGCGAGCCGTGGGGCAGGTGGAGTCATGAAGGTGTTGCGGTCCAAGCTCGACACGCGCAGCGATGAGTACCGAGACAACCTCGCGGCGATGGAAGCGCTGTGGGCCGAGGTCGACACCCTCATGGCCTCGGTCCCGTCCATCGGTGGCCAGCGTTACGTCGACCGGCATCGTCAACGCGGCAAGATGCTGCCGCGTGAACGGATCGAGCAACTCGTCGATCCCGATACCCCGTTCCTCGAGCTGAGCGCCTTGGCGGGGTGGGGCACCGAGTTCCCGATCGGGGCCGGCTCGGTCGTGGGGATCGGCATCATCGAAGGTGTCGTGTGCGCGATCGGTGCGTCCGACATGACATACCGGGGTGGTTCGATGAACCCCCGATCGGTCGACAAGGGCATGCGTTTCCACGAGATCATCCGCGAGAACCGATTGCCCTGGATCAATCTCAACGAGTCGGCCGGCGCCGACCTGCCGCACCAGGCCGACATCTTCATCCGGGGTGGTGAGGGCTTCCGCAACCAGACCCAGGTGTCGAAGCTGGGCATCCCCACGATCACCGCGGTCTTCGGACCGAACACCGCCGGCGGCGCCTACACGCCGGGCATGAGCGACTACACGATCTTCGTCAAAGACCGCGGCACTGCATACCTCGGTGGGCCACCGCTGGTGAAGATGGCAATCGACGAGGTCGTCGACGAGGAGACGCTGGGCGGTGCCGAAATGCACAGCCGAACCAGCGGACTCAGCGACTACCTTGCCGCCGACGAGATGGATGCCCTGCGGATGATCCGGGACATCGTCCGTCACCTGCGCTGGAAGCAGCTCGGCCCCGGCCCCAGCGAGCCGGCTGACCCACCGGTCCATGATGTCAACGAGCTGATCGGGTGCGCCTCGGCCGACGTCCGCATCCCGTTCGACATCCGCGAGATCTACGCGAGGGTGCTCGACGGGAGCCGGTTCGAGGAGTTCAAGCCGCTGTACGGCGACAAGCTCGTCTGCGGCTGGGGTTCGATCCACGGCTTCCCCGTCGGCCTGCTGGGCAACAACGGGATCCTCTTCTCGGAGGAAGCCAAGAAGGGCGCCCAGTTCATCCAGATGTGCAACAAACTCGACACGCCGTTGATCTTCATGCACAACATCACCGGGTTCATGGTCGGCTCGAAGGCCGAGCAGGGCGGCATCATCCGCAACGGCGCGAAGATGATCAATGCGGTGAGCAACAGCGAGGTGCCGCACCTGTGCCTGATGGTCGGCGCCTCCTACGGCGCCGGCAACTACGGCATGGCCGGCAAGGCATACAACCCGCGGTTCATCTTCTCGTGGCCGAACCACAAGATTGCCGTGATGGGTCCCAAGCAGCTCGCCGGGGTGATGGACATCGTCGCCCGCAACGCAGCCGCCGGACGCGGCATCGAGATCGACGAGGACGATCTGAACGCCAAGAAGATGGCGCTCGAGGCGCAGATCGAGAGTGAGTCGTCAGCGCTGTACTCGTCGGGGCGGGTGTGGGACGACGGCATCATCCATCCCAACGACACCCGGCACGTGCTCGCGATGGCGTTGTCGGCCACCCACAACAATGTCGTGCAGGGCACCCGAGAGTACGGGATTTGGAGGCACTGATGCGTCTGCTGATCGCCAACCGCGGTGAGATCGCCTGTCGTGTCGCCCAGACCGCCCATCGCATGGGGATCTCGACCGTGGGCGTGTACTCCGAGCCCGACCGCAACGCCTTGCACGTCGACAGTGTCGACGTTGCTGTGGCGCTCGGCGGGTCGACTCCGGCCGAGTCGTACCTGCGCGGCGATGCCGTCATCCGCGCAGCGCTCGACACCGGTGCCACTGCGATCCACCCCGGCTATGGGTTCCTGGCCGAGAACGCCGACTTCGCCCAGGCCGTGATCGACGCCGGCCTGATCTGGGTCGGCCCGACCCCCGACCAGATCCGGCTGCTCGGCGACAAGGTCGCCGCCAAACGCGCCGCCCTAGCGGCCGGCGTACCGACGACAGCGATCGTCGAAGTGGCGCCCGGTGCGGTGCCGGAGGGCCTGGCCATGCCGGTGTTGGTGAAAGCCGCCGCGGGTGGCGGCGGTCGAGGCATGCGAGTGGTTCACCAGCAGGCCGAACTCGCGGGCGCCGTCGAAGCGGCCGCACGTGAGGCGGCGTCTGCGTTCGGTGACGGGACCGTGTTCATCGAGCCCTACATCGAGCGGGGCAGGCACGTCGAGGTGCAGATCCTCGGTGACGCTCACGGAAACGTGGTCCACCTCGGCGAACGCGAATGTTCGATCCAGCGGCGCAACCAGAAGATCGTCGAGGAGGCGCCCTCGCCGGGCATCTCCGACGATGTGCGGGCCCGACTCCACGAGGGAGCTCTGGCACTCGCTCGTCACGTCGGCTATCTCGGCGTCGGCACTGTCGAGTTCATGGTCGGAGAGTCGGCTGACGGTACACCGACGATCACATTCCTCGAGGTGAACACCCGGCTCCAGGTCGAGCACCCGGTCACCGAGGCGATCACGGGCATCGATCTGGTCGAGATGCAGATCGGAGTGGCCAACGGCCACGCACTGCCGTTCGGCCAGGACGAGATCACGTTCAGCGGGCATGCGATCGAGGTCCGTCTCGTCGCCGAGGACCCGGCCGCCGGATGGCTCCCGTCGACCGGCACCGTGTCCGAGTTCGAGATCGACGGCGAGGTTCGGGTCGATACCGGGTTCAGGGCCGGCAGCGAGGTGTCGTCCGACTACGACTCGTTGCTCGCGAAGGTGATCGCACATCACGCGGATCGAGGTGTCGCAGCATCGCGGATAGAGCGTTCGATGCGCTCTGCCCGCGTCAGTGGCGTCACCACGAATGCCAACTCGCTGGCGGCCATCATGGCGGAGGCCGACTTCCTCGACGGCGACACACCCACCGCATACCTCGGCGACCATCCCGACGTCCTTGCCGACTCGGGCCCGGTCGGCGACGACCGGTTGGCATTGCTGTGTGGCGCCGTCTTCGCCGACGAGCAGCGCAATCGGGCGGCTGACACCGTGATGGGTTTCGCCCCGTCCGGGTGGCGCAATCTGCGTACGCACGGGCAACGGCGCATCTGGCTGCTGGGCGACGTCGAACACCGGGTCGAGTACGTGTTGAATGGTTCGACAGCGCAGTTGCTGGTCGGCCCCTGGCCCGAGCCGATGACCGACGGGGGCCTGCCCGATGACGATCGCCGCGTGGTCGCGGTGCGGTTGCTGCAGCGATCGGCCGATCGGCAGGTCATCGAGCTCGACGGCCGCCGGCATGTCGTCAGGGTCACGGTCGACGACGATCGGGCTCGCACCAGCAGTCCCGCCGGTTCGCTGACGTGGACGCGTCCCGCACGGTGGGTCGACCACGATGCCGACATCATCGGCGGCGGCCCGATCTGCCCGTTGCCCGGCACGGTCATCGCGGTGCACGTCGAGGCCGGCCAGTCCGTGGTCGAGGGCGACGTGCTGATGGTCGTGGAGGCGATGAAGATGGAACACAAGATCACCGCTGCCAGCGCGTCGACCGTCACCGAGGTGCGGTTCGCCGTGGGGGACCGGGTCGACACGGGCGACCTGTTGGTCGCTCTCCATGCCGAGGAGGGGTGACGTGGCCGATCCGATCCGCATCGCCAATTGCTCCGGCTTCTTCGGTGACCGATTGTCGGGTGCTCGCGAGATGGTCGAGGGCGGTCCGATCGACGTCCTGACGGGCGATTGGCTGGCGGAACTCACGATGCTGATCCTGAGTCGTATCCGGGCCAAGAAACCGGGCGGTGGTTTCGCGTCGACCTTCGTCGCTCAGATGGAACAGGTGATGGGCACCTGCCTCGACCGAGGCGTCAAGGTGGTATCGAACGCCGGTGGACTCGACCCGGCCGGCTGTGCCGAGGCCGTGCACGAGGTGGCCGAACGGCTGGGTCTGGCACCCACCATCGCCTACGTCGATGGCGACGACCTGCTGCCCCGCATCGGCGAACTGGCCACCGCGGATGCGCTTCGACCGTTCACCGAAGGTGGCGATCTCGGTGACCTCGATCGGTATCTGACGGCCAACGCCTATCTGGGTTGCTGGGGCATCGTCGAAGCGTTGCAGCGCGGTGCCGACATCGTGATCACCGGTCGCGTCACCGACGCCGCTGTCACCTGCGGGCCCGCCGCGTGGCACCACGGGTGGGCGCGCGACGACTGGAACCAATTGGCGGGGGCTGTCGTCGCCGGCCACGTGATCGAGTGCAGTGCTCAGGCGACGGGTGGCAACTACTCGTTCTTCACCGAGGTTCCCGGCATGGAGCGGCTCGGCTTCCCGTGGGCCGAGGTGGCGGCCGACGGCTCGACCGTGATCGGCAAGCACGACGGCACGGGTGGTCAGGTGTCGATCGGCACGGTCACGTCGCAACTGCTCTACGAGATCGGTGGACCTCGCTATCTGGGGCCGGACGTGACGGCGCGCTTCGACACCATCGAGCTCGAACAGATCGCGCCCGACAGAGTTCGGATCTCCGGAACCGTCGGCGAGCCGCCCCCATCCACACTCAAGGTGGCCATGAACGAGCTCGGCGGCTATCGCAACGATGTTGCGGTCGCTCTCACCGGACTCGACATCGAGGCCAAGGCGAAGGTTGCCGAGGCAGCATTCTGGAGGGCGTGTCCGTACGGCCCCGAGGATTTCGCCTCGGTGAACGCCCGGGTCATCCGTACCGATCAGCCCGATCCGGCCTCGAACGAGGCTGCGACCGCTCAGTGGCGTGTCACGGTCAAGGACCCCGACGAGCGCAAGGTCGGCCGGGCATTCTCGAATGCGTTCATCGAGACTGCTCTGGCGAGCATCCCCGGCTTCTACGGGCTGACCGGTGGCCCGTCTGCCGCCTCGCCATTCGGGGTCTACCGCCCTGCGGTCGTACCTGCCGAGCTGGTGCCCGCGTACGTGCACGTCGGTGGCGCGACGATCCAGGTCGAGTCGACTGCACCGGCCGACGGTGGTGCCGACGCCGGACCGGTCTCCGATGCCGTCGTCGGTCCTGCAGCGGAACCGACCGAGCGCCTTGCTCTCGGTCGGGTGATCGGGGCGCGCTCGGGCGACAAGGGCGGCAACGCGAATCTCGGTGTCTTCGCTCGCAGTGCTGGGGCCTACGACTGGGTCGCCGGACAGCTGACGGTCGACCGTCTCCGCGAGTTGCTGCCCGAGACCGCCGGGCTGCGGGTCGATCGCTACGACCTGCCGAACCTGTGGTCGCTCAACTTCGTCATCCATGACCTGCTCGAAGAGGGTGTCGCCGCGTCCAGTCGCATCGACGCGCAAGCGAAGAGCCTCGGCGAGTGGCTTCGGGCCAGGGTTGTCGACGTGCCGGTCGGCCTGCTCTGATCGGCCTGCCCCGGCCGGGTCATCGGCGGTACGTTGCATGTGGTGCGGTGGCTGATCGATGGCAACAACGTCTTCGGATCCCGTCCGGACGGGTGGTGGAACGACCGTTCGGCGGCGGCCCGGCGATTCACGCAACGGGTTGCGGAGTGGTGCAGGACCCACGACGACGAGGTCCTGCTCGTGTTCGATCCACCCGTCGACTCTTCGACGTCCGAGTTGGCCGGCGGCAACCTCTCGGTCGAGGAGGCGCCTCGACGTGGTCGCAACGCCGCCGATGACCACATCGTCGATCTGGTCGACCGGGCAGCCGATGGCATCCGTATCACGGTGGTCACATCGGACCGGGGTCTTCGGCAGCGGCTGCCCGACTCCGTCGACGTGATCGGCGCAGGCCGCTTTCGTGATGTGATCGGCTACTGACGATCAACCGCGCGAACTGCGTCCGTTTCAGTTCATCAGCTCCCGGGTGATCTGCGTCGGGAACCGTGCGGTACACCTGGTGTCGCCCATGAACGAGATCAGGCGCTCGATCTCGAGGTGCAACAGCCGGTTGTGCTCGGCCGTCAACGGTTCGAACACCCGATGACGGAACTCGCCGGAGGGGCTCAGGGCCCATCCGCCCACGACACGTCCGTCGACCCAGATCGTCGGGCCGGCGTTGCCGTTGCGGTCGAAGAGCATCGGAACGTACTCGTCGGGCAGGTACCAGCTGCGTTCCTTCCAGCCCATCACGGTCGGATCGAGGCTGGGGAGCACCGCGACCCATGGGTCGGCCGCGACGTCGAGCTCGGTGTCGCCCCGAGCGATGATGAGCTCGTCGCCGCCGCAGTCGACCGTTTCTGCCCCGGCCCGTTCGAGGGCCGCGGTCGTGGTGCGTTTGGTCCAACCGGTCCACCACCGCAAGTCGGTGATCGAGGCCGGGCCGAATGCGCGGAGGTAGCGGTCGGCGAGTACGGCAGCCGCGATGTCCGGATCATCGTGCCCGAAGCCTCCCGCCAGCCACCGATCGGCAATCGTCCATCGGTACTGGCTGCTGATCCAGCTGCCCACCGGTCGCGTACGGACGACGAGCCCCATGAACCCCATCAGTGTGAGCACGCGGGTGTGGACAGAGATCGAGCTGCCGTATGGCTTGTTCGGGGTGATCGACACGCTCGTGCGCAGCTCGGGAAGGGCATCTCCGAGCTCGCGTGTCGTTGCTCCGCCGAGTTCGTCGAGCGCTCGAGTGGTCATGACGATCGCGTCGTCGAGCCAACGTTCGGGGTCGTCGGTGATGCCATTGTCGACGAGCAGCTTGCCGAGTGACCGACGCATCGGCGCCACCAAAGCGAGCGTCGATGATGCGTGAGCGACCCGTGCCATGGTCGGGGTGAGCACCCAGAGCGTGCGCCGCATGGCGTGGTGTCGCAAGATGTCACGGTCCACGTAGAAGGCCCGATCGATCCGTGCGACATCAGGTGTGCTCATGCGGACCGCGGCGCTCAGGTACGCGGTGACCGGGTCGCTCGAGTGCAGGCAGACGAGTGCGTCGACGACGCCTGCGACGCTGTCGAGGCGCTCGCCGGGTACGAGCAGATGCCGACGTGCGAGCCGGGCCCGCCGAGTGTCAGCGGGGAACGCGGTCTGCTTCATCGTGCGACGTGGCCGGTGTCTCGGCAACTGCTCACGGGTGGCGGTTCAGGTCCACACGTCGGCCAGTTCGCGCAAGTGAGGCCGTCACACGAACCTGGCCCACTGGTCGAACGGCATCCGTTCGCTGAGCAGCGAGTTGATCGGAGCGTCGGGGTCTGCCTTACCGATGGCCATGCCGCAGAACAGCATCTCGTTGTCGGGCGCGCCGACGAACTCGCTCACCGCACGATGCTTGACCGACCAGTACTCCTGCGAACACGTATCGAGCCCCGCCTCTTGTGCGAGGAGCATGAACGTCTGTAAGAACATGCCCAGGTCGCTCCACTGTGGCGAGCCCATGCCGCGATCGATGAAGCAGAACAGGGCGGCGGGCGCGCCGAAGAGGTCGTCGTTCTTCGCGAACTGCTCGAGGCGACCTGCCTTGTCTTCACGGGCGATGCCCAAGGTCGCGTACATCTGCTCGCCGAGGTTGAAGCGGTTCGTGCGATACGGCTCCCACAGGTTGGCCGGATAGATGTCATATTCCCCGGCTTCGACCGGGCGATCCGCGATGAACTCGCGGAAGCGAGTCACGCTGTCGCCGTTGAGCACGTAGATCCGCCACGGTTGGACGTTGCCGCCGCTCGGTGCCCGCGCGGCAAGTTCGAGCAGGCTTCGCAGGGTGTCGTCCTCGACAGGATCCGGCAGGAACTGTCGGATCGACTTGCGGCGAACAACGGCCTCGGAAACGTCCATGGGCGAGAGTCTGGCCGCCGATGTGGTGGCGTGGCGAACCGGTCAGTCGTGCCGGTTACGCACGTGGCGAACGACCTCGATGAGCACGGTCATGCCGAGCGCGGCGCCGAACGCTACGAGGAATGCCAACGTGTGGTTGTCTTCGAAGGTCTTGCCGCCGACGTACCCGAGCAGCGCCGCGTAGGTCGCCCAGATCATGGCCGCCACAGCGATCCAACGAAGGAACCACCCATGTGGCTGGTGGGTGACGCCCGAGGACACCGTCAGCGCGGTGCGGCCTCCGGGGATGAACCGGGCGGTGATCAACAATGGTCCGCCACGGACCCGGATCTGTTCGCCCGCCCAGTCGAGCCGGGTCTGCCACTTGGGCCGACGCTGTGCTCGTCGCTGGATGTAACCGCTCATGCGGTCGCCGATCAGGTAGGCGGTGTTGTCGCCGAGAAATGCGCCGAACGCCCCGACTGCGATGACGGCCAGGAGATGTTGGTCGCCTTGACCGGCTGCGACGCCCCCGATGATCACCATCGTCTCGGCCGGCACGATGGGGATGATGGCGTCGAGGAACGCGATCACCGCGATGATCGCGAGAAACCACCAGTTGGCCGAAAAATCACTGAGCCAGCCGGTCGCATCCGTGAAGATGTTGGCGAACAGCACCGAACTCATTGGGGTGGCACCCTAGTGCCGTCGTGGTGGAACCGGCTTCGGCGCGTCAGTGGGTCGGCGACGGCGCGACAGCCGGGCGCAGCGCCCCGATGGTCGCGTTCATTCCGTTTTCGAACACGGTCGACCACTGCACGTGGGTGTCGCCGACGCCGTCGAGTTCGAGGCTGACCAATCCATGGCAGGTCGCCCAGAGCCATGCCGCGATGTCGATCGTCTCGAATCCGTCGGGTTTGATCACAGCACCGTGTTCTTGGCCGGCGCGGACCCGGTCGACGAATGATGTGAGGCCACCGAGGCCGAGGTCGATCGAGGCCTGGGACGGCTCGAATCCGTGCACGGTTCGACGGAACATGATGCCGTAATAGGTCGGGTTCTCACGGGCGAAGTCGCGGTATGCGCGGGCCACGTTCGAGATGTCGTCGAGGGTGTCATCGGTGGTCGGGACGCTTTCGATGGCGGCCACGAGTCGTCGATATCCATCGGCGTACAACTCGTCGATCACGCCGTCCTTGCCCCCGAAACGCGAGTACACGTTCATCGTGCTCATACCGGCTTCGTTGGCGATGCGACGGACCGTCAGCGAGTCGGGGCCCGTTTCGGCCAACAACCGATGAGCGGCGGCCAAGAGCGCCTCGCTGGTCTCGTCGTGTGTTCGGTTCATCGTCTCGTCTCCTGGCCGGGATGCCTGCCAATGGGCCCGTCGTACTGGGCAGCGTGCCTTCGCGACTCTCTTGCATTCCACCGTAATCCGCACGGCGCTTCATATCTGGTTCATAACATCGCAATACGGAAAAAATCTCACTCATTACGTTGGAACAAACGCATAAAGTGACATAACTCCGTTGTATCTGACGGTCTGGGGTCGGCCCGAAACGGCGCTCGATCGCTGCCGAGGTGCCGGTCCCCGATGCGTTGGTATTGCCGCCTTCTGTCTACGATCTGTGACATGCGAGTCGAGGTGAATGCGGATCTCTGCCAGGGCCACAACAGGTGTTACGCGCTGGCTCCTGAGTTGTTCGATGTCGATGACTACGGCACGGCTGTCGTCATCGGCGATGGCTCGGTCGCGGCCGAACTCGAGGACAAGGCTCGGCTCGCCGTGGCCAACTGTCCCGAGTACGCGATCGTCATCAGCGACGGCGAATGACAGGCGGTCACGGGCTGGCCGCCGACCGGGTGGCCGGTCTCGGTGACCGCGCCACCGGCGTCGACACGGGCAGTTCGATCCCACCTCGCTGCGTCGGCCCGATCACACCAATCTGCAGCGATTCGTCCGTCGATCGGTCTGCACGGTGTTCGACGCCGGCGCCCGGTGATCGCCCGGATTCCGAGCAGCACGTTGCTTCCGACGAGTTGCCGATCCAGTTGTTCGCCACGGCGTGAACGAGCCTTCGTCCTTGCCGGCCTCACCCGCTGCCGAGCGATGGTCCGCGGCGTTGTCGGGTTGGGGCATCCCTCAGCACATCCTCGACAGCGCACCTGAATCCCCATGGCGTCATGACGCCGCTCGATTCGCCGTGGATGAACACCTCGACCGTGATGCAACATCGGCACGTTGGGCTCGCGAGGTGCTACCACCGACCGGTGGCACCGTGCTCGACGTCGGGTGTGGTGGCGGCCGTTCGTCCCTGCCGTTGGTGCCGCCGGCGAACGAGCTGATCGGTGTCGATGCGAGTGGCGCGATGCTCGACGAGTACGTCGAGGCCGCGTCGAGGGTCGGCGTCGCCAGGCGGACGATCCACGGAACCTGGCCCGAGGTGGCAGTGCAAGCGCCGGTCGCCGATGTGGTCGTGTGTCATCACGTAGCGTTCAACGTGGCCGACATCGTCCCATTCCTGTGGGCGCTGACCGACCACGCTCGACTCGCCGTGGTGGTGGAGATTCCGACCATGCACCCGATGTCGGCCTGGGCTCCGGCATGGCAGCACTTCTGGGGGGTCACCCGTCCTGATGGCCCGACGTCCGACGACCTGTTGGCGGTGTTGATCGAGATGGGGCTCGATCCGGAACTCTCGATCGGTGCTCGCGGACGACCGTCCGCGTACGAAACCGACCCGAGCACCCTCGTCCCGGTTGCCCGCCGTCGCCTGTGCCTGCCGGCGGAGCGTGACGGGGAGCTAGCCGAGTGGCTCGCCGGACACGCGCCGCCCTTCCCGGACAAGATGGCGAACTTCCGTTGGCCCGGTTCGGCCGAGATACCACGTTGACCGAAACCAGCGTGGGTCGATCCTCAACCGATCGCGTGGCCCGCGGTGGCCGCTGTCACGCCCAGTATCAGCGTCGTCGAGATGATCGCGATCCGGCGTCGAGGTGACCCTTCGGTCGCCTCGAGTGCAAACATGCTGAAGGTCGTCAACGAGCCCAGATAGCCGGTCCCGACCACGGTGCGGACCATGTCGGACGGGTCGCCGGCGAGCAACCAGCCCAGAGCGAACGACCCCAACACGTTGGCCACCAGCGTGCTCATCCACGTCCATCCGTACTGGTTGATCCGCAGCCGAGTCGCCGCTCCCAGCCCGGAGGCGACGACGAACAGCACAGCGGTCATCGTCGTGCCCAATCACCGCGTGCGATCTCGACCGCGGCCAGCCCGGCGACGATCGATACCGCGACGTACAACAGCGCTTGGTCGGCGTGACCGGCGTCGACCAGACCTCGCGTCTCGGCAGCGAACGTCGAGAAGGTGGTGAGACCACCGAGTAGTCCGGTGACACCGAGCTGCCAGCGATCGGACCCGCGCACCAGCGACCGTGCGGCGAGCCCGATCAGGATGCACCCCGTGACGTTCACGAGCAGTGTCGCGAACGGGAATGAGGCGGCCGGTCGACCCAGCAATTCGCCAACCCCCCAGCGCAGCGACGCGCCAATGGCGCCGCCGACGGCAACGAGGATGTACGAGCGCATCCCGCCATTCTCACCCAACACTCACCTTGTTCTGGTGTACTCATGGGGTGCAGGTGTTGGTGGCTGAGGACGATCGGGCTGTTCGCGACTCGCTCACGCGGGCATTGTCGCTCGAGGGTTATGACGTGATTGCGGTGACGAACGGGGCGTTGGCGCTCGACGCGCTGCGCGAGAACGAGCCCGATCTGGTGCTGCTCGACGTGTCGATGCCGCATGTCGACGGGCTCACCGTGTGCCGCGTCCTGCGGTCCGAGGGCAATCGGGTCCCGGTACTGATGCTGACGGCGCGAACCGAGACGAGCGACCGCGTCGCCGGTCTCGACGCTGGTGCGGACGACTACCTCTCCAAACCGTTCGACCTCGACGAGTTGTTTGCCCGCATTCGTGCGCTGCTGCGGCGTAGTCGGCCCGATGGCTCGGGCCCGGGCGGTTCCGATTTCGGCCACGGCGATGCATTGATGTTGGACGATCTTCAGCTCGACCCAGCGGGTCGTCGTGCGACGCGCGGCGAACGTGAGATCGAACTGAGCAAGACCGAGTTCGATCTGTTGGAGCTGCTCGTGCGGAACGCGGGCATCGTGCTCGACCACACGACCATCTACGAGCGCATCTGGCACTACGATTTCGGTCCGGATTCGAAGAACCTCGCCGTCTACATCGGGTACCTCCGACGAAAGACCGAGGACGGTGGATCGGCCCGATTGATCCACACCGTCCGAGGAATCGGCTATGTCGCCCGCGTGGATCCGTCGTGAGCCTGCGCTGGAAGGTTGCGCTCGCGATGGCGTTGATGGTGTCGATCGCGACTGTTGCGGTCGGCGCGATCAGTTATCGGTCGACGAGGGCCCGCCTGTATGCAGAGGTCGATCGATCGTTGACCGCCCTCGATCGGCCGATCAACGACCGTCGGCTCGATATCGACACGCGGTTACCCGATCAGGGCCCATTGTCGGGTCTGGTCGGGCAGATCATCCTGCCGGACGGCACGGTGTCGCAGTCGACCTTCCCCGAGCCGGTGACGCCATCCGATGCCGAGTTGTCGGTGGTGGGCTCGAATCGTCGGAGCGTCTTCACGACGGTGCAGACCTCGCAGGGTGAGTACCGGGTTCGTACGATCGGCTTTCCTCGCGGCGCCGTGCAGGTCGGCCGTTCGCTCGACGAGACCAATCGGTTGCTCCGGAGCCTGCGTGCCAGGACCCTGTTACTCGTACTGTTCGTCGCTGCAGCGGCGATCGGCGCCGGCCTCTGGATCGCAGGACGGGTCACTGCGTCGCTGCGCCGGCTGACCAGCGCGGCCGAGCACGTCGAGGCGACCGGCCGACTCGATGTGCAGATCGACGAGGACGGCAACGACGAGGTTGCCAGGCTCGGCTCGGCGTTCGAGAGGATGTTGGCTGCGTTGGCGCGTTCGAAGGACGATCAACAGCGTTTGGTGCAGGACGCCGGGCACGAACTGCGAACGCCGCTCACCAGCCTTCGTACGAACGTCGAGACGTTGCAGCGTTACCCCGATCTCGGCGATGCCGACCGCGCGGCCATCCTCGGCGACCTTCATGCCGAGACCGAGGAGCTCACCGAGCTGGTCAATGAGATCATCGTGGTCGCGAGCGGTGGATCGTCGGAGGAGCCACCCGAGTCGTTCGATCTGGCCGCCGTGGTGACCGACGTCGCCGCACGATACGAGCGACGTACCGGTCGCCGGATCGACATCGATGCGACGTCGTCGATCGTCGTCGCTCAGCGGTCGAGCGTGCAGCGCGCGATTTCGTGCCTGCTCGACAACGCCCGCAAGTTCGACGACACCGGGGGGCGCATCGAGGTCACCGTCGAGTCCGGTGCGGTCACGGTGTCCGACCGGGGCATCGGCATCCCCGAAGCCGATCTCGCCCACGTCTTCGATCGGTTCTATCGCTCGGACGAGGCGCGCTCGATGTCGGGCTCAGGCCTCGGGCTGGCGATCGTGAGCGAGGTGGCACGACGCCATGGCGGCGAGGCCTGGGCGCTGAACCGAGATGGCGGCGGTGCCACCGTGGGCTTCCGTCTCGTGAACGACGAGGCCTGACGGACCCGCGCCGGCGTGACCGTTCGCTCTGCGACGGTTCTTACCTTGCTTTCAACTTGTTCCGGTTTGCTTCTCACACAGGACGTTCATCGTGGTGTGCAACAGCAACCATTCCCTCGAAAGGAACAGTCATGAACATCGAATCGACCCAGAACGAGACCCCCAACCGAACCAGGCGCAACACGGCGATCGGCGTGACCGCCGGGCTGCTCGGCGGCGGTGCGATCGGGCTGCTGATGGCAGTGCCGTCGTTCAGCAGTGCCGCGTCGGATGATGCCGGGTCGGACGTCGTGCCCGCCGTGGTGGTGCAAGATGACGTCTCGGATATCTCGGACGTCTCGGATGCCGACTTCGCACAACCGGGCCGGCAGCTGCGTGCGCTGTTGCAGCAACTCGTCGACGACGGCACGATCGATGGGGACCAGGCCGATGCCGTCACTCAACTGTTGATCGAGAACCGGCCCGAGCGCGGTGATCTCGGACCGGGTCGTGGACATCACGGTGAACGGGGTCCGGGTCGCGACGGCGAGATCGTCGCGGGACTGCTCGGGATCGATGTCGAGACCCTGCACGCCGATCTCGAGGCCGGCTCCTCGATCGCGGAGATCGCCACCGCCAACGACGTCGACCCCCAGACGGTGATCGATGCGCTCGTCACCGAGGCCACCGGTCACATCCAGCTGATGGTCGACGACGGTCGGTTGACCGACGACGAGGCCGCCACGATGCTCGCGAACATCACCGAACGCATCACAGCCCGCGTCAACGGCGAACTCCCAGGTCGCGGCTGACACCTTCCTGCTCGCCGATCCCTCGGCCCCAGACCCCCCGCTGGGCCGTTCGGCCCTGGTGCGCCCGGCTCGTCCGGGTGCACCATCGCGTTGGAGGCAGAGTGGAAGGAGGTCCCCATGGATGCCACCCGGAACACGTTCGTGGTGGGCGTCGATGCCAGTCCCGAGTCGAACGAAGCACTCGACTGGGCTCGTCGCTTGGCCGCCCCAGAGGATCGCATCGTCGTGGTGCACGCCTGGGAGGTGCCGTTGGTCACCGGCTACGACATGGTCGTCACCATCGATCCTTCCGAGATCGAGCAGCTGTCGATGCAGGGGCTGTCGGAACTGGTCGGACGGGTGGACGACGACCGCCTCGAGCCGGTCACCCATCAGGGGCATGCCGGTCGGGGTCTGGTCGCGAAGGCCGACGAGTTCGAGGCTGCGGCGATCGTGATCGGCCATCGCGGCCACAGCCGCGTCGCGATGATGCTGGGGTCGACCGCGAACTACGTGCTCCACCACACGACTCGGCCGGTCGTCATCGTCCGTGGTGATCATGGCGAAGTGCCCAAGCGAGTCGTGGTCGGGGTCGATGATCACGACATCGACGAGCCCGGCGTCGAGAACGAGTCGAGTCGAGCCGTCAGGTGGGCCTACTCGCTCCCCGGCGTCGAAGAGGTTCGCGTCGTGCACGCTTGGTTCCTCCCAGCGCTCGCGGTGGGGATGTTCGCGACCGTTGCTGCCGAACTCGACACGATGGACGATGCCGCCCAGGCGGTCGTCGACCGGGTCTTGGAGAGCGCCGGGCCTCCGCCGGAGAACGTGAAGGTGGTCGGGGAGGCGGTGCGCGGCACCCCAGGGTTTGCTTTGATCGAGGCGTCACGCGATGCCGATCTCGTTGTCGTCGGTTCGAGGGGCCGCGGCGGGTTCAAGGGCCTGCTGCTGGGCTCGACCAGCGCCGAGGTCGCGTCGCACAGCCATTCCCCCGTGGCAGTCATCCGGTGACCGACTGATCATTGCTCCGGCCTGCCGCTGCCCTTCTGGGTGGTCGGGCGGCGGCAGGCTCTTCGCTCGTGCTGTCGCCCCATCGTTTTCTCCACTCGCTGCCGCTTCGTCGGCACCGCCGTATCGTGGCGGCGTGATCTGCGTCGATCTCGCCCGCGTGGGTATCGCCCAACCCGACAAGGTGCTGTTCGACGACCTCTCCGTCACGGTGTCCACAGGGGAGCGGGTCGCCATCGTCGGTGTCAACGGGTCGGGGAAATCGACCCTGATGAGGTTGATGGCCGGCACGCAGTCGCCTGACGAGGGCGAGGTCCGCTTTGGTCGCGGCGTACGAATCGCGATCCTCGATCAGGATCCTCGGTTGCCCGTCGGCACCGTCGCCGAGTACCTCGGCGACTCGTGGGAAGTCGCCGCTGTCGCTACCTCGCTCGGGGTGCAACCGCTGCTCGAACGGAGCACCGATCAGTTGTCGGGAGGGCAGGCCAAGCGGGTAGCGCTCGCGAGGGCGCTGGTGGGTGAGTTCGACATGATCGTTCTGGACGAACCGACCAATCATCTCGATCTCGAAGCGATCGAATGGCTCGAACAGCGGCTGGCCGCCACCAAGGCCGCGCTCGTGGTGATCACCCACGACCGGCACCTCATGGACCGGTTGACCACCGCACGCGGCGAGGGCCGGATCGTCGAGATCGAACGTGGCAAGGGCTACATCCATCGCGCCGCGACCGGTACCAGTGCCTACGCCGCCTATCTCGAAGGGCGCGCCGCACGGCACGAGCAGGCGGCGAGCGAGGAGGCGACCCGCAAGATTCTCGCCCGACGCGAGCTCGAGTGGTTGCAGCGTGGGGCGCCCGCACGCTCGACCAAACCGAAGGCCCGACTGCGGTCCGCGAACGAGATCGTTGCGGGCGGTCCTGAGGCGGTCGGCGTCCGCGGGAACGAACTGTTGCTCGATGCGGGTTCGACGCGGCTCGGCAACCAGGTGATCGAGCTGATCGGCGTGTCACAGGCGTACGGATCGAACCTCGTGTTTCGAGACGTCGAGCTGGTCATCGAGCCCGGGGCCCGTCTCGGGGTGGTCGGGCCCAACGGGTCGGGCAAGTCGACGTTGCTCGACATTGTGGCCGGCCGCAGCGAACCCGCGACCGGGGAGGTCAAGCGAGGGTCGACGGTGGTCACCGGCTACGCCGATCAGCAGACGTCCTTGCTCGATCCCGAGGCGATCGTGCGCGAGATCGTCGCCGGGCCTCTGCGTCAGCCCGACTGGGAAGACCGGGTGTTGCTCGAACGCTTCTGGTTCGACTCGACCGCCCAGTACGCGCCGGTGAAGATGTTGTCGGGAGGCGAGCGTCGCCGGCTGCAACTGGTGATGGTGTTGGCGACCAAACCGAACTTGCTGGTGCTGGACGAACCCACCAACGATCTCGATCTCGACACCTTGCGAGCACTCGAGAGCTTCCTCGACGAATGGCCCGGCGCATTGGTCGTGGCCAGCCACGACCGCACCTTCCTCGACCGCACGGTCGACCATGTGTTGGCGATCGACCCGGGCGGGGCCATTCGGCGTGTCGCGGGTGGGGTCCAGGGGTGGCTGGAGGAACGCAACTCGAGACCGATCGGGGTCTCGAGCCGGAAGCCGACACCGACCAGTCGTGCCGACTCCGCCCCTTCGACCAAGAGCCGTCAAACAAGCCAGTACACCTTGGGACGTCAGCTTCGAGATGCCGAGCAGGCGATGGGGAAACTGCAACGACAGGTCGATCGCCTCAACGAGCAGCTCGTCGCGACGACCGATCACACCGTGCTGGCGACACTCGGTGCCGAGCTGGCGACGGCCCAGGCCGAGCTGGCGGCCATCGAAGAGAACTGGCTCGTACTCGCCGAACAACAGACCGGCTGAGCGGTCTGCCGCCGTGGCGAAGCTCGTAGTGTCGATCCACGCCATGTGTTCGAAAGCCGGGTCCTTCGACTCTGCGCCGATCGCGGTGATGGGTGCACGCTGAGATCATGGCCTCGTCGATGTGGGCGCTCGTCGGGTGCGCGCTCGTCGCTGGGTGCGCCGGTTCTGGCGTCGCGGTGCCCGAGCGTCACGAGCGACGTGTGCCTGTCGTGACCTCAGCCTCGGCCGCGCAGGTTGACGACACCGCCCGGCTGGTCTTCGTCGGTGACGTGATGCTGGGTCGCAGCGTGGCTGCTGTCGTCGCCGGTGATCCCTCCTCGGTGTTCGAAGGGTTGCGTCCGATGCTGGTCGGGGCCGACCTGGCGTTCGGCAATCTCGAGTCACCGCTTACGCAACGCACTCACGAACGGGGTGAGTTCGCCCTGGAGGCGGACCCGGCTGGTGCGGCACTGCTGGCCGGTGCCGGTTTCGACCTGCTGGATCTGGCGAACAACCATGCGATGGACGCCGGTCCGGCCACAGCGCTCGACACCACGGATGCTCTAGAAGCGGCGGGACTGAGCTGGGTGGGCGCAGGCGGCAACTCCAGCGAAGCTGCTGCGGCGCGTGTCATCGATGTGGGCGGCGTCCGCGTCGGCGTGATCGCGTTCGACCTGGCCGGTGGGCAAGCGGCGACATCCGATACAGCGGGCGTCAACGCCTGGGAACCTGAGTCGGCTCGGGGAGCGATCACCAGACTTCGTGAATCGGTGGACGTCGTGGTCGTCGGGCTCCACGGAGGCGTCGAGTATCTCCCTCGGCCCGATCCGGTGCTCGATCACGTCGTCGGTCTCGTCGCAGAGTGGGGCGCCGACGTGGTGTGGGGCCACGGTGCTCACGTGCGATATCCGGTCGGCATCCGGACGTCCTCTACGCGGAGCGCGGTGATGGCGCCCGGTCTCGGTAATGCGTTGTTCGACCAGAGTCTGCCTGGCACCCAGGAGGGAGCCGCACTCGAGGTGCTCGTCGACCGGGAGGGCGTACTGGCGATGCGCACCGGCACGGTGGCCATCGACTCCGGCCGGTCGTCGTTCGAGGGTTGGGACGAACCGATCGGTGACGCGGTTGCGCTCGGTGGCGACTGGTGGACGCCGGTGCGTCCCTGGTCGCCGATGACCGCCGGGGCCGGTCCCGACGACGTCGACCTGTCGATCCCCCCGGAGCATGTCGAAGTGGCGCGTGCCTATGGTGACGTCACCGGCACCGGCGAGATCGACGTCGTGGTCGCCTACCGTCGACCACTGCGGTCCGAGCCGGCGCACGATCTGTTCCCCGAGGTGACCTGGTCGGACGAATACGGTCGAAGCGCCCATATTGCGGTGTTCACGAATTCAGGACGAATGCGATGGGGCTCTGCGGTGATGTTCGAACCGATCGGACGGGTCGCCGTGTGCGATGGAGCCATTGCGGTGGGATTCACCACCATGAACGACCCAGCGATCGTTGCTGCCGGCGCCTGGCTCTGGGATGGATTCGGCTTTCGCACGGCAGCGGTGCTGCCGGGCTCGGCGTCGGCCACGTGCGCCGACATCGACCACGATGGCCGATCCGACCCGGTTCTCGTCGGGCGGTGGCCGGTCGCAAACTCGAGTGACCAAGAGGAGTCATCATGAACCACGGTGTGCGAACTCGTTCGGCGGCAGCGCTCATCATCGCGCTCGCGATGGCCGCGGCCGCATGTACCAGCGGCGACGACTCGGCTTCGACGAGTACGTCGATTCCGAGCGCGCCCGGTTCCACCAGTGGCCCGGAGACGTCGCCGCCCTCGTCGACTTCATCACCGTCGACCTCGGGCAATGGCACGACGACCTCGACGACGCCCGTCGTCAGAGCGCCATCGCCGGTGGGGTTGCGGTCGACGACTCCCTTCGCTCCGTACCGTTGGGTGCCCGCCCTCGACGACAGTGAGGCCTACGCCGGACCGGCGACTCCGAACTCGTTCGACGATGTGTTGCTGGTGCCGACGCAGCAAGAGAAGATCGACAACCCCGAATGGAGCGACCTGTCGATCGCACAGAGGTCCATCGAAACCAACGGGTTCGCCGTACTCGAGACCAGCAACCGATTCTTCCACGACGGTTACAAGTACAGCTCGTACGGCTACGAGCCGTTGTTCGTCACGACCGATGCGCTGTACCACTCGTGGCACCTGGTGTTCGACAAGGTGCTCCGTGACACCGAGCAGCAACGACTGCTCCCGATCCTCGAGACCTTGTTGGCCGATGCCGTCGTCGCAGCGCGCGCACAAGAACAATCGCTCGCCGGAACCGATCTCGCAGGGGATGCACATCGGGTGACCGGCTACTACGAGGCGGCGGCATCGATGCTCGACCTCGACATCGGCACGGTCAACGATCTGGCAACCGAGGAGATCGCCGCGATCGACGAGGGCGCCGGGATGCAGACATCGCCGATCAGCGGGTTGATCGAGTGCCGGGCACCCGAGTCGTTCGTCGGGTGCGTCGATTTCAGCCTGTTTCGGCCACGCGGCCACTACACCCGCACGCCCGAGTTGGAGCGCTATTTCAGGGCCATGTCGGTGTTGGGGCAGGAAGGATTCGCGCTCGATCGTGGAATCGGGGTGATCCCGGGCCTGCTGATGTCGCGGATCCTCGTTGAGGACGAAGGCATCCTGGCCGGCTGGACCGCGATCTACGAACCGACATCGTTCCTCGTCGGCCTCGCCGATGACATCAGCCCGCTCGAACTCGCAGCAGCGGCCGACGCTGCCGCGCCCGGCTGGGCCGATGATCCGACATCGCTGCTCGACCTCGACGCCTCCCAGATCGCCGACGCCGTGCTCGCCGTCCATCCCGTCGAGATCGATCCCGAGCGGGCAGCTGTTCGCCTGATGGGCGCACGGTTCACGCTCGACTCGTTCATCCTCGACCAGCTCGCGTACCCGAACGTCGGCGGCGACGCGCCTGAAGAACGGCGCGTGCTCGTGTCGGCGCTCGATGTGGCGGCGGCGTTCGGCTCACCGCTGGCGCGTGAAATGCAGTTGTCGACCGAGGCCGGCTATCTCCACTATCGAGAGCAACTCGACGCGATGACCCGAGTCGTGGCGGAGCGCACCCCCGATGACTGGGCGGGCACCGTGTACGACGCGTGGATGATCGCGATCGAGCCGCAGTTCCGCGCGCGGGGCGCCGCGTATCCCGATTTCATGCAGAGCGGGGCATGGGCGGCGAAGTCGCTCCAGACGGGACTGGCTTCGTATACCGAGCTCAAGCACGACACGGTGCTGTACACCAAGCAGGGCTCGGCCGGCGAGGGTGAAGGCCCGGAAGCCCCCGCTTTCGTGCCGCGGCATTGGGTCGAGCCCGATCCGGTGGCGTTCGACCGGATCGTCGCCGCTGCCGAACTGCTGCGTGCCGGCTTTCAGTCTCGCGACCTGCTCACGCCCGAGACCGACGACCTGCTGTCGACCTTGATCGAACTCGGTGACTGGCTCGGAGGGATCGCCGCGCTCGAACTCGACGGCGTCGTGGCCAGCGACAGCGAGAACGAGCGGCTCGGCCGTATCGGGTCGGAGCTCGAATATCTCTGGCTCGCGTCGAGTGACATCGAACTCGACGGAGTGGGCCTTCCGGTTCCCGATCCCGACGAGCGGGCCGGCCTGGTGACCGACATCTTCACCGCGTCGTTCGAGTACCTACAGCTCGGTACCGGTGACGTCAACACGATCTACGTGATCGTGCCGATCGGAGACGGGCGATTCGAACTCGCCGCCGGATATGTGTCGTCGTATTACGAGTTCTGGCGTTCGGCCGGCGAACCGCGCCTGACCGACGACGAGTGGCGGATGCTCATCCAGGACGATCAGCTGCCGCTGCGCCCCAGCTGGAATGCAGCGTTCGTGATCAGCGATCACATTTCGGAGGAACGGATCGTGCGGATGTGAGCGAGTGGATGTGACGTCGGTGTGTGTGTGTGGCTCGACGCCTGACCCGCCGCATTCTCGAAACGACGCAAAGTCGATTGGCGACCAACGGTGGAACCGAATCGACTTTGCGTCGGTTCGGTTCAGTTCGGCATCGGGATTCGCGTACGATCGACTGTTCGTGGGGGACGATCCAAATGGCTGACAAGACGTCCGAGAAGTCGGTGAAGGCTGGTGAGCCGGTACTGCTGGCAGGGGGCAATCCCCAGATCGCGAAGGGCGACGGCGACGCCCCGGTTCAGGCGTACATCGCGGCCATGCCGGGATGGAAGCGCGACATCGGTGAGCGACTCGATGCACTCGTCGTGCGCACTGTTCCCGAGGTGCACAAGGCGGTCAAGTGGAACTCTCCGTTCTACGGCCTCGAGGGTCAAGGCTGGTTCCTCGGCTTTCACTGCTTCACCAAGTACGTCAAGGTGACCTTCTTCCGGGGTTCGTCGCTGCGTCCGATGCCACCCGTCGCATCCAAGGACGAGAATGCCCGCTACGTCCACATCTCGGAGGGTGACCAGTTCGACGAGGCTCAACTTGCAGCATGGGTCGAACAGGCCAGCCGGTTGCCCGGCTGGGGGACGACCTGATTGGTTCGCGGGCCTGCGGCAAGTGTTGCCGGCTGGGTGACAATGCCGGGCGGACCGGCTTCGAGCTTCGAAGTGGTCGGTGGCACAGCAATGCCGGTGACGAAATATCTGTGGGGCGGGCAGGTCGAAGCGAACTCGTAGCAACCGACCGTGTCGCCTGGCGCCTCACGGTCGGTGTCGAACTCGGCGTCGCGACAGCGCGAGTTGGACCTATTGTCACGGTGGTGCCCCTCGAGTTCGAACAGGTGGAGGCCATACGTGACCACGACGAACTCGTCGAGTTCTTGTGTAACGACGAGTGGCCCTTCCACGGTCGACGCGTGCTGGCGCCCGATGACGTTGCGGCCATGGAATTCTCGAGCGCGGACGTCGCGACCTACTGGATCGTCGATCGACACCGACCACATCGTCAAGTGGTGGGACTCGTTCGGCTCCTCGATATGAGCGACATCGGGGAAGGGGCCCCGTTGTTCGACCTCCGGATCGCCGGTCGGCATCGAGGATGCGGGCTCGGCACGCTGGCGACCCGTTGGGTCGTGGACCACCTCTTCAGCGCATATCCCGAGATGCACAGGATCGAGGCCAACACCCGCGACGACAACGTGGCGATGCAACGGGTGTTGTCGACTGCCGGGTTCACGCGCGAGGGCAGACTGCGCGAGGCCTGGGGCAGTGATGACGGGCGGTGGTTCGACACGATGATCTACGGCATCCTCCGCACCGATTGGGCCTCGACGGGCGCGTCATCATCGCAGAGCCCTGTGTGATTCGGCACCCCGAGGCATCGACCGACCACATCGAGCTGGTGATCGATGTCTGTCATGGTGCGGACGACCGACGGCTGGGCCGAGCCGCCGCCCGGATATCCGGACGCCACGGGTCGGTGGCCGTCCAGACCGGTCCGCAAGTCTCTATCCGGGGTGTAGCAAGCAGAACTCGTTGCCGTCGGGATCGGCCATGGCCACCCGGTCGACGTCGCCCTGCCCCATGTCGATGCGAGCCGCCCCCAGGGAGAGCAGACGGTCGACCTCTGCCTGCTGATCGCCGTGCCCGGAAGGGATGATGTCGAGATGCAGCCGGTTCCTCCCGGTCTTCGGCATGAGCGGCGGACCGCTCCAGGTGATCAGTGGACCGGTACCGTCGGGCGCCCGGATCGCCGTTTCCTCGTCTTGGTCCCACACCAAAGGCCAGCCGAGCGCTTCGCTCCAGAAGTACCCGACCTGCTGTGTGCCATCGCAATTGATCGATCCGAGCCGTTCACAGCCGGCGAGGAAATTGTTGTACGGCGCGAGGATGCAGAACTCGTTGCCTTCGGGGTCGGCGAGCACCACATGGCTTTCGTCGGGGCTCTGACCGATGTCGACGTGGCGTGCGCCGAGTTCGATCAACGCTGCGACCGTTTCGTTCTGATCCTCGATCGAGGTGGTCGTCAGATCGAGATGGAGACGGTTCTGCCCCGACTTCTTCTCGGGGACCGGCAGGAAGACGATCCCGAATCGGGTCTGATCCGTCGGCACGAGACCGACCTCGTCCAGCGTTTCGTCGTCGATGTCCCAGCGCAGAGCGGCGGCCCAGAACCGAGCGAGGCGGAGCGGGTCGTTCGCGTCGATGCAGAGTGCGACGACACGGGAGCTCGCCCCGTCGAGCATCAGCGGGCCGCTCGGGTGACAGTCACCGTCGGTGTCAGTTCCCGACGCAACGTGGGTGCCACTTGTGGGTGCATGCGAGGTGGTCCTTCGATCTCGGGCGCCGCACCGTCGTCGGACGTCCCCGTCCGCTGAACACTACGTGCCGTCGTCGCCGAGGTGGTCCCGTGCCGACCCAAAGTCGATTCGGGCGCACCGTTGGTCGCCGGTCGACTTTGCGTCGGTTCGACACCGCTTCAGGTGGCCACAACGTTCGAACGCAGCGCACGAACCGCCTACCCGGCTCGCCGACTCAAGCTCGTACGCGACAATGGCCGCGACGCGCTCCTCGTGCAGACTTGGGCGAAGAGCGCATCGAACAAGAGCGCAGCGATGGGGGGCAGGATGCCGGGGGAGTTCGAGGGTGATCTTGCGGGAGCGGTCTTCTGGGGTGCGGATCTCAGCGGGGCCCGTTTCCGCGATGTCAACCTCACCGATGTGAGGATCAGTCACGCCTGGCTGGTCGACGTCGAGATCGACGCTCTGGTCGACCGGGTGGTGATCAACGGCGTCGACGTCACCGGGTACGTCAACGAGCGTGATCCTTGGTACCCGCTGCGGGCGATGCTGCGTCCCTCGAACCCCGACGACATGCGCGCCACCTGGGTGGCGCTCGAAGGCGAGTGGGCGAAGACGTTCGCCATGGCCAAGGCCCTTCCGGAAAGCAAGCTGCATGAATCGGTCGATGACGAATGGTCCTTCGTTCAGACATTGAGGCATCTCGTATTTGCGATGGACAAGTGGGTGGTGGTGCCGATTCTCGGAGAACGTTTTCATCCGACCGGGCTACCGAACACTGGCTCCCTCGACTTCCCGTGGCCCGGCCTCGATGGCGACCTCGCGCCGTCCGCCTCCGACGCCCTCGAGGTGCGCACGGACCGGGCCACGCGCTTTCGCGCCTGTCTCGAGTCGGTCGCAGCTTCTGACTTCAACCGACCGATCGAGGTGCTCGAGAACGGCACGCACCCGTTGCAGGAGTGCATCTACACGGTCTTCGAGGAAGAGTTCTGGCACAATCGCTACGCGCGACGCGACCTCGCTGTACTACTGGCAGAGAGCTGACGCCGGACCCGACGCATCGGGCGGCCCGATCACCGAGGTCACCTCCCGTGTCCAGATCCCATATGCGTCTCTGGGCGGCCGTTGTCCGGGGAAGGTGGTCATTGCGCCCAGGTCGACGCCGGGCGACGAGGCGAAGCCGGCCGAGCGATCCGGCCTCGCGTCGCCCAGGTATTCTCACGGCGTGAGGATCCGGTACCAGGTCATTACGTTCGACGCGTCCGACATCGAGTCCGAGAGTGCCTTCTGGGCGGGGGTGCTCGGCGGCGAGGTCGATCGTGATGGCGACTGGCACATGGTGACGGTCGACGGTGCACCCAGGATCGGTGTGCAGCATGCCCCCGATCACGTCGCTCCCGGTTGGCCCGACGGAGCGCCGCCGCAACAGATCCATCTCGATCTGTGGGTCGAGGACTTCCCGGCGGCGCATGACGAGATCATGCGGCTGGGTGCCCGCGTGCTCCGGCCGGCCAGGGGCGCAACATCCGGGGATGACTTCCAGGTCTATGCAGACCCCGCCGGCCACCCGTTCTGTCTCTGTTTCCCTGTGGGGGATGCCTCGTACCCCCATACGGCGGGCGAGGAGGGCTCGTAACCGTGCCGTCGTTCGATCGGAGTTCTTGGGATGAGCGCTGGTCACAAGTCCTGCGCGACCATGCCGATGTGGTGGCGCATCGTCCCCCGAATCTTCATCTGACCTCCGAGGTCGCGAATCATCGACCTGGATATGCCCTCGATGCGGGCTGTGGCCATGGTTCGGAGACGCTCTGGCTGGCGGCGCGCGGATGGCGGGTCACCGCCGTCGACTTCTCCGTGGCCGCACTGGCTCATGGTCGGTCGACGGCCGATGCCGTGGGCGACGAGGTCGCTGAACGTATCGAATGGATCGAGGGCGATCTTGCGACCTGGGCCCCTCAGCCGAGCAGCTTCGACCTCGTCGTAAGCCTCTATGTCCATATTGCGGGATCGGTTGATCAGATGGTGCGGCGGCTTGCGGACGCGGTTACCCCTGGGGGAACCTTGTTCCTGGTCGGTCATCGTCCGATCGACCCCGCGACCGGTGCGGCGACGGCTGCTGCAGGGCAAACACAGGTCTCGGTCGAGGCGGCGTTGGCCGTGCTGGCGCCTGGTCGCTGGGACGTCGTCGTCGCAGAGGATCGAACACGGGCTGACGCTTTGGAGGGCGTGGATGCCGTGATCAGTGCACGACGCCTCCCCTGACCGCCCCGAACCGTTCTGTTCGGCAAGTGGCCGCACCGTCTCTGCGAAACGCCGAACAGAACGGGTGGCCGTTCAGGTTGTCAGTCGCTCCAGTCTGAATGGTTCGCCAGGGGCGAGAACATGGATGCGCTCGGGGTTGGCGACGCGGTCCCGCAACGAGTCCGGATCGCCGTTGAATGGTGTGAAGTCGGGGGCATCCACGCATCCCCAGTGGTGCAACAGCAGTGGGGTGTGCGGGTAGGCGTTCGCGACGGCGATGGCGCCGTCGAGCCCGAAGTGCCACTCGCTGTCGGAGAAGTCGAAGAGCAATGCATCAGGGGCGCGCATCTCGAGATGGTGATCGGCGATGAGCCGTGAGTCGCCGGGTGCCCAGATGGTGCCGTCTGGCGTCTCGATCCAGAAGCCACAGGCATCCTCTGGCACGAAGAAGTGATCGCTCGCGCCGGGGATCTCGTTCTGCCATGCGTGGTCCGCTGGAGTGACGTGCACACGAATCGGACCGACATCGAAGTCTTCTCCGATGTCGTGACCATGCGCCGCGAGCCCCTCGCCACGCATGAGCGAGGCCACGTACTTCGTCGAGTGGTACTCGCCCGTGACCGGTGCGAGACCCCGACAGGTGGGGATGCTGTAGTGGTCGTTGTCGGCATGTGTGGCGAGTACCGCGTCCAGTCGGCGTACGCCCTCGATGGCGATCGGGAACTGAATCAGCAGCGGCATGTCGAAGCCGGTCAGCACGGGATCGATCATCATGGTCGTCCCGCGACTGTTGATCAGGAATCCGGCCATGCCCAGCCACCGCAGGACGGTCCCGTCGTCGGCCGCGAATGCCTCCGCACCGAATACCTCGGTCGATGGTGCCCGGGCTTGACGTCGCATCAGGGCGAGATTATCCAGTGGGCACCTCACGGTCGCGGCCGTCGGTTCGCACGCCAGTCACGTGGCCGGATGCTGCGTGCCAGGTATGCGTCTCGGAGGCATCTGCGTGTTCGGTTTGGTGGGTCGGCTCACGAAGGCCGTGGGGCGGCGCGGCGAAAGACTTCGGTCTCTTTGACGGGTTCGAAACCGACGCTGAGGTACAGATCCCTCGCTGCTGGATTGTCGGGTTCGAAGCAGATCTTGATGCGCGTCGCGCCGGCAGCGGCGAGTAGATCGATGCCGGTGGTGAGTAGATGGCGAGCAAGCCCGCGTCGCTGGTGACCTTCTTCGGTGCGCATGGGTTCGACGAGGCCGGTGGCGGTCTCGGGGTCGTACCAGAACAGGCCGTACGCCGCGTAGCTGTCGTCGCGGTCGAGCATCAGCAGATCGAGGTCGGAGCGGTAGAGCGATGTCTGGAGCAGACGCTGCTCTACATCGGGTCCGCCGCGTCCGATCATGTGATGGGGTCGCTTCATGATGTCGACGCGACGGGACAACCGATAGTCCTGGTGCAACGCGCTGATCACTGGTCGGGTCTCGGCAGCCAGCCAAGCCTCGACCACGGACGTGCTGACCGTCGACGCGTCGCCCTCGGTCGTGAAACCCTGGTCGATCAACACGCCACGCATGACAGCATCGGCACGGTCGACTTCGAGGTCGACCGACTCGAACCCGGACTCGCCGGCGTGGGCGAGCCCGCGCTCGATGACATGTGCGACCCAGTCGGGAGTCGCGTCGGGCATGACGATCGGAGCGAGGGCTAATCCGTTGCCCCAGTCGGTCGCGATCACTGCGGCTTCGGGGCGACCGAGGTGATCGAACCAGAAGAGCTGACGGATGTGGTCGGTCGGGCGCGGGGTGCGCCACCACCATTGCAAGTCGGCGGCCTCGTACAACCCCCTGGTGAGGTGAGCGCTGCGAACCCGTTGCAGCAGCCCCGTCACGGCTTCCAGGTAGTCAAGACCGATCCGATGCTCTTCTCGCGGTGTTCGCACCGAACAACCATACGATCCGGAGATTGCCAGTTCACGCCCGGTATGGGGGCGATCGATCTGCCCATGTCGGGGGTGATCCGGCAAGACGCTCGATCGGCGGGCGGTCAGCGCAGTACCTCGCCGAGCGCGGCGAACCGAAGCATGTGCGCCTGACCGGCGTGGAGCGCGTACTCGTCGACCATCTTGATCAGAACCGCCCGAAGGGAACGACCATGACCGAGGCCGGTTGCCTCCAGCGAACCCATCGCAGCAATGGCGACCTCGCTCTCGTCGACTTCCTGGAAGTACCAGCGAAGATCGTCATCGAGGGTGTCAGCGGATCCGCCGGCATAGTCGTCGTCGCCGTACCGCAGTGCCCGCTCGCCGCCTCCGAGGCCCCACGACAGATAGACGTGTTCCATCTGAGTCATATGTCGAATCAGCCCCAGGACCGACAGCTGCACGGGTGGGATCGACCATGCCGCGAGCTGTTCGGGTGTGAGGTCGCGGAGCTTGCGGATGAATTCGTGGCGCTGATATCGCAGCCATTGCTCGTAGAACGCTCGCTGCTCCAACTCGGGATCAGGCTCGGGCCATGCGGAGAAGTCGACGCCGGCCAATCGCTCGATTGCCATACGCCGAAGCTACTGCCGACCGCCCCGAACGTTCAGATCGCTTCGGGACGCTCCAGCCTTCGCGACGCCGGCGCTCTGTAGCTCCGGCGTCGTTGTCGGTGGGCCAACAGCGGTCGAGTCGCGGTCGACGTGCCGTTCCGTACGACTCTGCGAGATACCCAGCGGACCTCGGTCGACGCAGAGTGCGAAGCTGTTGCATGGTCTTCGGCGATCACGTCCAACCTGCCGAGACGGTCGCTCCTGCCGAGTGGATCGCCGGGGCGTGCCGGGGAGCGTGGGGGACCGTTGGGGCGTTGGTACCGAATCACTACCCGGTCATCCTGTGGGTGCGTGCGCCGGATCCACGTCCGGAGGGGTGGTGGTCGGCCTACCGGGACCTGTTCGAGACCATCGCCTCGATCGGTGAACGGCACACCTCCAGCCCGGGTCGGGCGTGGTTCGCCGTGTGGGATGGCCACGGGTTTGCCAACGCGACGTCCCACTACGCGCGGCAAGGAACCGTCGACGACGCGACCCGCGAAGCGATCGAGCAGGAGCGATCGAGACTGCGCGACGAAGACGAACGCCGTAATGCGGCGATCCGAGTCGCGTTGGCGCAGCTTCCACGCTTCGACCTGCCCCATCGCAGCTATTTCCTACTCGCCGGTTCGGTGTCGGCGGCCTCCCAGATGCAGGACCCCGGACCGTTGGTCGAGTGGCGCCATCCCGATCTGTTCTGGCCCGAGGATCGGAGATGGTTCGTCGCGACCGATGTGGACTTCTGGTCGCTCTACATCGGAGGTGACCCCGACTTCGTCGCTGAGGTCGCAGGCAGTGTCCCCACCGATTCCGAGATCGTCGGTCTCGATCGTCCGCTCGAGACAGAGGTGTGATCGTGATCAGAACATCAGACCCAACGCGGCCGTCGCGACCGCATACAGCACGACAAACGCGCCGATCACCACCGGAACCTTTCCGCGGGGCTCCCCGCGGTCGATCGCCCGGCGACCGAGGATGATCGCAACCATGGCGGGTGCGATCAGCAACAGGGTCGCCGGGATACCCGCGAGCAGCGCGTGGCCGAGCGGTATGGACTCATCCGAGTCGGGGTCATATCCCTGAACGGACAGCAGCCCATTGCCGACCAGCACCGCTGCGATGAACGCCAACGGAGTGGCAGCCAGGACCCACCACGCGCGGTGGAGGACACCGACTGTGTTCTTCGAGGCGGGCTGCAGGTCGTCATGTCGTTGGTTCTTGTGAAGGTCGAGCACGGCTCACCCCTTCGATCAGATCCCGCGGACCGGCATCTCTACTTTCAGTGTGGGCTGATGACCCTCTTCGTGCAAGCGGCGCGCGAGGGTGTCTCCATGAGCGAGCTCGTCACCCTCGACCGGCCAGAGGACGGCGTCGCCGTCATCACGATGATGCGCCCGGAGAAGAAGAACGCACTGTCGACTGCATTGCGCGATGCGATCTCCGACGCACTCGATCAGACCGCCGCGGACCAAGGGGTCAGAGTCGTTGTCCTCACCGGCGCCGGCGAGGTCTTCAGCGCCGGGTTCGATCTGACCGAGTTCCAGAACGCGGATCCCGACTTCCAGCGCGACCTGTGGGCATCGAGCGATCGGTTCCACTCGACGGTGCTCCGGTTCCCGCTACCGATCATCGCCGCCGTCAACGGCCCGGCGTTGGCCGGTGGGTTCGATCTCGCGGTGATGTGCGATCTGAGAGTCGTCGCCGACACTGCTCGCTTCGCACACGTCGAATACGCCTGGACCGAGGTCGTCTACCGCCCGCTGCGCGAACTCGTGGGCGGCAGCCTGGCACGCGAACTCACCCTGACGGGCCGCAACGTGGACGCGGCGGAGGCCCACCGGATCGGACTCGCGAATCAGGTCGTCGTGGCCGCCGAAGTGATGCCGAGGGCCGTGGAGATGGCCATGGCAGTGGCTGCGATGCCGCGCGAGATCGCCCTGCGGTCCAAGGCGAAGATCATCGCTGCTACTGGCATCGGCAGTGGACCCACGCTTGCCTTGTAGCGGTGACCATTGGACGGGCGCCGCGGGGGACATCGGGGATGGCGTCCCGAACGGGTGGACTCGAATCGACGGAGAGTCGACTCAGGCGACCCGTTGGTTCTGAATCGACTTTGCGTCGATTCAGAACCGTCCAGGTGGATCGACCGGCTGCTGTCCACTGGACAGTAGGTTCTAGGCTCCTATGCCAGCGACGAACGCACCGAGGCGAGCAGTGATGTTCGCGGCGACCATCATCGTCGCAGGATGTGGCGGCGAGGCGGCCAGTGGCCCGACTGGTCTGACAACGGTGACGACTGCCGTTGTTTCGTCGACCCTGCCGGAGACAACCGGCGGGCGGCCGGAGCCGGATCCGACCGTCTCGACGGTTGCGCCCACATCGACCTCCCCCACGATCGCGCCGCCGACGACCGAAGCAACGTCGACTTCGACTGGTCCACCCACGACCGCAGCCTCCGACGAGGTCACGATCTTGGCCGATGGCATCTCGTTACCGGTGGGCGCGGGCGGGTTCACCTACAGCGACGCGCTGGAAGATCAGACGGTCGACGGACCGAACGCGCTCGCCGTCGACCGTTTTGGCGGGATCCACATCGCCGACCCATTGGCCGGGCAGATCGTCAGCGTGCGAGGCACAGATGTCTCACGGATCGATGTCAAGGCGCTCGGGCTGTACTGGATCACCGATCTGGTCGCCACAGACGATTACCTGATCGTGCTCGAGAGCTACCTTGCCGGACCTGAGGTTCAGCGAGTCAATGTGATCAGCTACGAAGGTGCTCTCCTGGCGCAGGCCGACATCGATCTCGAGTATGACCGCATCGGTTGGCTCTGGGGACTCGTCGACACCGGAGACGGCCGTTGGGTGCTCGACTTCCCTGATTTCGATCGTGAGTGGAATCCCGATACGCAGCAGTTCGAGGTCATCGCCGTACTCGACGTCAGGGGTAGCGAGATCGAACTTCTCGACCACGACATACGCATCGACGATGTGATCTTGCCCGCTGACGCCACGCCGAACAACGTGCACTGGTCGAGTATGCGGTATCTGGGCTCGACCGACGACGGCAGGTGGATCATCGAGCGATGGGATGGGACCGAAACGGTCGAATGGTGGACACACGACGGCACGTTCATCGGTGCCGCCGAGGTGCCACTCGGCGGCACCGTCGACGCCAAGGAGAACCTCCTTGCGACAACACCCGATGGCCGGGCGTTCGTCCTGTTCACCCGGCCCGATTCTGTCGACGTGATCGAACTCATGCCCCAGCCCGAACGCATCATCACGCCGTAGGAGCCGATCGGAGCGAGGCGGGAGCGGCGTCGGAGGATAGTCCCGATCGCATCGCGTCGGGTGGGCCGACAAACGTGCTCAGCCTCGGAGGACGAGTTCGGTTTCGAGATCCATCGCCGTCTTGATCGGTGCGTCCGTTTCCCATGTGCCCCACTCCTCGCGGGGCAGGATCCAGGTGATCTCGATCGTATTGCCGTCGGGATCGGTGCCATAGACGGCCTTGGTGGCGCCGTGATCGTTCTGACCTTGGAAGCAGCCCTCGGCCATGAGGCAATCGCGGGCGGTGACGAGGTCGCGCAGGTCGTCGACCTGCCAGGCACAGTGGAACAGGCCGACCGATCGTGCGCTGGCGTCGGTGGCCTTCGGCCCGATCTTCAAGAGCGCCAGGTCGTGATGGTTGGTCGAGCCGGGGGCCCGGAGGAAGGCGAGGATGTCGTTGCCGAATCGGCCGACGTCTTCGGTGAAGCCCATGACTCGCTTGTAGAAGTCGACCGAGTCGTCGAGGTCGCGCACCTTGAGCGCGACGTGGTTGAGACGCCTGACTGGAATGAACTCGTTCATGTTGAACCTCCATGGTTCGATATGCAGTGGGGCTGTATCAATACAGTAATACTGTATTGATATGGTTGGACTATACTGAGTTCATGGAAGATGTCAAGACGTCCCGTGGGCGCCGGGCGCGTCAGGCTGCGGCGACCCGTCAGCGCATCATCGAAGCGGCCGGGCGTCTGTTCGCCGAGCAGGGATACGCCGCCACGACGGTCAACGCGGTCGCGGTCGAAGCCGACGTGGCAGTCGAGACCGTGTATGCCCGCTTCAAGAACAAACAGAACCTGCTCGAGGCCTTTCTCGACGAGTCGATCGTCGGCGACGCCGAGCCGGTGCCGCTGTTGGACCGTCCCGCTGTGCAGGCCGTACGTGCGGCCGGCGACCAGCGCGAGCAGTTGAAACTGCTCGCTCGGATCATGCGCGGTGTGCTCGAGCGCAACGCCTCGGTTCACGCCGTACTGCGTTCGGCGATCGCGGCCGACTCGGAACTCGATCAACTGGCCTCGGTCGACGACGCGCGGCGCAAGGCAACGCATCGAGCCTTCGTCGAGATGATCGCCGACCGAGGCCCACTGCGTGACGGATTGTCGATCGGCGATGCGACCGACACCATGTCATCGCTCGCCAATCCCGACACGTACGCGTATCTGACGCAGCGGCGCGGCTGGACACCTGCGCGCGTCGAGCGCTGGCTGGTAGACAGCCTCGCCCTCCTCCTGCTGCCGCCCCTCTGAGCTCGATCGGCCGCGCTGAGGGAGTGCCTCGTGGAATCTGCGAGTGCCGATTGCGGCAGCGCCCTGGTGACCGCGGCGATCGGTCAGGCTCGCGCCGCACGGCTCAGGGCGCCTGCGATGCCATCGACGAAGCGAACGACGGCGGAACCATCGGGGTCGTGGTCGGGGTTGAGCTCGCAGATCGTGAGTGCGGCGACGCGCGGATGGGACAGGATCCTGCCGAGTGCGACGAGCGTGGCATCGAACCCGAGACCCTCGTTCCGGTCGGCGTTCTCAGAGATCGGAAGATCGACGAAGTCGATCACGTCCACGTCGAGGTGGACCGCGAGGTGATCCGCCTCGCGGGTGATGCTGTCGAGCGCGCGTTGGGCAGCGCCTTCTGGGTCGACTGCGACCTCGGCGACGCCGGTCCGGCGGATGTGGAGGGCCGCTATTCGCTCGCGCTCGCGCTCCATTCCATCGCCGTGCGCGAACAGGTGCAATCGGTCGGGCTCGAGCAGAGGTGATCGATGGAACGCGCCGGCCAGGAGAGGATCGGCGTCGGTGTCGCCCAACGCGTGGGCCATGCCCATGGAGTCGAGCGCGCCCCAACGGACACTGGTGGGCACGTTCATGTCCGCATGAAGGTCGAAGTAGAGCAGGCCGATGTGCCCGCCGTGACGGTGGTGCAGCCCGGCGAGCGTCCCGAGCTCGATGGTGCAATCACCGCCCAGCACCAATGGCAGTCCCGTTGTCGAAGCGACCCGTCTCGCGGTGCCCAGGGCGATGTCTCGTACGGCTGGGAGGTGCTGGGCGAACGGATGCTGGACGTCGGGGAACCAGCGGCGGACCTCGCTGTCACCGTGATCGCGAACCTCCCAATCGCGTCGGAGGCGTTCGACGAGCCCGGCTGCGCGGAGCCTCGCCGGCGCGCGTTCCTGCCCAGGAGCGAACGCTCCCATGCTGGTCGGGACGCCGATCAGGTCGATCGTCCGCATGGGCGACATCGTCGAGTCAGACGGTCGGTCGATCATGTCGTACTCCTCCACTTGGTTACTGGTCAAAGCTTAAGGATGGTAACGGATACCGGTCAAGTGCTTTCACTGGTTGCCGACCGTTGCGCCGACTGGCATACTCGGGGTCGTGAACACGCCGGAGCGCACACCTGGCACCGCGCCGGGCGATCTGGAGTTCATCCGATCCTTCGTGAACAGCGTCGACCTCGAGTCGGGCGTCGACGATCTGGTTCCGTTGGATGCGGCCGCGTCGTGGTTTCGGCAGCGGAGTTGGGCGGCGTCCCTCGATCAAGCTGCGCTCGACGAGTTGGTCGTGGTGCGAGAGGTGCTCAGAGATGTGGTCAGCACACGCGGTACGGCTGACCAGGTCGAGGCCGAGGCACGGCTGGATGCGATCGCCAGCCGCTACCCGGTGCTCGTGAAGGTCTCGTCGGGACGGGTCCCGCTTACCCCGTCGACCCGTTCGGGCGTGGGGGCGATCGTCGAGAGGATCTTGTGTTCGGTGGCCGCCGCGGTGATCGACGGCGAGTGGGAGCGAATGAAGACCTGTGCCAACGACCGATGCCGATGGCTGTTCTACGACCACTCGCGCAACCGGTCCCGGTCGTGGTGCAACATGGAGACCTGCGGCGCTCAGGCGAAGATGCGCACCTACCGTCAGAGGCAGGCGGCCCGTCGAAGCCACTGACCGGGGATCGCGTGTGCGCCACCCGTCCCGTGGATCAGAGCGAGGGCGGGGGACAAGCGCAGACTCGCACACGGCATGCAGAACCTGTTGCCGTGGAGTCTGCCCTCACCAGACCATCGACGGTGGCGAGGGCCACAGCCCTGGGGATCGTCGTGCCGGCGTCTCGCTCGCATGCGCGGTATCACTGTTCGGTGCGTTGCGAGGTACTAGAAGTTGGTGATGTTCCTCGATGAACCAACGTTCGGTGAAGGCGCTCAACGGCTCTTCGACGATGACCAGAAGTACATGGGTTGGGTCATGAACGTCTCGAGACTGTGGGCCTGGCAGCCCGAGAGCGCGCAAGCACTGTTCGCCCTCATGGGGTCGGCGTCGGAACAGTTCTCGATGCGGCAGCGAGGGCTGCTGGTCGCTGCATGCGCATCGACGCTCGGTGATTCGTACTGTTCGCTTGCGTGGGGCGGAAAGCTGGCGAAAGAGGCCGACGCTGCGACAGCAGCCGGGGTGCTGACCGGGTCCGATGAGGGCCTCACCGATGCCGAACGGGCGATGGCGCGTTGGGCGCGCGCCGTGGTGAGAGACCCGAACGCGATCACCCAGGCCGACGTCGACGAGGTTCGGGCCGCCGGTTTCAGCGACGCCGACGTGTTCGCGATGACGGTGTTCGTGGCTCTGCGTCTCGCGTTCTCGACCGTGAACGACGCGTTGGGAAGTCAACCAGATCCGGAGCTGCGGGGGTTCTCCCCTCCAGAGGTGATCGCGGCCGTCGACTTCGGACGTCCGATCGGTGAGGGTCGCTGACCACGCTTCAACGGTGTTCCCGGGCACGCAGCGACTGCGACAGCGAGTCGGTGGGCTTGCACCGGCGACCGTTCGTGCCCGCCGCGGCCGGAGTCGACATCATGCAAGGACCCGATCAGCTTGCGGGAGTCGACGACCTGATCCGCTTGCGGGCCGTCGAGGCCTGTGACAGCGGCACCAGCTTGGTCGCCTTGCCGAGCCCTTTGGCAGGCATGTTCCCGTACACCGCTTCGTACTCGCCATCACGCACGAGGAATGTCTCGTGCCAGATCCCGGCTCGATCGTCCTTGCCGACGCGCTTCCAGTAGTTCCGCCAAGCCGTCAGGTGTGGGTCCTTGTCCTTGGCGAACGCCTCGAGGTGATCGAACGAGCGCCAGTACTGGACGTTGGCGAAGCCCATGGTCTCGTATCCGAGCAATCCCTTCTCGGGATGCTGGGTCAGGTACTTCAGCATGTAGTTCATGCTCTTGCGGCCGCCGAGGTCGCGTGCGATCCGAATCAGTTGCCACGGTTTGTTGGCTCGGGCTCCGATGATGAAGACGACGAAGTCACCTTCGATCTCGGCGGTCCAACGCCCCTGGTTGATCTCCTTCACGACGGTCCCCCTGCTCGATGTCGGGTCAGTCTCGCGCAGATCAGGAGGGCTCGTGGCCGGTGTCGATCCCCATGCGGAATCGGGCCCTCCCGGCCTGATCGCGTCCCGACAGCTGCGTTGGGGGAGCGCTTTGCCCTGCTCCCGTCGTCAGGTGCACGCGGCATCGGCGCCAGCTGCACGATCGTCACCGGTCGGGCCTTGGCAACGGGAGCGGAGTGGGCGACCAAGAGGTGCGTCGTCGATGTCGAGCATCTCGACGTACCGACGGTCAGCGGGGATCGCGCCACATCGGCATGAACGGTGGCGCTCCCGCGGGAAGCTCGATGGGAGCTCTCGGCTTGAATCCGTGACGCACGTAGAACGCTTCGTTGCGTGGCTTCGAGTTCTCCAGGTAGGCCGGTAGGCCCTCTTCGTCGCACCGGTCGAGCATGGGCTGGATGACGGACGATCCGAGCCCGCTGCCCTGCGCGTCGCGGCGAACGCCGATCGCGAACAGGTAGTAATGCGGTTCTGACGGGTGCGCTTGGTCAACGATCTGGAGCAACCGGGCCAGCCGGACGATTCCGAAGCGAAAGCTGCGGACGATGGCGGGGAGGCTGCGGAACAGCTCGCTCGATGTGAGCTCGGTGTGTTCAGGTGCATTCCACAGCGCCGTGGCCTCATGGTTCTCGGTGGTGAACATCAATGGCTCGGGATGGCGGAATCGTGCGGCGATCGCCGATCTGAACACTGGCGTCAGGCGCTTAGGGTCATCTTCGAAGTGCCCGGCCCAGCCCATGAGCGGGTCGTCCGCAAATGCGTCAGCCAACGACTGTGCCGACGCATCCGCGTCGCTCTTGTCGAGTCGTCTGACCTCGCTCACCGTGATACCCCGAATCGTGGTCTACCACACCGATCGCGGTTGCGGCCCGTGGCCGTCAGTGAGGCGTGGTTTGCCGTTCTCCGGCTGCCCAAGTTCGACCTGCATACCGGCTCGATCAGGTCGCCGCACCGCAAGTTGCTGCGAGTGCCGTGGTCATACCGCTCATCGTCGTCGTTCAATATCCCAATCTGACGCGCGCCGGCCCGATCGTCGTGTGGGGCAGTGATCGGCGACGACGTCGAGACCGGCTCCCGTTCTTCGCGAGTAAGGTCGCGGCAGCACGCAGAGAGCGAAACACGACGGGAGGATCTGGATCGTGCTGACCGACGGGTTCAATCACGTAGCAGTCCTCACTGGTGACATGGACCGGTTCGTCGACTTCTATGTCGAGACGTTCGGGGCGGAGGTCGTCGTGGATCATGTCGAGCCTGGTGACCCTCGCCTCTGCATCTTGTCGATCGGGCCGCTCGCGGAACTGAACGTCTTCGAGATCGAGGGCAACCAGGAGCACTCGAAGCAGGCACCGATGTTCGGTCGTGGCCGACTCGACCACTTGGCACTTCGTGCCGCCGACATAGACGCCTTCGAGGAGATCCGGCGACGGCTTCGCGACGCCGGCGCCTCGGATGGCTACGTCAGTGACTTCGGCCCCATCCTCAGCCTGTTCTACCGAGACCCCGATGGCTTGGAGTCCGAGTTGGTCGTGGCGAATCCCGACGCCATTCCCGGCGTGTACAACGGTCCGGGGACGCCATCGGCGAGATTCGCACACGACATGCCCGACCCGCACACGAAGTAGCCCCCTCGATCGCCTCCCTTCGCACATCGAGCGGGTAGTCCCAGACACCGCGATCGAACATTACGGTTGGGAGAACGCCTAGGTTTCGATTCATATCCCGAATTGCTGACCGTCTGCTCGAACTGGGTGTGGAACTGCCCTCCGCGCCCGAGTCGCTTGCCAACTACGTCCCGGCGGTGCGTTCGCGAAACCTCGTCACGACCGCTGGCCAGGTCTCGGTGTACGGGGATCATGTTTGGAAGGGGAAGTTGGGCGGCGATCTGGGACTCGACGAAGCGATCGCGGCAACTCGGGCGAGCGCGATCAACTGCCTCGCAGCCCTGCTGACCGTCATCGAATCGCTCGATCAAGTCGCCCAGGTCGTCGCCGTCCACGGCCTGGTCAACTCCACGCCGGAGAATGGAGATCAGGCAGCAGCCATGAACGGTGCATCCGATTTGATGGTGGAGGTGTTTGGTGAGGCGGGACGCCACGCACGAACCGCTGTGGGTGTCGCCGTGCCCTACAACTTCGCATCGTCGGTCTATATGTGGTGGAAGTCTCTGACTGACCGGGTGGCCGACGTGTCTTGCCGCGTGGGGGAGCGGCTATTCCGGAGCCTGTTGGACGACGTAGGTGAGGCCGTCGGGAGCTCGGAAGAAGAACCAGCCGAACCCGGCCAACTCGGGGTCGCCGAACGCTTCACTTGCCCAGACGACCTCTCCGACCTCGCGGCCTGCTGCCGCGATCTCGTCGCGTGCTTCGAGCAGGTCGGCAACGGTGAACGCAACGAACAGGGGTTGCTCCGGCGGTGCGAGTCGCTCGTCGTCGAATTCCGACCCGTAGACCTCCAAGAGGTCACAGCGACCGGTCGGCAACCGGAGAATCGACCATGCGGGATCGTCTCTGAGCATCTCCAGGCCGAGCACATCTCGGAAGAAGGCCGAGGTCGCTTCGACATTCGATGTCCGAGCGCCCACGAACCCGACTCTGAGCACTTTCACATTGACCCCCGTCGATCGGATCCTCCTACCGCGATTGATCCTAGTTGCGTACGTCTGTGCCGTTGAGCGGCGGCACTTCCAATCTGTCGCTGCGCGCTGCGCGCTGACGCTGACCGGGCCCGGTACGGCGAACGATCGGTGACCGAGCCGAGCGCCTCAGCTCGCCGTTCCGCATGCCAGCCTCACGTAAGTGCTCCTGACCAAACCAGACGTGACTGTCTGATCTATGGCGTCGTCGCTCCGCCGTTGCAGCCGCAGCAACTCGACCGCGTACGTTCTCGATCCACGTCAGAAGTGTGCAAGCGTGTCGCGATGACCAGCTCTGCCCGCTTCGTCCGCTTGTTCGCTGATGAAGACGGCGAGAGCCATTTCGAGGACGTCGAGATGCCGATGAGCGCGGTTCAGTACGCACCTCCTGCGCCTGCCCTCGACCTATCAGATCCTCTCACGGCGACGCGTGTGTCCTGGTTGCGCTTTCCCGCTGATTGGAACGACGGTGCTCACCCGTCACCCCGACGGCAGTTGTTCGTGGTACTTGCCGGCCGGGTCGAAGGTTGGACGAGCAAGGGAGACACGAGGCATTTCGAGGCCGGAGACTGTCTGCTGATGGAGGACACGACCGGGAAGGGACACGGCGCGCGTCCGCTCGATGGCGAAGCTCTGGCGATCCTGGTTGCATTGGAAGGTGAGCCGTCGGCACGTACATGATCGGGCGGTCGGCCACGACCGATATCGCTGTGGCCCGGTCGTGATCCATCGTGGTCGGCGAAGGGCAGGAGGCTGGCGCACTCCAGTGTGTCGAACACCTCGCACAGCCTTGGTGTGGAGGCTTGCGTCGGTGGCCGACGTCATCACGGTCAGCAGTGACGTCTCAGGGTGTGGTGGGTCAACCGATCGTCAATCATCGGGCACTCCGGCAATTGGGCACGGCGCAATGCGCCTGTACGTCGACCGCATGACGCCGGCCCCGGTCGAGGGCAAGTTGGTCGAGCGTCCGCAAGTACCCGTGATGACGTGTGATCGGCGGGCTTCGAGTCGTAGGTCGAACACTGAATCCCGACCCGGCTGCTGGCTGCGGAGCCCCCGCCGTAGCGTTCCGTGGGCAACAGATCTGGGGGACAGTGAAGGGTGTTGCGAGGATGCCGGGTTAGCAGCCGCAGTCGCATCGACCGGCGGTTCCGGCTGACATGCTGGTGACGATCGCGTCGGCCGCTGGCACGGTGATGCCGAGCGCGTCCAGCGTGCGGAAGTCAGCGCAGCCGCAGTAGAAGCCCTCGTCAAGGTCGACCAGGTAGTCGTTGAGCGCGATGCGCGTTGGTTCGTCGATCTCGCCGGTGATCTCGATCGGATAGCCGTGGTCGGCGAGGAAGCGCTGGACGTCCAGGGTCGAGTTCCAGTCGGTGTTGATCTCCATCGCTCCGGCCTCTTCAAACAGGACCCGATGGCAGCCGCAATCCCCGGGGGGTCCGAGCCGGAGCGTCGGCTCGAGCGGCAGAAGGGCGCCGACGGTGATGCCGGGCCGGGCGCCCGCCGGCGTCGCGATTACCGGCGTGCCGTCACCGAGTCCGTGCCACCAATAGACGAACCGTACGACACCGTCGCTCGCATCCGCCGGTCCATCGTGGAACCAGAGGGTCAGACGCGGCGAGGTCCAGGTCATCTCCGTGGACTCGTGCTCGGCGAGGTAGCACCCACGCCGGGCGTTGTGCTCGGGCAGCACGGTGCTATCAGTGAATACGATGTTGGGTGGGCCGAGGAGCGGTTCGAGTCGGGCGCGCACCTCGTCGATCGCCGTGCCGAACGGGATCGCGTTCAGACCGGAGCCGTCGAGCTGCAGTGTGGTCATCTGTTCTCCCGGCTTCGGTTGGATCGGTGCGTCATCGTGGGCCGGTGGGCACCGCCATGGCGCTCCGGCGCTCAACCCCGTCACTGTGTCCTGGCCGCTCGACGGCGATGTGGAGTGCAGTGCTCGCAGGCCGCTCCCGATCGCCGCCGACTGCGGGACCTCGAAGAAGTCGTAGGTGTACCACTCACAGACGAGTGAACTGGGGGTTGCGATGGGGTACACCGCCGAAAACTCGTCCGTCGTGCTCGGGATGCCGAACCCGTCAACCGTCGTCAGGTAGACCCCGTCGATCGGAGCGCTATCGGTCGACCGGTCGACCGTCGGGCGGTACGACCACCACGCGAGATGCAGCGAGTCGTCGTCTCGGAATTCGCCGCGATCGCTGAAAGCCAGCTCGAGACCGTTCGCCCACGAGATCCACAGCATGTCGTCACCGCTCAGGTCCGCGTCACTCGGCGGGCCAAACGACCGGGGTAGGGGAGGGCGGAGCTCCACCCGATAGTCGGGCGTGCCGAATTGCTCGGCTGCCCAAGCGTCGACGTCCGCAACGGCAGCGCCGAAATCGAACGGACCGATGCCTTCGCCGCTCAGAACGGCTGTCTCGTGAGCAGCAGGGACTCGACTCGTGGTCGGGACCGCACTGGTCGCCGGATCGGTCGTCGGCAGGCCCGGAGCCTCACTCCCGGTCGTCGCGACCGGCTCTGTGATCGTACCGGTGCCGACTACGGATGTTGGAGAACTCGATGCGCTCGGCTCGGTGATCGGCGCAGCACCACCATTCCCGCAGCCGGTGACGATCAGCGCCGCTACCACTACAGGGCCGACGAACCCACGCATCGCGACCTTCCTCCGACTTCATCGTGTCTCGGTCCGATCGACCCCGGCAAGAGGCGAACGACACATCGCCACAGATGCTTCCCCATGAGTAGCTCGATGCGGCCCACGTCATATGGCGAACCCAGGAGGGGCGCTTCTCCGGCTCCGGCATCGAGGCGACCAGAACACCAGCGAGGTGCCGGGCGCGAGACCGCTCGTACTTGGCAATCTGAGCGGTCGACAAGAGCAACCCGCAGTATGTCAGCATTGCGACGGGACGCTGCCGCAGGCCAGCATCACCGAAGAACCCCTGAAGGGGAACGGGACGTGAGGCCTTGGAGACCAAGAGTGCTGTCCAGGATGCCCAGTTGCGATGCCACAGGTGGGATGGCCACAGCTTGTCGGAGAGAGTCGACATCAACTCGATGGCTACCTGACGACCGAATCGTGTGTGGCAGCGCTCATCGACCGCGCCGGAGCGAAGTGGGGCAACGACTCGCGCGGTGGATTGCGATTCGTTGCATTGTGGAACACTGTGCCCATCGTGGACCCGACCGAGGAACTCCTCGCCACCCTCCAGACCTACGCACAGGCCTACTGCGCCAAGGACGTCGATTCATTGATGGCCTTGTTCAGCGACGACCGACACGTCTCGGTCATCGGCACCGGTCAGGATGAACTGTGCGCCGGCCGGGAGCAAGTACGAGAACTTTTCGAGCGCAACTTTGCCGATGCGACTGCCACGAGATTCGAGTTTGGCTGGACCGACGTCATCGTTACAGGAAGCGCCGGCGTCATCGCAGCAACGTTGGTCATCCACCTCGACGTCCAGGGACAGCGGGTGCGAGTCCCGCTTCGATGGACAGTGGTGGCAGTGCGGTCAGATGACGGTTGGGAGTGGCTCCACCGACACGCATCCTCGTCGGCCGGTGACCAATCTGAGGGTGCTGCCTACCCAACTGGGCGATAGTGCCGCACTGGCGGCCCTGTGGTGTGACATTGATCGTCGATCGGCGGCCCGAACTCCAGAACCGCGACACGGCTCGCGCCCGCCCCGACGACCGTGCCACAGGCGAGCGTGCGGGAACGTCTCTCGAGCGCAGCTCGTTGGCGTCCCTCGCCGCGTCAGCCCACGTTGATGCGCGGTGTGATCTTTCTCGCGACGGAGGAGAACATCAAGATCGGTTGGTTCTCCTGGTCCAGCTGACCCTGCACGAAGACCATCGACTTCGTTTCACGCGCCTGGTCAGCTGATCCGTTCCGTTCAGCAAACGGCAGCACCGTCTCAGCGAAACGCTGAACAGAACGAGTGAATTGTTGTGTCGCAGGACCGAAGCGTGGCCCCGTTAACAGCTGCTCGACCAGCATGGCGCGAGACTCTGGCGATGCCTTCCCTGATCGCCCGTGACGGAGCCACCATCTCGTACACCGCCGAGGGCTCGGGACCCGCGGTCGTCATGCTCCCCGGCCTGTCCATGCCCGGCGCGGTCCTTCCCCGAAGCGCGGCGGAGCCGCTGCTCGCCGCTGGTCACACCGTGGTCACCATCGATCCGCGGGACACCGGTGGGTCATCGAGGTACGACCAGTCGGTCATCGACGCCGGCGCCGTGCTCGGCGGCGACTTCGCCACCGTCCCCTACACCTACTCGGACATGGCCGCCGACGCGCTCGACGTGCTCGACGCGCTCGGGTTCGACTCTGCGACCTGGGTTGGCTACTCGATGGGCGGCAGCGTGCTTCGGTGCGTTCAGGCCGAGGCACCTGAGCGCGTCGATGCCACCGTCTACTTCGCGTCGTGCCCCGGCTTCGGACCCGAACCAACACCTGAAGACCTCGGCGTCGTTCTTCGGCCTACGCCGTCGAATCGGGACGAGGCGATCGCCTGGGCCCTCGACGTCTTGCGCTGGACGATGGGACGCCACTTCGATCCAGGGCCCGCCGCGGTCGACGCAGCGATGCTCGTGGACGACTTCGGATGGTGGGGCATCCCGGTCGCCCACCTCGCTGCCGGCATCGTGGGAACGCCTGGCGTCACCACCGTTTGCCCCGACGATCATCGCATGCTCGTCGTCTTCGGCGACGAGGACCCGATGGCAGAAGGCGGGCGGGCGTTCGCCGCGGCCCACCCGGCCGCCGCTGCGGTCGAACTCCAGGGCTACGGCCACTGGTTCCCCGAACCAGGACCCTGGCCCATCATCACCGCCGCGATCCTCGACATCGCCCGGAGCTGACGCGGCCCGGTCCGGGTCCACTGCTGCGCGATGTTGCAGGGCGAGCGATGCGCCCCAGCTGGCCGTCGTCCGGTGTTGAAGGGGGACTTCACCGGCACGTTGCGACGTACGGGGTGCGTGCCCTGTAACACAGCACCCGCATTCTCGCGGCACGTCGGCGGTTCTCCAGCACCGCATCTCAGGCATGTGCCGGGTCGATCAACCCGCCGCATGCCAGCATCACTTGAGTACCCCTGACGGCCATGGGTTGACCGGCTACGGCAGGAGTGTCCCCGATCGCCTAATACACGCATGATAATTGCGGCGTCACAGCACCATAAGAGCGTGAACTAGGTTGGCCACTTCACAGATGAACAAGCGGGGAAACCCGGAGGCCTTCGAGAGGACCACCAGTGAATATCACCGACACCGCACGCGAGTTCTTCGAAGCGTGTGAGACCGGCCAAGGCTGGGCAGAATGCGCCCAATACTGCCGTGACGGAGCGACCTTCGGCTGTCAAGCCGACGCACTCGCCCAGGTCACGACGGTGGAGGGCTACACGAACTGGATGCGTGATCTTCTCACTCCGATCCCGGACGGCCACTATGAACTGAAGTCATTCTCCACAGATCACGACCGGTCAATTGTGACTGCTTTCGCCGTATTCAAGGGGACACAGACTGGACCCGGGCCCGCAGATCCACCAACCGGGAACTCTGTCGCCGCCGACTACGTCTACGTGATGGAGTTCGACGGCGATCGGATCCGACACATGACGAAGATCTGGAACGACGCTCATTCGCTTCAACAGCTCGGCTGGGCCTGAGCACACACGCTTGCCATGGCCCTTCTCGCGCACGCGAGGTGACCGTCACGTCCCTCGTGGACGCAACCGCGTGCTCTCTACGCCACAGGATCGGGGCGACACGACTCGTCCCCGATCGGCATATAGGCCACGGTCTTCCGCGTGAGTGGCCGAGCGTTATGGGACAGGCATCGGCGATCGCAATGCCGGTTCTCGCGTGGGTTCAGATGCCGTCCGCCGTCGTCGATATGCGTGCCGCGTTCGAGTTCGTCACCATGCTGTCTCAGCAGCGACGGGGTCCGGCGGCTCACGCGAACGATCTCCGCGGCGCGTGACCTCGACTACGCTCTCGCCGAGCGACCGGGGGGGAAATGCGTCGGAATCGGGTCCTGCAATGTGCAGTCGCAACCTTGGTGCCAGGGATCGTGGCGTTCGGATGCTCCTCCGACACGACGCCACCTTCACCGAACGGAGGGGCTGGATCCGCCAACGAGGTTGACGCCTCAGAGCCCTTGGAACCGAGTTCGCAGGGCTCCGTCTCGACAACCGCGGCGACGACCACTTCGACCCCCACGACGCAGCCACGGGCGGTGTCGACGCGCTCGACGCCAGAACCGGCAAGCGTGCCGAGCACGACGATCGGGATCATCGATGCAGGGGGTCAGAACATTGCGTTGCCGGAAGGCGCTCGTGGCCCGACCGGGTTGGCCTTCGACGGGACCTTCATCTGGACAGCGAACATCGGATCGAACAACCTGTCGCGGATCGACGCAGCGACGGGCGAGGCGACGAACATCGAACTCCCCGACGGCGCCGAAGTTCCCTATTCGATTGAGTTCGACGGTGATGCGATCTGGACGGCGAACATCGGGTCGTCCAATCTCACCCGACTCGATCCAGCGACAGGGGAGGCGCTGAACTTCGCGCTGCCGAATGATGCGCTGCAGCCCTGGGCGCTCGAGTTCGTGGGTGACGACATCTGGGTCGCCAATCACGGATCGGACAGCGTCACTAGGCTCAGTCCGCTGTCAGGCGACTCGGTGACGTATGGGCTGTCCGCTGACGTCCGTGCCCCGTACGACCTCGTCTTCGACGGCTCGCACCTCTGGGTGTCCGCTGAGGAATCGCGAACCGTTACTAGGCTCGATCCTGGCACAGGAGAATCTGAGGACTTCACCTTTGGCGGCAACCCGTACAAGTTGGCGTTCGACGGTGTGGACGTCTGGACCAACGGTCCGGGTGCATCCCTGGTTCGGATCGATCCCTTCAGCGGGGATGGCGTCGAGGTCGGCCTGCACCGGCTTGCGACGTCCAGCTTGGGAGTGGACTTCGACGGAACGAGCATCTGGACGCTCAACGCAGGCACCAACACAGTGAGCCGGCTCGATCCGGTCACCCAGGCGAGCATCACGTACAGGCTGCCGGGCGGCGCGGCAAAGGCCGAGTTGGTGGTGTTCGACGGCACCGACTTCTGGACTGCCAACTCCGGCACCGACAACGTGTCACGCGTGAGTCCGTAACGAGTATCGCTCCACGCTTCAGTAACGCCCGCCGCTCGACCTGCGATGACCACGATCAGAACGTTCCGCACGGGCACTGAATCCGGTGCGCGATATCGGCACGTCCGCGCTCGGTCACCCACTCCATATTGCGCGTCGCTCGGAGCAACGCTCGGGAGCTGACGGAGCCGAAAATCTCGCTGATCCTGAGCGGTGCGAGCGCTGTCGGAACACGTCGCGATGAGCACCTCAGACCCGGCGTCCCGGGGCGCTCCTGCCAACCGGAGACGTGCCGTCCGGCCGGATCGACTCGCCAAATGCGAGGTCCGGCAATGATCGACGGCCGTCAGACGGCCACTCCCGCAACCGCTACGGTTCGAGAATGCAAGGCGTCACGGAGGTATGCAGGGAGTGCGAGTTCGACCCCCGCGAGGTTGCCGACGATCAACTCGGCCCTGAGCTCTGGCGGCTCGCAACCGGGTACGAGGCAGTCGTTGCCGACGGATCGGCACGCAACTGTCCGGCGCTGAGCAGCCGTCCGTCACCGGAGACTTGGAGCATCCTCGAGTACACCGGCCACGTCGAGTTCATCTACGACTCCGTCGGCCAGATGTG
>JAHEDX010000146.1 GCA_024641005.1 Acidimicrobiaceae bacterium
GAGATCGTCGAGTGGCTGCGCCAGCGTTCGCGCCCGTATCTGTTCAGCAACTCGCTCGCTCCGATGATCGCTGCCACCACGATCCGGGTGCTCGAACTCCTCCAGTCGGCCGACGACCTGCAACGCCAGCTCGAACGCAACTCCCAACGGTTTCGCACGGGCATGACCGAGGCCGGTTTCACGCTGGCCGGCGCCGGGCATCCGATCATTCCCGTCATGCTCGGCGACGCACGCGTAGCGGGCGAGATGGCCGACCGGCTGCTGGCCGAAGGGTTGTTCGTCACCGCCTTCTCGTTCCCGGTCGTACCGCACGGCAAGGCCCGGATCCGCACCCAGATGTCGGCCGCCCATTCCGACGACGACATCTCGATGGCCATCGATGCGTTCACGCGGATCGGTCGTGAGATGGGGGTCGTGGCATGAAGGCGCTCGTGAAAGCACGGCCGGAACCGGGGCTGTGGCTCGAGGAGGTCGAGGTCCCCTCACCCGGCGCCAACGAGGTGTTGATCAAGGTCCGCAAGACGTCGATCTGCGGAACCGACCTGCACATACACCGATGGGACGCGTGGGCTCAGGCGACCATCCCGGTGCCGATGGTGGTCGGCCACGAGTTCATGGGCGAGATCGTCGCGTTGGGTGACGACATCGTGGGCCTCGAGATCGGTCAACGCGTCGCCGGCGAGGGCCACATCACCTGTGGCCATTGCCGCAACTGCAAGGGCGGTCGGCGCGAGTTCTGCCACAACCACATCAGTGTCGGTGTCACCCGTCAGGGCGCGTTCGCCGAGTACATCGCGCTGCCGGCTCAGAACGTTTTCGTGGTGCCCCCGCACATCGACGACGACGTGGCCGCCGTACTCGACCCACTCGGCAATGCGACCCACACCGCGTTGCGGTTCGACGTGGTGGGCGAGGACGTACTGATCACCGGGGCCGGACCGATCGGTGCAATGGCTGCCGCGATCGTCCGTCACATCGGCGCTCGCGACGTCGTGGTGACCGACATCAATCGCTTCCGTCTCGATCTGGCCGCCCAACTCGGGGCAACGAGGGTGGTCGACGTCTCGGCCGAGCAACTCACGTCGGTGATGGGCGAGTTGGGCATGACCGAGGGCTTCGATGTGGGTCTCGAGATGTCCGGGGCCGAAGCGGCCTTCAATCAGATGCTCGACGTGATGAACCACGGTGGCCGGATCGCGGTGTTGGGTATTCCGCCCGGTCCGATGACGCTCGACATCAATGATGTGATCTTCAAGGGGCTCGACATCCAGGGCATCTACGGTCGACGGATCTTCGAGACCTGGTACAAGATGGCGGCGATGCTGCAGAGCGGACTCGATGTGGGTTCGATCATCACCCATCGGCTCCCGGCCGACCGGTTCGAGGATGCCTTCCGGATCGTGTCCAGCGGAGAGTGCGGCAAGGTCATCCTCGACTGGGCCTGAGCAGCCCTCCCCCGCAACCGATTCCGAATCGACGCAAAGTCGACCCGAGACCACCGTTGGTCGCCCAACGACTTTGCGTCGGTTCAGCACCACGAACGACCGACGTGACCGATTCCGAATCGACGCAAAGTCGACCCGAAACCACCGTTGGTCGCCCAACGACTTTGCGTCGGTTCAGCACCACGAACGACCGACCGAGATCCTGAAGCGCTGTTCAGGATCCTTCAGCTCGGCTCAAGCAGCCCAAGCGCATGGTGAACGTATCGGTACGGATCCCCCGGCCGACACAGGAAAGGAACCACCATGACCTCCCGATTCAAGAAGATCGGCTACACCACTGCAGCTGGACTCGGTCTGTTCATCGGGGCCGCCGGCCTCGCCGCTGCGGCGACCGGGGGCGGAGCCACCCCAGCCCCGGCACCGCCCGATGCTGTCGCTACAGCCGTCGACAACGAGGCGGCGAACGTGGGCGACCAGCCTGAAGCACCCGACAACGAAAACAACGAAGCCGACGACGAAGGCATCAACTGCGAAGACGGCATCGACACCGCCACCGGCAACGAATGCGACGGAGGCCCAGCCGCCGCCCAAGCCGACGAATCAACCGAAGCACCCGACAACGAAACCGACGGAGCTGAGGTCGACAGCGAGGACGACGACGCGGTCGACCACGAACACGAGGGCGACGAAGTCGGCGAGAACGGCGACGGCGTCCGCGACAACCACGAATCGGAAGCCGACGACGACTGACGTCCGGCTACAGCGAACCGGAGGAGGCGAGGATCGTCTGATCCTCGCCTCCTCCGCGTCCGGGCTGCGACGGGCGAACGTTGCCGGCCGGGTGCAGTCGCGCTCATCGTGGTCTGCGGCGTGCGGTCAGCGGATCTGCACGGTGACGCCGGATTCGGCACCGAGTCGGCGTACCTCGGCGGCGCCGACGGTCGGGTCGATGTCAAGAGCGATCTGGAGAAAAGCCCACACGATCTCGACCTGGGTCGCGAGCAGCTCGCGCCATGGTCGTAGCCCCGGGCCAACGGCATCTGCTGCCGTTGCCTCCAGGTACTCGCGCACGAAGTCGGGCAACGCCGGCATCCTTCTGGCGAGTTCGGAGTAGAGGCCCATGTCGCTGGCCGCTTGATGTGCTGCACCGGCCAGATCGACACGCAACGTGGGGCTGCCACGCAACAGAGCCCATGGCCGATCGGCGTCGGTGAGCGCCGGTGTCGTCGTGTCGTTCTCGGACACGACCAGCAGCGCCGGCACCACCACGCGTCCGAGCGCGCCGTCGCTCATCGAGCGTGTGTACGGCTGCAGGCACGCAACGGCACGAACCCGATCGTGGGCCGGCACACCGCGGGCGCCGGCAGCCGTGGCGAGAGCCGTGTATGCGCCATAGGAGTGACCGGCGAGCGCCACGCGATCGTGGTCGATCGCTGCGATCAGTTCGGGCGGGAGCACGGTTCCGCCCGGTCGGAGTTCTGCGAGCAGCGCGTGGGCGTCGCCGACCCGGTTCATCTCGTTCGTGCGGTCGTCGACGAAGCTGCCGAGCAGCCAGTCGGTGAGGGCGTCACCCGGGTGATCCACCGACACCACGATCGCCCCGCGAGCGGCGAGTGCCTCGCACAGCAACGAATACGCGAACCGCATACCGGTGCGGCCGTGCGAGAACACGATCAGCGGGAATCGACCGGCCGCCGGCGGCGGCTCGTGCTGAGCCGTTGCGGCCATGAACGACACGCCCGGCAACAGCACGTACTCCGAGCGCGGTTGATCGTTCGGTGCCGCCGGGTACCACACGTCGACTCCGAGCAGGCGACCGTCTCGCTGTGGATCCGCGACCAGCGTCGTGCGCCGCCCGATCGGACGGGACGGCGGTTCGATGGGAGGCGCTGCCGAGAACCCGGTCATACCCCGAGCCTACGGACGACCGTCGATGCTCACGGCAGTCCCCGGATCAGGGGCCGGCCGGTGCTCTCGCCGTCGAGGTGCACGTGCCTCGCCGATCGGAGTCACTCGAGCGCGAAGAACGAATAGCCCTCGAAGTTGGTGGTGGCGTAGGCGACCACCGTTCCGACATCCTCGATCGGCACGACGAAGCACAGCGATCCGGTGACGACCGCTCCGCTGAACAGGTCGCTGTACGAGTCCAACTCGTCGGGGATCTCACCACACTCCTCGTGCAATGCGATATTGCTGTCGCCGACGGCGTTGATGGCGACGTCGAACGCGTTCGCACTCCCCTCACCGTCATACGTCAGCGACACCTCGAACCCCACGAATCGATATCCGTCCGGTGGCGCCTCGTTGTACTCGGCCTCGGCGAGAACGGCGTCGGTGATGTCGCCGGCGGGGCCGGTGACGGTCATCTGCCACCCGTTGCCCATGTCGGTCTGCGTGCCCACGGCGATCGGGGAGAGTCGCGCCTCGGCATGCTCGGTTCCCGGCTGCACCCCGCGGAGGCCGGACATCACTTCGGGATTCGCGGGCGCCGACGAAGCGTCGAGAAACACCTCGGATCCGTCAAAGCTTGCGGACGCGTACAGCCGCAACGCACCCGAGTCGGCGGCCGTGGTCACCCAGCAGACGTTGCCTTCCGCCACGGCACCGGGGAACATCTCGTCGAAGAGGCTCAACTCGTCGGGAAGAGTGCCGCAGTACGAATCGAGTTCGGTGTTGGCCGAGCCGGTGGCACCGAAGAACGGAGGAGTCGACGAGCTCAGCCCGTAGTTGCCGACTGCGACCCTGACGAGCGTGAATCGGCTGGCGTCGGGAGGCGGATCGTTGTACTCCCAGGCTTCCATGACGGCTGCCGTTCCGTCGTCGACGACGTCGAGCACCTGCATTCGCCAACCGCGGCCGATGTCGGCGATCGAGCCGGCCGGAACCGGTGATGACTCTTGGCCGTCAAGCCCCTCCGGTGCGCCCTCGACGAGCTGTTCGTCTGCGGATGGGCGGCTCGAGTCGGGCTCGATGCCGCCGCCGATGCACTCGAGCAGGCTGAGTACCCACAGTTCGCCTTCCGGGCTCAGGCCGACGTCGCCCACGTCGTTGGCGTCGATGTTGTCGATCAGGATCCGGGCGTCCTCGTCGGAGAGTTCCTTCGTCTTGTCGCGTACGCAGTCGTCGTCGACGGCACCGAAGCTCTCTTCCTGGGTCATCAGTTCCGCCAGGCGAGCCTGGTCGTCACCGGCGCTTTCGCCGCCACATGCCGAGATGGCCAGTGACGCAGTGATCGCAAACGCGGAGGATCGTCGCATCGTCGACTCGCTTTCCTCGAGGATCGGATGTCAGTTGCATTGTCCACACCCGAC
>JAHEDX010000022.1 GCA_024641005.1 Acidimicrobiaceae bacterium
CGGTCGGAACGACCGAGCCAGCGGCAGCGCCCAGCCCGGTGGCGTCGCCCATCGCTCCGGACGACGAAACCCAAGCCCAACAAGCAGTCATCGACGCCGCCATCGCCAGCTGGACGGCCTTGAACGATGCGCTCCTCGACCCTACGGACGACTCAACGTTTGCCGCGTTGTTCGAGACAAGGACCGGGCCGGCACTCCAAAGCGCCGTCGATCTCGTATCTCGCGATCGCGCAGACAGTCGTCGCAGTCGGACCCATCCTCAATGGCCGGCACGGATCGACCTCTATCTCGACACACTGGTTGTCGACAGCGCGGTCGGCACTGCGACTGTCGAGTTCTGTCGCCTTGGGTCCAACGTGTACGTCGAAGTCACTGCCAACCCGAATGGGTCGGACCTCATCGTCAACGATGATGTGAACGCCTATCACGAGATGGCTGATCTAATCCGAGTCGACTCGTCTTGGTTGGATGCTGGCGGAGTAGTCATCGAAGTCTTCGCGGGAGCTACGGAATGCGTTCGCTAGTTCGGGCCTCGCTGTTGGTGATCGGGTCAACGATCCTTCCGCTTGTTTGGCCGGCATCGCCATTGGCAAGGGCAGATCGTGGCTCGGACAGGTCATCGACGACATCGATCTCAGGGCCGGTGATCACGGCGGTGGTGAGCGGGCCGGGGGCACAGGATCCCGGGGGCCCACCCTCGACGGTCGCGGGCACGGTCCCGATTCCGTGCACGTGGGATGCGTTCTCGGCGAGCGATTCGGACGCTGACCGCTACAACCAGATCACTCGGAGCATCGTCGACGTGATCAACTCGATCGCCGGCGGGAACATGGTGATCACGCTCACCTACTACTCGCAGGACGGGCGTCTGCATCGATGGAACGCGGCGATCGGGAGGTTCGAGCAGCATCAAGTTGCCGACTGCTCTCAGGCGGACGCTCCTGCCGGGGTGGCCACCGGGGACGGACGCTGGGTCGCCGTCACCCCGCCGAGCCCGGCGATCCTGCTGCCCGGAACGATCAGAGAGGCGACCAGGCCGATCACCCTGCCGGTGCCGGCGATCAGCCCGCCCAACCGTGCCGCGGTGAACCTCGGCCTTTGGCTGGCAGTGCAGCAGGTCGGTCCGATCGCCGTGCGCGCCGAGCTCGGCCCGCTCTGGGCAGAGACGAGAGCCACCGAGGCGACGACCAGCTTCGATCCGGGCAATGGCGACGACCCGATCTCGTGTGCCGGATACGGCACCCCGATTCCAGACAGCGAGCAGAACACGATCGAGCAGGGCCCGTGCGGTTACACCTACACCTCCGATACCGACGGTGAGCCCATAGCGATGACCATCACGACCAGATGGAACATCACCTGGACATTGTCGGACGGAAGCAGTGGCAGTGCACCCGACATCGTCGTCTCCGCGTCGCTGCCCTACGAGGTCTACGAGATCCAGACCATCGGCACCGACGGCTGATACGCCGGTATGCCGGCGCTGCCGGGTCGGACGCGATGGGTCGGCTCCGAGGGTCCCCTCACGTGGGTCCTGACGCCGGCGCAGCTCTGGGCGGAGCTTGCGGGCTCGCTCGACGCGACGTCGGTGATCAGAGGAGGTGGACGGTGCGTGAGCCCGGTTGGCTGCGGACCAGGGCCCCGATTCGCCAGGTGTCCTCGGGGATAGCTGCTTGGACCGCGTCGACGTCGCCAGGGGCGACCACGACGACCATGCCGATACCCATGTTGAGCATGCGGTGGAGCTCGTGCACATCGACACCGGTGGCGAGCTCGGCGATCAACTCGAACAGTGGGCCTCGCGGCCAGGAACCCAACTCGATCTCGGCGTCGACGCCGTCGGGGAGGACTCGCGGCAGGTTCTCGGGCAGCCCGCCACCCGTGATGTGGGCCAAGGCCTTGACCTTGCCCGACGCGAGCGCCCCGTCGAGCACGTTCAGATACGAGCGGTGTGGCTCGAGCAGGGCATCACCGAGCGTGACGTCGAACCCGGGCGGGGTGACATCCATCGGGACCCAGTCGAACAACTTGCGCAGGAACGAGAACCCGTTGGTGTGTGGGCCGCTCGACGCGACCCCGAGCAATACGTCACCGGCGGCGACATCGTCGCGGGGCAGCAGTTCGCCCCGCTCGGCGATGCCGACCAGCGTGCCGGCCACATCGAACGCGCCGGGTGCGTACACGCCGGGCATCTCGGCCGTCTCGCCGCCGAGCAGTACGCAACCGGCGGCCTCGCACGCCTCGGCCATGCCGGTGACGACCTCGGCTACGAGGTCGGCATCGAGGGTGCTGGCAGCGATGTAGTCGAGGAAGAACAGCGGCCGGGCCGACTGCACGAGCACATCGTCGATGCAGTGATTCACGATGTCGTTGCCGACGCCGCGCACTTTGCCGAGCCGAGCGGCCAGCTCGACCTTCGTGCCCACCCCGTCGGCTGAGGCAACCAGCACGGGATCGGCGAGTTCGAGGATGCGGCGAGCTGACATCACGCCACCGAAGCTGCCGACACCACGAAGGACATCGGGTCCGAGCGTGCGTTCGACCGACCCCTTCATTCGTTCGACCGCCCTGTTTCCCTCGTCGATGTCGACCCCGGTCGAGGCATAAGAGGTGAGCAGTGCACCAGGGGCACGCCACCCGATGTCGCGGCGTACTTGCATGTTGGTGAACTTGACCCCGTCCATCGCTCGGTAGGCCGCGGATCGCGCGGCGGCGAGGTCATCGCCCAGCCCCGTGACGGCGAGGACCCGTCCGCCTGCGGTCTTGCCGTCGGCAACGCCGGACGGGAAGAGGATCGCTTCGGGCACGACGCTGGAGGCGTTCGCCCACTCGGTCGTCGAAAAACCATGGAGGCTGATGAGCGCGCCGGTGTGGGGGTCCCCGGGGTATCCCGGCGATGCAGCCACCACGGTGCAGGCGGCGCCCTCGCGGATCTTCAGGGCCGGCCCGTCGACGGAGCCCATGGTGCAGGCCAGTGCGAGTTCGGCGAGATCGCTCTCGAGCAGCGGCAGCACCGCTTGCGTCTCGGGGTCGCCGAATCGGCAGTTGTACTCGATCAGACGTGGCCCGTCGGCCGTGAGCATGAGACCCGCGTACAACACCCCCACGTAGGGCGCGCCGGTGGACGCGAAGTAGTCGATGATCGGCTGCACGAAAGTGTGCAACAGAACGTCGGCGTCGTAAGGCACCGGTGCCGGAGCGAACGCGCCCATGCCGCCGGTATTCGGTCCCGTGTCGCCCTCACCGATCCGCTTGTGGTCCTGAGCGAGCGGCAAGGCGATGGCAGCGGTGCCGTCGCACAACGCCAGCAGGGAGCACTCGGGGCCGTACAGCTGCTCTTCGAGTACGAAAGGTCCGAGGATCGCTGTCGATCGGATCGCCGCTTCGGTGTCGGCATCGCCCTTCGGGACGATGACGCCCTTGCCCGCGGCGAGGCCGTCGAGCTTGACCACGACCGGTCTGCCGAACTCGCGCCACCAGGTCAATGCGCCGGCCTCGTCGTTTTCCTCGAAACGCTCGTAGGTCGGGCCGGGCACTCCCAGCGATGTCGCAAGATGGCGGCTGTAGCCCTTGGACGACTCGATCCGCGCCTGCTTGGAGGTCGGTCCGAAACACGGGATCTTGCGGAATGCGCATTCGTCCGCGACACCGGCGACGAGTGCCGACTCGGGCCCGGGAATCACCAGGTCGATGTCGTCGGCCGTGACATCGCCCAGGTCGTTCGCCACCGTGACGGTGTGGCCATGTTGTTCGCACGCCCAGGCGATCGCGCTCTCACGTCCGCCGCTACCGATCACGAGCACTCGCATCAGGCGATCGCCCCTTCGAACGACAACTTGGCCTGCGCCTCGGTGACCGCGATCGGATAGTCGCCCGTGAAGCAGGCGTTGCAGTAGCCGTCGGCCGCACCGACGGCGCGCATCATGCCCTCGAGTGACAAGAACGCGAGGCTGTCGGCGCCGATGTGTTCTTCCATCTCGGCGACGGTCTTGTGAGCGGCCATCAGGTCGCCGTCGTGGCCCATGTCGACGCCGAAGTGGCAGGCGTGGGTGATCGGTGGGCACGTGATGCGAACGTGTACCTCGGCGGCGCCGGCATCGCGTACCAGCTTGACCAGCGGGCCGGCGGTCGTGCCTCGCACGAGGGAGTCATCGATCATCACCACTCGTTTGCCCGCCAGGTTCTCGGTCAGTGCGTTGAACTTGAGAGCGACACCGCGTTCGCGCATGGCCTGGGTGGGCTCGATGAACGTGCGTCCGATGTATCGGTTCTTGATGAGCCCGTCGTTGTGCGGTATGCCCGATTCGGTCGAGTACCCGATCGCTGCCGGGATCGATGAGTCGGGCACAGGGATCACGACGTCCGCCTCGACGCCGGATTCGCGGGCCAACTCGATCCCGAGGCGTTGGCGGACGTGGTGCACGTTGTGGCCGTCCCACACCGAGTCGGGCCGTGAGAAGTAGACGAACTCGAAGGTGCAGTGTGCGCTGTTGGGAGCTGCCGAGAGCGCCTGATGGCGGTGCATCTCGGCGCCCCGGAGGGTCACGATCTCGCCGGGGCGGACCTCGTCGACCTCGGTGCAGCCGAGGGTCGCGAGCGCGCATGTTTCGCTGGCCACCGCGTAGCCGCCCTGGGGCAGCCGGCCCAACGACAGCGGCCGGAATCCCCACGGGTCACGCACCGCGATCACCTCGTCCGCGGCGAGCAGCACCAGCGAGAACGCACCCTTCCACGCCGGCAGCGTGCGTTCGAGCCGCTCTTGCCACGTGCGTCCGCCGGCGGCAGCCAGCATCAATGCGATGACCTCGGTGTCGCTCGTGGCGGTCAACCCGAAGCCGCGGTGGAGCAATTCTTCTCGCAGTGCGGGCGCGTTGACGATGTTGCCGTTGTGAGCGACTGCCATCGGGCCGTGCATCGTTTCGACCAGGAACGGTTGGATGTTGCGGTGCGCGCTCGAACCGGTGGTGGAGTAGCGGGTGTGCCCGATCGAGTGGTAGCCGGTGAGCGGCGCCATCGCGTCGGGGGTGAACACATTGGCGACCAGGCCCTCGTCTTTGTGGATACGTGCCCGCTGGCCGTCGCTGACAGCGATTCCTGCCGCCTCCTGACCTCGATGTTGCAGGGCGAACAATCCGAAGAACGTCATCTCTGCCACGCCTTCGCCGTGGGGAGTCGAGATGCCCATCACCCCGCATTCGTCGCGGGGGGTGTCATCGGTCTGATCATCGAGGCGGCGGTCGGACTGCCCGTTGGGTCGACGCGTGAGACTGACCGGCACTGAGTTCACAGCAGGCCTGCTTTCGTGAGGTTCTCGATGAGTCGTGCCTGGACAGGATAGGCGCCTGGTTCGAACGGTCTACCGGTGAGCCGCTCGTAGGCGATGATGTATCGCGCTGTCGTGGCCGACCACACCTCGGCCGGCACGGTGGGCACCGGACCGTCGCCCTTGTATCCGATGTCGGCGAACGCCCGGCGCACGACCTCTTTGTCGAGGCTCTCAGGTTCGTCGCCGGCCGCCAGCCGTTGTTCGTAGCTGTCGGCCATCCACCAGCGCGACGAGTCGGGCGTGTGCACCTCGTCGATCAGGATCAGCTGATCGTCTGCCGTCAGGCCGAACTCGTACTTGGTGTCGGCCAGGATCAGACCGGCCTCGGCGCCGATCTGTACGCCGCGCGCGAATATGGCGGCAGCGGCGGCCATCACCTGTTCCCACAGCGTTGCGGGAAGAAGGCCTCGCTCGACGACCTCGACACACGACAGCGGTTCGTCGTGTCCTCCGTGCTGGGCCTTGGTCGTGGGGGTGATGATGTGAGCGGGAAGCGCTGTGTTCTTGCTGAGCCCGTCGGGGAACGAGTAGCCGTACATCGAGCGAGCGCCTTCGCTGTACATGCCCCACAGGGAGGTGTCGGTCACACCGGTGATGTGACCGCGGACCACCACTTCGACCGGCAACGGTCGGGCCTCGCGGGCGAGCAAGGCGTTGGGGTCGGGGACCGACAACACGTGATGGCCGACCAGATCGGCGACGCGATCGAACCACCAGGCGGACAGCTCGTTGAGTACCTGACCCTTGAACGGCACGCCGGCGAGGACACGATCGAAGGCCGAGAGCCGATCGGTCGTGACGATCAGGCGCTGCTGGTCGCCGCAGGCCCATGACGCACGCACCTTGCCGTCGCGCCGATCGGTGAGCGGGAGATCGACATCGACGAATGGTTCGAACAAACTGGTGCGCATTCTGACCTACATTTCCGCCGCTGCTTCGACGCCGTTCTGAAAGAGCCGCAGCCCCAGGTTGTCGAGCTCCCGGCCCCGCAGGTGATGTGGGTGCTGGCGCCCGACGACGAAATTCTCGGGATGCGGCATCAGGCCCAACACGTTGCCCGAGGCATTGCACACGCCGGCGATGTCGGCCACCGAACCGTTCGGATTGGTGCTTCGGTATCGCAGGGCGACCTGGCCGGCTTCGGCAAGCAGATCGGGGTCGGGATGCACATACCGGCCCTCGCCGTGGGCGATCGGGCAGTGGATCGGGTGCTCGATGCCTTTGGTCCACAGGCATCGCGACGCGGGTTGCGGGTCGAGCACGACCCAGCGGCACTCGAAGCGGCCGTGCGCATTGTGCCCCAGCGCACCTGGCAACAGCTTGGTGCGCGTGAGCACCTGGAAGCCATTGCAGATGCCGATCATCGGACGGCCCGTCGCGACGAACTCTTTGAGCATGTCGCCGAGGCCCACCATCAGGTCGAGCGCGAGCATGCGACCGGCCCCGAGCGAGTCGCCATAGGAGAAGCCGCCGGCGATACCGACGAGGCGCGCCTCGCGGAGCAGATGTGGGTGCTCGGCGAGCTCGGTCGCGAGCACGATCGTGGGATCGGCACCTGCCAAGGCGAGCGCGAGGGAGAGGTCCTTGTCACGGTTGGTACCCGGCCCGGCGATCACCAATGCTGGTGGAGCGCTCATCGTCGGTCACTCTCCTGATCCGGCTCATCGCTGACGTCTTGGTCGCCGGTGGTCGCCGAGCTGGTCTCGTCGGGCGTGGGTGCCGGCGGCACCACTTCCCGGTTGAACGCATCGGCGAGGTCTTCCACGTCGATCGTCCGCACACCAGGCAGGACGAGGACATCATCCTGGGTGACGCTGCCGATCACCTGGATGCTGCCGTGCATGACGTCACGGAAACGGGCCAGGTCGCTCTGGGAGACCTCGACGATCAAACGGCTCTGTGATTCGCTGAACAGCGAGGCGACGAGATCGTCGTGCGGAAGCTCGGTGATCTCGGCCCCGAGGCGGCCAGCGATGCACATCTCGGCCAGAGCGACAGCCAATCCGCCCTCGCTGAGGTCATGACACGACCACACGAGGCCTTCCTGGATCGCCTGGTGCAAGTGGCGATATCGAACCGGGGCATCGGGATCGGGCGCAGGGACACAGCCGAGATCGTCGGGCTCGCCATAGATGAGATCGAGATGGCTGCCGGCGAACTCGCGGCTCGTGGTGCCCAGCAGGACAAGTGCATTGCCCGGCTGAGCGAGTTCGGGCGTGACCAGGAGGTCGGCGTCGGGCACGTGGGCGATGGCGGTGATGACGAGGGTCGGAGGAACCGAGTGGCGCTCGCCGTCGGAGCCGGTGTACTCGTTGTTGAGTGAGTCCTTGCCCGAGACGAAGGGCGCCCGGTAGGCCATCGCTGCCGCACAACACCCGTCGACGGCGGCGACGAGTTCGCCCAAGGTGGATTCGCGTCGCGGATCGCCCCACGAGAAATTGTCGAGCAGCGCAACCTGGTCGGGATCGGCCCCGACGGCGACGACATTGCGCATCGCTTCGTCGACGGCGCCGTAGGCCATCGCTTCGGGGTCGTGGAGACCCCACCACGGGTTGGCACCGATACCGATGGCGAAGCCGGCGGTATCGGTCGGGTCCGCGATGACGACACCATCTGCCGGAGCGTCGGACAACCGCCCGATCAGCGGGCGAACGGCGGTGGCACCGAGGATCTCATGGTCGTAGCGATGGATGGTGCTCGCCTTGGAAGCGATGTTGCGGTGCGAGAGCAATCGGAGCAGCGCGAGCCCTGGGTCGTCGATCGACCGGCTGACGTAGGTGCCACGGATGGGCTGAGGCATCGTGGCGGTCATTCGACGTTGCGGGCGACCGTCGTGCAAGAACCCGGTCGACAGTTCGAGCACCGGGGTGCCCCCGCTGCGAACCGTCAGCACTTCGTCACCGGTGAACTGGCCCAGGTCGGCCAGCTCGACGCCGTAGTACGCACACCGATCGGCCAGCTCGGCCAGCTTCGACGGGTCGACAGCGACGACCATTCGCTCTTGGGCCTCGGACAACCACACTTCCCAGGGTTCGAGCCCCGGGTACTTGAGCGGGACCTGGTCGAGTTCGACGTCGGCGCCGACGCCTTCGGCCATCTCGCCGACAGCCGACGAGAGGCCACCGGCACCGCAATCGGTGATCGCGGTGTAGAGATCTTCGGCGCCCACCAGCACGTCGATCAACAGCTTCTCGACGATCGGGTCACCGATCTGCACGCTCGCGCCGGCGACCTGACCGGTGGTGGCATCCATCGTCAGCGACGAGAAGGTGGCACCCCGGATGCCATCACGGCCGGTGCGACCGCCGAGGACGATCACCCGGTCTCCCGGGAAGGGGCCGTCGTGCAGTGTCCATCCGCGGGCGGAACCGATGCAGCCCGCGAACACCAGCGGGTTCGTGGTGTAGCCGGGGTCGTACAGGATGCCGCCGGCAACGGTGGGAAGCCCGATCTTGTTGCCGTAGTCGGCGACACCGTCGATGACGCCCTCGCGGATCCGGCGCGGGTGCAATGCCCCGTGGGGGACATCGGTGAGCGGTGTGTCGGGAGGGCCGAAACACAAGATGTCGGTGATGGCGACGGGCCTGTGGGCGATGCCGAGAACATCGCGGATCACACCGCCGACCCCCGTGTTGGCCCCGCCGAAGGGCTCGACCGCCGACGGGTGGTTGTGCGTCTCGGCTTTGAGCGCCAGCGTGACGTCGTCGTGGAACCCGACGATGCCGGCATTGCCGACGAATGCCGACTTCACGAACGGGGCGTCGATCGCGTCGGTGCAGTTCCTCAGCATCCCGATCAACGAGGCACGGTCTTCGCCGTCGTCGGTGCTGATGTGGGCCCGGAACGTCTTGTGCGCGCAGTGCTCGCTCCAGGTCTGTGCCAAGGTTTCCAGCTCGACATCGGTCGGGTCCCGCCCGATGTCGCCGAAATGTTGCTGGATGACCTGGAGTTCCTCGGGGTCGAGCGCGAGTTTGCGAACGACCCCGATCTGCACCAACTCGTCGAGGCTGCGACCGGCGATGGGGACGGTCTCGGCGTTGCCCGTGCTCTTGCCGGCGGCGTGGAACGTCGGTTCGATGTGGCCGGCCGTCCAGCGTTCGATCACCGGATTGGCGACGATCCTCTCGATGAGCTGCTCGGCGTGATCGGCATCGACATGGTCACCGAACTCGACACGACGGCCGGTCGCTGCGCCCGTCACGGCGAGGCCCAGTTGATCGGCGGCGTGCAACAGGGTCGCAGCTGCGTTGTCGGTCACACCAGGCAGGAAGGTCACCTCGGTGCCGAGGGTCGCGGGAGTATTCCATGATCCCTTCTGGAGGAGCGGATCGACCAGGAATCCGTGCAGCTTGGTCATCGCAGCCTGATCGAGGTCACCCTCGATGAAGATCAAGTCGGCAACAGCGACGTCGTCAGGGGAGTCGAGTGGAATGCCGAGCTGGTGCGCAGCGGTCGAAATCGCCGCAGCTCGCGGGTCGGCATCGATCGTGCGGATGGTCAGACGATGCCGGGGGGCCACTGGCGCGAACTTAGGAGGTCGCGCGCCCAACGCCTGCGCTTTGAACGAAATGTCAGCACTCAGACCCCGAAGATCCAGCTGGACCAGGCGAGGTGATTCAGCGCTCGAGAGCAGCGGGGCCGGGCCCCTGGGTCAGGCGTCGACCAGTGTCGGATCGTGATGATCGGCGACGCCACCGGGGGATCGGTCGATCGTTGGCCCGTTGTGATACTGGCGACCGTCGGGTCTGGTCCAGGTTGCGATACGCCCAGGGGCCAGACGAAGCACCCATCCGCCTTCGTGAACGTCGTGATGGTGTGGCTCGCAGACCGGGACGAGCTGATCGAGGTCGGTTGGCCCCTTGTCGCCCCACGGTGTGACGTGGTGGATCCGGCAGGCGTCGAATGTGACCGTACACTCAGGGTGAACGCAGGTGCGATGCATCGCGCGGAGCGCCCGCCTCTGATCACGCGTGGCGGTGCGGGACGCGCGTCCCACGTCGAGCGCTCGACCTTCGCCGTTGAGCACGACGGGGATGATCTCCGCCTCGCAACACAGGCGCCGGACGGTCGAGACGGGGAGTGGCATGCCGTTGTCGGTCTCGCAGATCGAGCGGTCGTGCAAGCCGTCGGCGAGCGACGTGTGGTCGACCACCACCAGGATCTCGGGAATCCGGTCGGCCCGATCACCGCCGCCGACAGCTTCGATCACGGCATCGACCTGGAGCTGCGTCCACGGGGTGCGTCGGTTGCCATCGCGCTGGCGGAGCTGAGCCCGGCGGTGGTCGATCGCTGTCCACAGGGCGCGGTCACGAACCGGGTCGAGTTCGAGATGTGTGTGACACATGCCCGTGTTCTTGTCGACCCAGCGTCGGATGTTCGAATGCTTCCGTTGCTCGTCGAGTTCGGCGGCATCGGATGACGAGGTGGATCTCGAGACGAGATGCCGAGCCAGGTCGCGACACGACCGTTCAAAGCTGTCGACCCCCTGTCGCCCGGCATCGGCGAGTAGGTCGGGTTCGAGCGCCATGAAGTCGGCGAGCGTGGGTTCGTCGAGGTTGCGGGTGGCGTTGGCGATGGCATCGACGTGCCCCGCTGAGACGGCTCCGCTGCCCAGCGCGTCTTCGAACGACGGCAGTGCGGTGCAGATCGTTTCACGCTCGGCTATCGCCTTCGCGTCCTTGGAGGAATGCCGGCCATGGCGTGCGATCGTGTCCCGAGGTGCCGCCGCCCGACCGACGTCTGCCAAGGCTCGCTGGCGCCGCGTCGCACGCACCTGAAGCGAATCGCACCACCCCCTCAGCTGGGCGATCTGCGAGATCACGTGCTGGAGAGCGTCGGCCTCCAGCACGTCGGGGTCGGTGACGTGGAGGACCTCGAACACCGAGGTGATATCGATCGGTGGTGGCATCTCATCTCCCATCGTGATGTCGGTGAGACCACTATATCGAACATATGTTCGATCGACAACCCGAAAGAGCGAGATCGTCGTGCTTCGTTCGGATCCGGCCTCGTTCGTCACGTGCGGCGCCGCGGGCGGTACCGTCGAGTCGTGGCGAGATGGCTCCTGAAATCTGAACCCGACGTGTTCGGCTACGACGATCTGGTTCGCAACAAGCGCGAGGGCTGGGATGGCGTTCGCAACTACCAGGCTCGCAACTTCATGCGCGAGATGAAGCGTGGCGATCGTGCGATCTTCTACCACTCGAACGCCAAGCCCCCTGGCGTCGCAGGCATCTGCAAGATCGTGAAGGGGGCCGAACCCGATCCCACCCAGTTCGATCCGGCCAGCAAGTACCACGACCCTGCGTCGAAGCCGGATGCCCCGCGTTGGGACTGGGTGACGGTCGCTCCCGACCGCAAACTCGCGTTCGTGCCGATCGACGAGCTGAAGGCGATTCCGGAGCTGGCCGATTGTCGGCTGCTGGCAAAGGGCAACCGGTTGTCGGTGATGCCGTTGACCGACGAGGAGTTCGACATCATCGTCTCCTGTGCCGACGCGAAGGGCGATTCGTGAGCGACGCGTTCCAGCAGACCCGCGTCGTACTGATCCGCCACGGCGAATCGCAGGTCACGGTGCAACGCGTGATCGGCGGACCTCGTTCGTGCACCGGCCTCTCCGAGCTCGGCGTACGGCAGGCCGAACGGCTGCGTGACAGGTTGATCAGAACTGGCGAGATCGAGGCCACGGCCTTGTATTCCAGCGCCTATCCGAGGGCTCGTGAGACCGCCGACATCATCGCCCCGTCATGGGGGTTGGCGGTGAATATCGAGTCGGCATTCGGCGAGCACGACCCCGGTCCCGACTGCGACGGCCTGACGTTCCAGGAGTTCATCGACCGCTATGGAATGCCCGACTGGGAGGGCGACCCCCACGGGATCACGTTCCCGGGTGGCGAGACGTTGGCCGAGTTCCACCATCGGGTCGGCGCCGCACTGTCGCCGCTCGTCGATCGGCATCGGGGCGGCGTGATCGTCATCTCCTGCCACGGTGGTGTGGTCGATGCGGTGTTCCGTTACCTGCTCGGCCTCCCGATGACCGGTGGCTTCGAACTGCACACCGTCAACACCTCACTGACCGAGTTCGTGAATTCGCGACCTGGTCGTTGGCGGCTGGCGCGGTACGACGATGCCGCCCATCTGGAGGGCCTCCCGAAGGAAACCCCCCGAATGAGCGACAGCATCTGAGGCATGGACGAGCAGCAGATGAGCGATCGGTGACCCGCTGGTTGGTGATCGGTGGTGGCGCCGCCGGGTGTGTGGTGGGATCGCGGCTGTCCGAAGACCCTTCCAACGAGGTGACCGTGCTCGAGGCGGGCCCGGACCACGGCCCGGATCACTCGGCGGCAGATGTCGGACTCTTCCTCGACGACGCGACGCGCTGGCACGCAGACTCGACCGTCGTCCGGCGTACCGGTGGGGCCGCCGAGCACTACTGGCAGGGGCGGGGGCTCGGTGGGTCGTCCCTGCTGAACGGTCCGGTGATGGTGGCAAATCCCGCCGACCGGGGTGTCGCCCATCTCATGCCCCTCGAGCCGCCGACCGCGCTCGGGGCCCTCGGCGGCGCGGTGGTCACGGCGGTGTCCGATGCGCTGCCGGTGATGTTGGCGCGCCGTGGTGGGCGCCGTGTCAGTGCAGCCGATGCCTACCTGCGCCCGATCCTGGGGCGGCCCAACCTGTCGGTGCTCGCCGACTCGCCTGTCGCCCGTCTGCTGCTCGGGGACCGGGCGGCGATCGGCGCGGTGACCGAGTCGGGTGTCCGACACCTCGCGGACAGAGTCGTGGTGTGTGCCGGGGCGATCCGCACTCCGGCGCTCCTGCTGGTGAGCGGAATCGACACGCCTGGCATCGGCGAGGGGTTGCAGGATCACCCGGCGTTCGCGATCACGCTCGAACTGACGCCCGAATCGGTCGACGAGACGTTGCCGAGCATCGTGGCCACCATCGATCGTTCCGGCGCGCAGATACTGGTGATGAATCATCTGCCCGGTGCGCCGCATTACGGGTCGCTGATCGGGGCGCTGATGACGCCGACCAGTGTCGGCCGGGTGACGCTCGATCCTCGAACCGGTTCGACGCTGGTCGAACTCAACGAGCTGTCCACGCAAACCGACGTCGAGCGGCTGACCGATGTCGCGCTCGAAGGGCTCGAGCTGGCGTCGCACAGCGCCGTCCGGGCGGTAGCCCCGAGAGCTTTCGTCGACGATCGCGGCACCTCCGCCGACTCGTTGCGAGGCGATCGAGTCGCCGTACGCGCGTGGTTGCAGACCCATCTCACCGGTTATCACCATGTCGCCGGCTCGTGCCGTCGCGGTACGGTGACCGACGACTTCGGCGAGGTCCACGGTTACACCGGTCTGTACATCGGTGACGCCTCGTTGTTCGATGGCGTCCCGCCGATCAACCCGTACCTGTCGGTCATCACCTTGGCTGAACGGCTCTCGGCGCACTGGCGCGACTCGACGGTCACGTGACCCGGCTGTCAGGCTGGGTTGGTTCCACACGGTCAAGCATCGAACGAGGGAGACTGGATCGATGAGCGAGCACTCCGACGGCACGCCCGACGTACGCATCAACGCGGTGCACCACTTGGCGATCAGCACGAAGGACATTCGGTCCCAGATCGAGTTCTTCAGTGACGTTCTCGGTGCCGAACTGGTCGCACTGTTCTGGATGCACGGTGTCCCAGGCGGCTGGCACGGGTTCTGTCGCCTCAACGACAGTTGCTCGGTGGCATTCGTGCAGTTGCCTGCCAACTCCGAGGTCGAACCACAGGTGGGGGTCACCCACGCCGGTACCGGCGCCGGATCGTCGGCGCCCGGCACGATGCAGCACGTCGCGTTCAACGTCGACACGGTCGAGGATCTGATGGCCATGCGCGACCGGATCCGTTCACGCGGCATCAATGTGTTCGGTCAGATCGATCATGGGCTCTGCCAGTCGATCTACTTCGCCGGACCGGAAGGGCTGGTGCTCGAGGTCGCCACGTCGGACTCTGCCATCGATCCACGAGCGTGGATCGATCCCGAGGTCGCCGCGCTCGCGGGGATCACCGAGGACGAACTCGAACGGTTCGTCCGCCCGGCTGCATATGCGGGGCAGAGCGGCGCCGTCGCCCAGCCGCCAGTCGACATGGAGCGACCGCAGTTGGCCTACCCGCAGAAGGTCCTCGAGCAGATCATGTCGGTCTCCGACGAGGAGATGACCGGATCACGCAGCTATTCCGAGCCGCCGGTCAAGGTCTGACGTGAGCGGCACGGTCGCCGTCCCCGGCACACCGCCGGGGTGTGAGCGGGTCGCCTATGTACTGATCCATCGCGAAGACGCTGCCTTCAGCGACACCTATGGGGGCGGCGGCAACGTCGTCGGGCTCGACTGCCACCTGGTGCGCCCGTCATCGGTGCCGTCAAAGCGGGTGCTCGTCTTCATGCACCCGACCGGTGGCGGCATGTATCTACCCATCATCCCCGGTCTCGCAGCTGCCGGGCACCATGTGATCTGGGCCAACTCGCGCTACCGGGGAACCGATTCAGCCCTGATCATGGAGAAGGTCGTCGCCGACCTGGGCGCGGTGATCGCCGATGCCCGTGACCGGCTCGGGTACGAACAGGTCGTGCTGGCCGGTTGGTCGGGCGGCGGATCGCTGTCTGCGTACTACCAATCGGTGGCGATGCGGGGGAGTGGCATCGCCGACACGCCGGCCGGTGACACCTACGAGGTCCCTGCCGATCGTCTCCCTGCCGCGGACGCCCTGTTGATGTTGGCAGCGCACATCAGTCGGCACGGCACCCTGACCGAGTGGATGGACGCTTCGATCACCGACGAGGCGCGCCCCTTCGACCGTGACCCGACACTGAACCTGTATGACTCGGCCAATCCGAACCAGCCGCCCTACGAGGCGGCCTTCGTCGAGCGGTACCGGGCGGCTCAGGTAGATCGCAATCGACGGATCACCGGGTGGGTGCAAGAACAACTCGCTGCCGTGCGGGCGTCTGACGAGCCGTTCGCCGAGCGGGCGTTCGTGGTGCACGGAACGATGGCCGACCCACGATGGCTCGACCCTACGATCGACCCGAGCGAACGGCGGCCGGGCTGGTGCTTCCTCGGAGACCCGAAGGTGGTGAACGACGGCCCCGTCGGCCTGGCCCGCTTCTCGACGCTGCGCAGTTGGCTGAGCCAATGGAGTATCGATCACGCCCGAGGTGACGCTCAGCGCAGCCTCGCCGATGTCAGCCAGCCGGTACTCGTGGTGGGCAACACCGCCGACGACGCCTGCACGCCCAGTCACACGCACCGTCTGTACGGGGCGATCCCGCACGATCTCAAACGGCTCCACGAGGTGCAGGGAGCGACCCACTACTACACCGGTCAGAACGGCCGACAACACCTGGCCGAGGCGATCGGCGTGATCGGCGACTTCCTCGACGACATGCTCCCCGCCTGACGTTCGACCCTCCAGTCCCGTTCTGTTCAGCGAGTTGCAGCAACGGTGCGGCAGTTCGCTGAACAGAACGGGTTCAGCGGCCGTAGAAGGTGGCCAACGCCGACTCGGACAGACCGATGCCCGGCCGGTCGTTGAAGGCGAACACGACGAGTACCCGGGTGGTCGTGCCCTCGGTCGGAGTGACCCGATGCAGGGCGTTGCGCCCGCGGAACATCACCAGGTCGCCTGGCGCGAAGTCCAGCGTCTGTACCGGTGTGTCGCCGTTCAACACCGCTTCGACGAGTTCGAACGACATCTCGCCGGCGTCGGCATCGCGCACCTCGGCGACGTACTCGAAGCGGCCGCCCGCTTCGGGAGCCTGGAACAGGGCGGTGACCGCGAACGACGAGTTGTCGAAATGCCAGCCGAGCTCTTGGCCCGCCGCGGCAAAATGAACATTGATCGACGAGAGCGAGTCCGCATACGGATGGACGTGACCGACGCCCAACACCGCGCCGATGAAGGTCCGGAACACCTCGTCGTCATAGACGGCCCGCAGCGGCGAGTCGTCGGGGATCTGGTCGTCGGCGATCAGGCCCTTGCTGCTGACGATCTGCCGGTTGAACGGGTGGTCGGGCGGGAGATCGTGGTCGACCGGGGTCAAGTAGACGTTGTGGGTGGACGAGGCGTAGAAGGCGTCCGTCTCACGAGGCGCCGACTCGGCGAGTACCTGGGCGACCGCGTCCTTGGTGAAGAAGTCTCGAATCACGAGTGCGCCGGTTGCCTCGAGTTCGCCTCGACATCGATCGGCGTAGGCGGGATCGTCGAGTGGATGGAGCTCCGTGTCGACGAACGGGTTGATCATCACCGAGATGTTATGCACGTGCCGAGCCGGCGCGGGGCACGTCGGGTCGGTCGCAAGGCGCCGTGCCGCGGTCGGCTCAGCCGGCGGTGAGTCGGTACCGGGTGCCGACGAAACTCGGTCCGTACCGGCCCGGGGCGAAGGCGTGTGACAGCGCCGCTTTGGCACGCCACCCGGTGCAGTGGCCGGGCGCCACGAGACGTGGCTGGATCCGTTCGATGAGGTCGCTCACGGTGTCCCCGATGCGTGGTTCCATTGCGGCACCGGCCAAGTGATAGCCGCCGAGCACGACATCGATCGGTAGATCGGGCGACAGCGTCATCGCCCCGAGGCAGGCATTGACGACCCCGGCGTGCGAGCACGCGGACAGCACCGAAACGCCGCGCCCGCGAACGTGAACGGACAGGAACCGTTCGTCGAGGATCAGCGGATCGTCGTCACAACGATCGCCGCGGAAACTGATGTGCCCGACCAGACCGGTCTCGTAGTCGGTCAGACGCTCGATCAGACCGCTCCCGACGAACAGCCCGCCGACCAGGTGCGGCTGCTCGTTCAGCTCGACGGTTCCACCGGCGGATGTGAGCTCGTCGAAGGTCGGCTCAGGGGGCAGCAGCGCCATCACCCCTGTCGGCAATCTGACACCGCGCTGGTCGGGTCGGTCGGGGTGCAGATCGACCAGAGGTGCCGGCAACCCGGCAGCTCTCCGCGCGTCGGCGATCGCACCGACCACCGTCGGGAAACCGCCGCTGTGGTCGGCGTGCCAGTGCGACAGGAAGACGGTTTCGATCGACGCCAGATCGACGCCGAGTCGCTCGGCATTGTCGAGCCACACGTCGCCATAGGGCCCGACGTCGAAGAGTACGGTTCGGATTTCGGCGTCGCGTCGTCCCGTGACCAGTACGGACAACCCGTGGCAGGCGACGCAGAGATGATCGAACACGGAGATCCCCGGATGACCGTCGTGGTGGCGCGTGGGCGGAACGCGCGCCAGGAGCGACGCCATCTCGGGGACCTGAGCGACGTCGGCATCGATACTCGACAGTGTGTCGGTTTCGTTGTCGACGATCACCGTCAGTACTGCTTCGTCGAGGGCAGGGACGTCGATGAGGGCCATGTCCAATGATGACAGACGTCGTTCGAGCACCACACGAGCCGGGCACGTTGCCACAGCGGGATGCTGCGCCGGCAGCGAACGGATGACACGATCTAGGCATGACCGACCACGGGCCGTTCCCGTCCCGCTCGTTCGGGGTCCTGCTCCACCCCTCGTCGTTTCCCGGCCACGACGACATCGGCACGGTGGGTGCCGCGGCTCACGAATTCGTCGCATGGCTCTCGACCACAGGGGCGACCCTGTGGCAGATCCTGCCCTTGACGATCAACGGCAAGGACGACTCGCCGTACTTCAGTTCGTCGGCGTTCGCTGGTAATCCATGGCTGATCGATCTCGACGGACTCGTCGAGCAGGGTCTCCTCGATGGGACCGGTCTTCCCGATCGGGTGACCGATGCTCGCGTCCCCTATGCACGGATGCGAGGGCACAAACGTTCCTTGCTGTGGGCCGCCGCCGATCGCTTTCTCGGGACGGCCGGTCATCCGTGGCGACCAGGTTTCGACGCCTACCTGGCGCAGTCGGACTGGATGGGGCCGACCTGTCACTTCCTCGCGCTCCAGGATCGACTCGGCGGCGCGCCCTGGTGGGAGTGGCCAGCGCCGCTGCGCACCTGCGAGCCCGCAGCGATGGAGCACTCGCGTCGCGATCTCTCCGACGACATCGCTCGATGGGCGGCAGTGCTGTACTTCTTCGAGGTCCAGTGGCGGTCGGTGAGGGATGCAGCCGAACAGCGGGGTATCCGGATCGTCGGTGACCTTCCGATCTATGTCGCTCCCGACTCGGCCGACGTCTGGTTGCACCAGGGCCAGTTCCAGCTCGATGCGGACGGCGGATTGCTCGTGCAGTCCGGTTGCCCACCCGACTACTTCAGCGCCAACGGTCAACTGTGGGGCAACCCGCTGTATCGGTGGGACGTGATGGAGGACGACGGCTACTCGTGGTGGATATCACGTCTGCGACGCTCGCTCGAGCTGAGCGACATCGTGCGAATCGATCACTTCCGAGCCCTGAGCGCCTATTGGGAGATCGCCGGCGACGCCCCGGACGCGCTGGGTGGCCGATGGGCCCCAGGTCCAGGTCAGAAGTTTCTCGACGCGGTCACGGCTGCATTTCCGGAGATGCCCTTCGTCGCCGAGGATCTCGGCACGCTCGACGACTCGGTCCATACGTTGCGTGACGCGAATGGCCTCCCTGGGATGCGGGTCATCCAGTTCGGGTTCGATGGGCTGCCCGACAACCCGCATCTTCCCGACGCATTGGTCGAATCGTGTGTTGTCTACACGGGCACGCACGACAACGACACGATCGCCGCCTGGTGGACGTCGCTCGCACCCGACATACGTGAACAGGTCGCCGGCGCCTATCAGATCCCGCCCGACGCCGACGTGGGGCGCGCGGTGTGGTCGTTCATCGAGGCGGCGATCGCCTCGCGTGCCGTCGCCGCCGTGATCCCGATGCAGGACCTGTTGGTGCTCGACGAGCGATCCCGGATGAACGTGCCGTCGACGACATCCGGGAACTGGAGCTGGCGGATGCCGCCCGGTGTGCTCGGACCCGAACTCGCGGCGTCGATGCGCAGGCTCGGTGACCGTTACGGCCGATCCTGAGGGACTGCGCCGCGCCCGAGGCCTCGTCGCTCAGTCGTCGAAGCCGATGAAGGTCGCCACCTGCTCGTTGGGAACACGCCGCGACTTCACGTCGTTCGCAACGAAGTCGTGGTCGGGATAGCCCATGGCGACACATGTCATGATCACCTCGTCGTCGGGGATCGCTGCATGTTCGCGAACGACCGACGACTGCATGATGCCCTGGCCGTTGATGACCGACCCGAGGCCCTTCGTCCATGCTGCCAACACGAGGCCGTAGGTGGCTGCGCCCAGGTCGAAGTGGCCGATCGTGTCGTGTTCGAGTGCCTTGTCGAGGGTCACGACGACCGAGACGGGAGCGTCGAACTGTCGAAAGCCACGCATCACCCAGTCCTGACGGCGTTGCTTGTCGTTGCGTTCGATGCCCATCGCTTCGAAGAGCTGCACGGCGATCTCGACCTGGCGTTCACGATGCGGGCCCTCGTACCCGTGGCCCATCTTGATCTCGCGGTCGACGGAGGCGCCGGCCATCATCCGTTCGGTGTTGCCCTCCCTGATCCGTTCGAGGGGCTCACCGGTGATGACATGAAAGTGCCAGGGCTGGGTGTTCATCGACGACGGCGCCCGCTTGGCGATCTCGATGACCTCCTCGATGACCTCTCTCGGAACCGGGTCGGGCCGGTACCCGCGAATGCTGCGGCGTTCGCCCACCAACGTCTCGAAATCCATCGGACCAGCTGAGCACAAGCAGGCTGCAGGCCCGAAACCCGGGCAGTGGAGAACGGCGGGACGTTCGAGGTTGCCGAGGTCGGGGCCTGACGTGGGTTGGTCAGCGGCGGCTCGTCAGGTAGCAGGCCCGCCGAAGCACACCGGCGTCGATCGCGTCCAGGGCGAGTGAGCGGTCTGCGAGGCGCTGTTCGAACGCTGCGTCACCCGTCGCGGCTCGGATGGGCTCGGAGCGCCTTCTGGTCGCCTCGATCCAGGCGTGCTGCGTCGCGCGGTACGCCGGCGTGATGTCGTCGATCTCGACCTCTGCGAAGCCGGCGGTGGCGAGCAGACTGAGGTAGCTGGTGCGGGTCAGCACGGCGGAGGGCCCTGATCGCCGAGCGAGCCGGCGCTGTGCGGGGGAGAGGCGGGGTGCGGGCTCGATCGTGGTGAACATCATGCGGGCACCTGGGCGGAGCACTCGTTGGCAGGCTCTCAGCACGGAGAGCTTGCGCCGGATTCAACACATCACGTCGACGTGAACGACGGCATCGAATGCGTGCCGACGAAACGGAAGATCGCCACCCGACCCGATCACTGCGAGATGGCGGTCGCCGATGCCGTCCCGGTCGGAGCGCCGCGCGCTCGCCGAGGCTCCGCTGGCGACCGGATCCAGTGTCGTCACGCTGCACCCGTGGCGCTGTGCGAGGTACAAGCCGGGAAACCCACATCCCGACCCGAGGTCGAGCAGCCGGGAACCCGATCGCAGATCGAGCCGGTCCCCGATCTCGTCGGCTTCGGCTCGGGTGGTGTACCCGTTGGCCTGGTAGTCGGTTCCCAACACTTCGAGCTCGGCCTCGATCAACGCCGCTGCGGCCGAAGCAGCGTACCGATCCGAGAATCGTTCGTTGGGGTCGTTCGAGGCCGGGCTCATGGAGGCATGATCGCGCGTCGGCGAACCCTGAGGGGAGGCGCACGCGCCTCCACCGGCGCCGGTATTGTCGGCGGCGTCCTGATGGGGAGGGGCCATGGAACGCGTCGAGCAATTCCACGCTGCAGGTCTGACGGCGATCGAACTGATCGCTGCCGAGTTGGTCGGCTCGCGCTGGCACGAGCCGTCGGTGCTCGACGGCTATCAGGTCGGCGGCCTGGCGGCCCACCTCGGACGCGGTGTCGTGACTGTCGAGGCCTACCTCGACGCCGATCCGCACACCAGCTCTGGGTCACCGATCGATGCACCCACCTATTTCGCCACTGCCCTCGGCGATCACGACCCGCTGAACAGCGAGTTCCACGCCGAAGTCCGGCGGCGTGGCGCGCGTGCCGCTGCGGGAGGACAGGCGGCGCTGGTCGCCGAACTGATCGCAGCGCAGGCACGACTGGCCGCACGGCCGCTCGATCCGGATCTGCCGATCACGGTGCTCGGCGGCATGGTCATGTCGTTGTCGTCATATCTCGAGACTCGCCTGGTCGAGCTCGTGATCCACACGGTCGATCTCGCCGACAGCGTCGACCTGCCGACCCCGCCCTTCGACGGGTCGGTCTGGGAGGTCGTCGCCGCCACGGTGACCGAAACCGCCAGGCTCAGAAACGACCCCAGGGTGATGGCGCTGGGCCTCGCCCGATCGGATCGCTATGAGCCGCCCAGGGCGTTCTGACCTTGGGGTGGTCCGCCTGATCCTGGGCGTCCGGTGGCTTTTCACGGCGGCGAATCTGCGCGCTGCGTGTATCGTCTGTTGCTCCCCAGCTACGAAGGATCATGATCATGGCAACGCCCGGCAAACTGACGCCTCTCCAAGAGATGGAGGCCCGCCGACTTGCGCAGCAGGAAGCGAAGGCCAACAAGGTGCCCGTGAACCGTTCCGAGGAAGAAAAGGCGCTCCGCAAAGAGCGCGTCGCCAAGGCCAAAGACGCATTGAGCCGTTCGGTGGGGATGAAGGGCGACCACGTCGCGCCGGCGCGTGCGGCCCTGAAGACCTACCTGCAGCGGTTGAACGAGCCGAACCAGCCCGACGATGCGCGCTTCGAGCTGCTCATCGAGGCACCGTTCAAGGCGCCACCGAAGAAGCGCAGCAACGACCGCTACTGAGCGCGGTTTCCGAGCGTCGTCGTCGTCCTCACCAGGACGGTTCCGTCGTGACCCCGTGGAAGTTCAGCTCGATCATCAATCCGTTCGGGTCGGCCACGAACAACTGACACAACCCGAACTCTGCGAAGAAGCGGGTTCGAGAGCTGATGCCGAGTTCCTCGAGTCGCGTATGGACTCCCTCGGGATCTGTCGCCAGGAAAGCGATGTGGTCGACCACGCCCGCGTTGTCGGTGGCGGATCGCTCCGTGGTGCCGAGGTACATCGCGTCGGATTCGGCGATGCCGTGGGGTCCCATGTGGATCTGCACCTTGCCGCCGATGCCCAGCCAGTACCCGGGAAACGAGAACTGAGGGCGTGGCATCACCTCGAAACCAAGGGCGTCGCAATAGAACTGCTTCGTCTGCTCGAGGTCGTTCGCCCGCACGAAGTAGTGGTTCAGTTCGCTGATTCCCATCGATGCACTCCGGATACTGGCTGTGCTGTCGCAGGTTAGTGCGATGTGATCAGTCGCCGAACCGGCGCTGGGTCTCCAATGCGGCCGGCAATCCGATCGTGTCGGTGAAACTCGTGAACGGATCACTGGTCGGGTCGACCGATGGGATGCCGGCGGATCGTAGGGAGGCGAGCGTCGCTTGCATGGCCGACGTGGCAGCCAGCAAGAGCGAGATCGGGAACAACAGCATTCCGTAGCCGAGCCCGGCGATCTCGTCCGCTCCCAGTGCGGGCGATCGGCCGCCCTCGACCCAGTTGAACACGAGCGGCACGCCGAACCCTTCGGCGCCGACAGCTGCAAACTCGTCGATCGACTCGAGCGCTTCGACGAACAGCAGGTCGGCGCCCGCAGCCGCGTACGCGTGGGCGCGGTCGATCGCGGCAGTGAGGCCCTCCGGTGCCCGGGCGTCGGTTCGGGCGATGATCAACATCTCAGCGCGTACCTCGACCGCAGCGCGGAGCTTGGCGACCATCTCACTCGTGGGAATGACCTGCTTGTCGGCCATGTGTCCGCACCGCTTCGGTGCGACCTGGTCCTCGAGTTGGACCGCGGCGACGCCGGCGCGTTCGAACTCGCGCACCGTTCGGATCACGTTGACCGGGTTGCCATAGCCGGTGTCGGCATCGGCGATCACGGGCAATGTGGTCGCTGCGGCGATACGGCGTGCGTTGTCGACCATCTCCGACCCGGTCAACAGCCCGATGTCGGGCTGACCGAGCAGTGTGGCCGACGACCCGAACCCGGTCATGTATGCCGCCTCGAAACCGGCCTGCTCGATCAGTCGTGCTCCGAGCGCGTCCGAGCACCCGGGAACGGTCAGCAGACCGGATCGTTCCAATCGTTCCCGCAGCTGCGACGCCGTCGACATGATGCCGAACCTAATCGGCGCAACGATCAGCGACATCGCCGCGCCCGACCGGGGCATCACGACGGACTGGACTGCAATCACGCGTGTGGCCCTGGTACTAGCTTGTCGACCACGGCGAGGGGGCCGACATGACCGATACACAGACGGCGATCATCTTGGTGACCGATCTCGTCGACTCGACCGCGCAGCGCAGCCGGGTAGGGGAGGAAGCTGCCGAGGCGCTCCGGCGTCGTCACGACAACTTGCTCATCGATGCCATCACGCCGCGCCACGGCACGATCGTGAAGCACCTCGGCGACGGCATCCTGGCACGGTTCGGCGGTGCGGCCGAGGCTGTCGCTGCCTCAGTGGCGATCCAGCAGGCGGTGGCCGGTCACTTCAATGTGCGGATCGGCATCTCGGCCGGCGACGTCACCGTCGAGAACGACGATGTCTTCGGTCTGCCCGTCATCGAGGCCTCACGACTGTGCGCCCACGCGTCGGGCGGCCAGATTCTGGTCTCGGACCTGGCCCGTATGCTCGCCAGGGGTCGAGGCGGTCACACATTCGAGTCGGTCGGGTCGCTCGATCTGAAGGGCCTGACCGAGCCGGTCATGGCCAGCCAGGTCGGATGGGAAGGTGCCGACGAGGCCCGAGTGCCCTATCCGGCGGCGCTTGTGAGCACCTCGCAGCTGCCGTACTCGGGGCGCGCCGGGCTGTTCGATCAGGTGACGATGCGCTGGAAGCACGCCGCTGAAGGCGACGCGGGCCTGCTGCTGATCTCTGGTGAACCGGGGATGGGGAAGACCCGTCTCGCCACCGAAGTCGCCGAGTCTGCACGTCGCGACCAGGGTGCGATCGTTCTGTTCGGCCGAGCCGACGAGGAGATCACCTCGCCGTACCGCCCGTTCGCCGAGGCGCTCGGGCATCTGATCACGCATGCTCCGGCAGAGGTGCTCGCCGCACACGTCGACGAGTTCGCCGGGTCACTTGCGACCATGACGTCGGCGCTCGTGCAGCGCCGACCCGACGTGGTGCCACTGACAGCTTCGCCCGACGAAGCGCGTTCGGTCGTCTTCGACGCTTCGGTCGACCTGCTCGGCCGGATCGGCGCCGTCGCCCCCGTGCTGTTGATACTCGACGATCTGCATTGGGCAGACGAGGCGAGCCTGTTGCTGCTGCGCCACCTCGGTCGTTCGCTGCGCACCCAACGGCTGCTGGTCGTGGGCACGTACCGCGACACCGATCTGGTGCGTGGTCACCATCTCAGCTCGGTGCTGGCCGACCTGCGGCGGGTCGACGGCGTCGAACGCGTCGATCTCGAAGGGCTCGACGAATCAGGGGTGATCGAGCTGATGGCGCGATTGGGCGGCCACGAGCTCGACTCCCGGGGTGCCGAGTTGGCGTCTGTGGTGCTCAACGAGACCGATGGAAACCCATTCTTCGTCGGCGAGATCCTGCGCCACCTCGCAGAGTCGGGAGCGATCTACGAATCAGAGGGTCGTTGGGTCTCGGATGCCGAGTCGGTCGCCGACATGGGCGTGCCGCAGGGGATCCGTGAGGTGGTCGGTCGCCGCCTCGACGCCCTCACCGAGGAAGCCAACCTGGCATTGCGCACGGCCGCCGTGATCGGCCAGGAGTTCGATTTGAAGGTGCTCGCCCGCGCGCTGGACCAGAGCGAAGACCAGTTGATCGACGTGCTCGAGCCCGTGCTGGACCGCGGCCTGCTCTCGGAGATGCCCGGCGACATCGACCGGTTCAGGTTTCCCCATGCGCTGGTGCGCCAGACGCTCTACGAGGAGTTGTCAGCCAGCAGGCGGGTTCGAGTGCACGCCCGCATAGCGGACGCCTATGCATCGATGCCACGATTCGAGCCCGCCCAGCTCGCCCACCACCGCCTCGAAGCCGCCGCAGTGACCGACCTCGAGTTGGTCGCCGAGGCAGCGCAGGCCGCTGCCGACGAGGCCATGACCACCTATGCGTGGGAAACCGCCGTCGACTGGATCGACCGAGCGCTCGATGCTGCAGATGATCACGACGACCGCGGTCGGATTCGAGGCCGCCTGATGCTCGCTCGTGCGAACGTTCGCCTAGCGGCCACCAGGTTCGCGTCGGCCCGCGAGGATCTCGTCGAGGCGGTGGCGATAGCCCGATCGACAGGCGACCACGATTTGCTGATCGACACGGCCACTTCCTACGCGAGCGCAGGGTCGGCCTGGATGACTCACGGCGACACGTTGGGGTTGGAACTCGTCGAGCAAGCCGAAGCGTTGCTGGCTCCCGGGCCATCGTTGCAGCGTGGTGCGTTGCTGATCGCCAGGGCGCAGCTGTCGCTGTTGTCACCAAATCGAGACGACGTGGTGGAGCCGGCACGCGAGGGGTTGGCGCTCGTGCGTGAGCTGGCGCCCAGCCAGATCGGGACCGCCACCTCGGTGATGTGTGAGGCGTTGCGCGGTTCTCCCCACATGGACGAGCTGTATCGGGTGGCACGAGAACTCCGTGATCTCACAGATCCAGTACACAACACATACGGCCTGTACTGGGAGGCGGTCGCGCTGTTGAGCCGGCCCGATCTGGGTGCGGCGGCCACGGTCGCGACGGAGATGATCGAACTCGGTGCTCGGCGCCGACAACGCATCCTCAGTTGGTGTGGCTATCAGACGCGCGCGAACCTCCACGTGCTCCACGGCCGGTTCGACGATGCGCTCGACGACATCGAGTCGTCGGCCGGCCTTGCCGACACGTTGGGTGACACTGGCGTCGGCACGGTCTACTGGGCCAGGATCTTTCTCGCCCGGATCCGTCGCGACCCGGTCGGCCTGCTGGCGGCAGCCACGGCGTTGGCAACCGAACTCCCGGCGTTCTGGTTCGGCAACGGGCATCTGTTCATGGCCCAGGTCGATGGCAGGATGGCCCCCGCCGATATGGGTGCCGAGGTGGCGGCTTGGATCGACAACACCCTGCCGGATCTCCCATTCAGCTTCCGGGCCGGATCCATCGCCCTGCTCGGACCCTCGCTCCGTCATTCGACGGCGCCGACGATCGATCGTGCCGAACGGGAGCTCGAGGGGTTCGGCGACATCTGGCTGGCGACCGGCGCCCAGGACTGCAACGGCCACTGCCGATGGACGCGCGGTTTGCTGGCCATGGGCGGCGGCCGGCCCGACGATGCCGTCGATCACTTCGAAGCGGCGCTGGCGTCTCACGCGACAGCCGGCGAGGTGGCGATCCGGGCGAACAACTCGCAGTACCTGGTCGAGGCGCTCGTTACCCGTGATCGTCCGGGTGATCGTGAACGAGCCGAGCAGGTTGCGACCAATGCGGCGACGGTCGCCGATCGGGTGGGCATCATCGGCCTGTCCGAGTTGCTCACCGGCATCGTCGCCTGACCGGTCCGTCGGTCGGGGCGCGCCGGTACCCGCGAGGTCGCGGTCGCGTGCTAATCCATGTCCATGGGAATGCCCGAAACATCGCTGCACGAAGTGGGCGACGGTTGCCTCGCCTACCTGCAGGGCGACGGTGGTTGGGGGTGGAGCAACGCCGGCCTGATCGTCGGCGATGGCGCCTCACTGCTGGTCGACACCTTGTTCGATCTCAAGATCACGCAGCGCATGCTCGACACGATCGGGAACCACGTCCGCAGCGCCCCGATCACGACGGTGGTCAACACCCACGCCAACGGCGACCATTGCTACGGCAATCAGCTGGTCGGTCAGGCCGAGATCGTCGCGACGACGGCCACCGCACGCGAGATGGGCGAGGTCCCGCCGGCGCTGCTCGCTGCCCTCAACGCCGACCAGGGCGCGACCGGTGAGTTGTTCAGGTCGTTCTTCGGTGAGTTCGACTTCGAAGGCATCGAGCCACGCCTCCCTGACCGAACATTCGACGGTCGGCTCGAGTTGGAGGTCGGCGGACGTCTCGTCGACCTGATCGAGGTCGGGCCGGCCCACACCGCCGGCGACACGATCGTGGTCGTTCGCGACGCCGGAGTCGTGTACACGGGCGACATCTTGTTCATCGGCGGGACGCCGATCGTGTGGGCCGGTCCGCTCTCGAACTGGGTGGCCGCATGCGATCTGATGCTCGGCATGGACATCGATAATGTCGTTCCCGGTCACGGACCGGTCACCGACAAAGCCGGGGTAACCGATGTTCGCGACTATCTCGTGTTCGTCGAGCGCGAGGCGACGGCCAGGTACGCGGCTGGGCTGGATGCGTTCGACGCGGCGCGCGACATCGGCGCTGCGATCAGGGCTTCCGAGCACTTCGGTTCTCTGGGCGAGTTCGGTCGGATCGCGGTCAATGTCGAGACGGTGTACCGGCAACTCGATCCGTCTCACCGGACACCGGATGTGGTCGAGCAGTTCCGACGCATGGCAGCACTCGAGCATCGCTGAGATGCTTGCGGCCCGGCCTCGCGGGCGAATCACACAGCAGGTTCCGGTCGAGGCCGGGGTGGCGAACCTGCCGCGATGTCTGCTTCGTCGGCGGCGCGGCGGGTCCTGATAGAGCGTCGCACCGCGAGTACCCAGCCGACAGCGACGGCGAGCGAGAAGATGAACCATTGCACCGCGTACGACAGGTGGTTGCCCTCGCCGAGCGTCGGAGCGATCACCGGCTCGGGGAGCCCGCCGGCCTCGGGCGGCTTCGACTCGATCAGGTCGACGTACATGGGGACGACTTCACCGGGGAGTTGGGGGGCGAGTCGCTCGATGTCGACCCGCTGAGCGATGTCGAGATCTCCTTCGGCTGGGTCGGACAGCTGGCCGACCCGACGCTCTTGCGAGTGCCGCAACCGGGCGATCACCTCGACCTCGGTGGCGGGTACGTCCGGCCCGTTTCCGGCGTCGAGCGGGATGAAGCCGCGGTTCACGAGCAGGATCCGGCCGTCGTCGAGCCGCATCGGCACGACGACGTTCTGGCCGGCGCGACCGTTCTGTGACCGATTGACGATCAAGATCAGCTCGTCGGGCAGATAGGTGCCGGAGGCGGTCACCGGGCGCCACTCGACATCCGCCGGATCGGTGGCCGGGGTGAGGAGCGCGTCGAGCGGCACCGGGGGAGCGTCGTATCGTTCCTCGACCGTCGCATTGAACGCCTGGCGTTGATCGAGGCGTCGAAGCTGCCAGAAGCCGAGGTTGATCATCGTGACGATCGCCACCACCACGAGCAGGTGGAAGCCGATCCACTTCGGCCGGAACAAGAACCGGTACATGCGGGGGTGACGGTATCGGCGCGACCATCGAACAATGCGCCCGTGAGGGTGTCGTAACGGGGAGATCGGTGAGGTGTGGATTGCCGGTCGAGCGGGCAGGATGGTCGTATGGAGCTGCCCGACTTCCACATTCCACACGCGGAGAAGATCGAGTGGATGATCGAGACCAACGGTTGGGCGCTCGAGCCGGTGACACCACGTTCGGACACCGATCCTCCGACACCGGCCTACGCGTACACGGTCGGTGTGCCCGCCCTGGTCGGATTTCCGGAGATCGCGGTGTTCGGCCTGACCCCGGCGGCTGCCAACGGCTTGATCGGCCTCGTGGTCGATGCGTGCCGAGGGGGCACCGAGATTCCGTTGGGTGTCGAGCTCGTGGGCCTGCTCGACAACGAGTTGCGATGCATGTTCGCACCGATCGACACGAACGAGTTCGGAGCCTTCTTCGCCACGACGGCCGCGTGGTACCGAGGCGAGACGTATTCGATGGTGCAGATGATCTACCCGGACCGCAATGGATTCATGCCCTACGAGGCAGGGTTCGAGCAGCGTCTGCGACTGGCCCAACCAGTGATCGGAGCGATCGGGTCATGACGTCCTCGACATGATCTGATGTCATCGAGATGGTCTGACGTCGGCCCGACGTGCAAGCTGCCGAGCGGTTGACGGCACCACCCTCGCCCACGGTGCCTCTTGCCGAGGCCTCGCTCAGGGAGTGAGGCAGAAGGTGGCGACCTCGCTCACCCATCGAGCCCAGAACTCGGGTGGGTAGTCGTGGCCCATGCCCTCGAGCGCGACGAACTTCGCACCAGGGATCAGCTCGGCCGTGCGGCGGCCGCCACTGATATCGATCAAGGTGTCGGCGGTGCCGTGCATCACCAGCGAACGGGTGGTGACGTTCGGCAGGTCACCCGCCCGCGACCCTGAGGCCTGCACGGCGAGGAACTGGCGCCGGACCCCCGCCGGGTCGAAGCATCGGTCGAACGCGCGCCCCGCGTTGATGCGCGCTCGCTCCTCGTCCTGACACCCGGGGCTGCCCCAGATCCGGAGATCTGCCAGGTGGCTCTGGATAGCAGACTCGCGGTCGGTCGCCGGCGTTGCCAACAGCTGGGCGAGGGCCTCGGGCGTGGACCCGCCGAACTCGGGTTCGCCTGTGCGTGACATGACCGACACCATCGAGAGCATGCGGTCACGGTGGTGGATCGCCATGTGTTGCACGATCATGCCGCCCATCGAGAGACCCATCACGTGGGCGCGTTCGACACCGACCGCATCGAGCACGGCGATCCCGTCCATGGCCATGTCGTCGACCCGGTAGGCGGCTCCCTGGTCGTCGACGGCGGCATCGGCGTAATGGGTCGACAACCCCACGTCCCGATTGTCGTAACGGATCGCCCGAAAGCCCGCATCGGCGAACATCCGGCACCAGTCGTCGTGGTAGTTGATGCATTGCGATCCCAAGCCGTTCACCATCAGCAGCGTGGGATCATCGGGCGAGCCGAACGATTCGTAGAAGATCGTGCAGTCGCCGTTGGTCGCGTAGGGCATGGCCGAACGGTACCGGTCCGGCCGCGTCGGGCAGAATACGGAGATGGACCTCTTCGTGGCCGCCGACGACCGGACCGGCGCCTTCGAAACGGCCGCGGCTCTGGCAGATCACGGCGCCGGGCCGGTGCCGGTGCTCGCCTGGCCTGCCCGGCATGCAGCTGCCGGCGTGTCGGTCGTCGATCTCGCGTCTCGCCACGCCATTCCTGCCGACGCCGCGGCGCTGGCCGCCAGCCTGCCGCTCGGTGGACACAATGCCCACAAGATCGACTCCACGTTGCGTGGAAACTGGGCCGATGAGTTGGCGGCGCGGTCGGCGCAGGGTCCGGTGTTGTTGATCCCGGCGTTGCCGGCGTTGGGGCGAACCTGTGTCGACGGGGTGGTGCTCGAGCACGGGCGAGCGGTCCACGAAGGCAGTGCGGGCAGCGATGTTCGCCGCAAGGTCGAGACCTCTCGGCCCGCCGACGCGCTTCGATCTGCGGGGGTGACGGATGTCGGTGAACTTGCGGATCCTGCCGCCGTGGCCGATTGGCTGGCACGCCCGTCGGGGGTCCGGGTCGCCGACGCTGTCGACGACGACATGATCATGTCGCTCGTGCGGAGCTGGGTGGCCGCTACCGCAGGATCGGCCGGTGTGTTGCTCGGCGGAACATCAGCGGTGATCGGTGCAGCGGCCGTAGCCCTCGGCGGAGTGGCTCCGAGAGCGGCGTTTCCCAAGATCGTCGGTCCGGTGCTCGTCGCGTGCGGAAGCGTGCACCCGGCGGCGCGGGCCCAGCTCGCGGTCGCCGAGCGTTCTGGGTTTCCGGTCACCTACCTGGCTGACGACATCTCGGCTGAGGCGCTGCAGTCGTCAGGGGCGCTGGTGCTGGCGACCGAGATCCCGGTCGGCGACGTCGGTGCTCCTTTGGCGGTAGCGGCGGCGGCGACCCTGGCGAGGGGAGTTGCCACGCTGCGCGAACGCGTCCGCCTCGGCGCCCTGTTCATCCTCGGAGGGGACACGGCCGCGGCAGTGCTCGGCTCGTCTTCGGTCGACGTCCACGGTTCGGTCGACGTCGGCACGGCGTGGGCGCGGGTGGACGGCTTCGATCATCCGGTCATCACGCGGTCAGGTGGGTTCGGGTCGGACCATGCGCTGGTCGACCTGATCCGGCGTGTGTCGGAGCCATGACCGTGGAGCGCGTCCCGATGGCGATCACGATGGGCGATGCATCGGGCGTGGGGCCCGAGCTGGTGTTGCGACGCGCCGGCGACGGCGCCCTGCTCGATGACTCGGTGGTCGTGTTCGGCGACGCCGCCATCTTGCGCCATGGCGCCGAGGTCCTGGGGATCGATGTGCCGGTGGCCGTGGTCGAACGGGCAGCCGACGCATCACCGGGGGTGCTCAACGTCGTCGATGCCGGCCTGCTCAGGGCAGTGGATCACCGGCCGGGCGTGCTCGACGCGGCGTCCGGTGCAGCGGCCAAGTCGTACGTTGCCGCGGCCACCGATGCGGCGCTCGCCGGGCAGGTCGCAGGCATCGTCACGATGCCGATGAACAAGGAGGCGACCCAGCTCACCGATCCGACCTTCGTCGGACACACCGAGTTCATCGCCGAGCGGTGCGGTGCGACGTCGGTCACGATGATGCTCTCCGCCGACCATCCCGGCGGATCGTTGGCGGTCACCCACGTCAGTACCCACTGCTCCCTACGCGAAGCGATCGACAGGGTCACCGAGGACCGGGTGCTCGACGTGATCCGGCTTACCCATTCGGCTCTACGTCGCTTCATCGACACTCCGCGGATCGCCGTATGCGGTCTCAACCCCCACGCCGGCGAACACGGGCTGTTCGGCAGCGAGGACGCCGACCGCATCGCGCCGGCGATCCGGCGAGCGGGCGGGGAAGGGATCGATGCGAGCGGTCCCCACCCCGCCGACACGGTGTTCTTCCAAGCGGTGCACCGAGACCGGTATGACGCGATCGTGGTCATGTATCACGACCAGGGGCACGCGCCCATGAAGCTGATGGCATTCGACACCGGCGTCAATGTGACGCTCGGCCTGCCGATCATCCGAACCTCGGTCGATCACGGCACGGCGTTCGACATCGCGTGGACCGGTCAGGCGTTCACCGACTCGCTCGATCACGCCCTCGCCTACGCCAGGCGTCTCACTACCCCGTTCTGATCAGCATCTTGCAGACCCGGTGCTGCAGTTTGCTGAACGGAACGGGGTGGGGTTGGTTCAGGAGGGGTCGGGCACCGGGGCCTTGTCGTGGTAGTCGGCCCACTCCCATTCCATACCGTGCTGGTCGAGCAGCTCGAGGAACGGTTCGGACGGAAGTGCCTCGGGGCCGACGACGCCACGAGCCGACCATTGACCGGTCGCCATGAGCTCGATCGCGACCGCAGGCATGACCGCGGTCTGCCACACGACGGCCTGGTGGCCGAACTCTTTCATGGACCAGGCGTTGTCGACGATGTGGTACAGGTACACCTCGCGCGGCTCGCCTTCGAGGCCCAGGCCCTTGACCCACGTGCCGGCACAGGTTCGACCGGTCATCTTGTCGCCGAGTTCGGCAGGGTCGGGAAGGGCTGCGGCGACCACGTCGCGGGGGGAGACCTTGACGCCGCGGACCTCGACCGGATCTGTCGACACGAGTTCGAGCTTCTGCAGGGTCTTGAGCACGTTGATGAAGTCGTCGCCCAAGCCGTACTTGAACGTGACGCGTTCGACGTCGATCCAGCGAGGGATCAGGATGACCTCCTCGTGTTCGACGTTGACGCACTGCAGCGGCCCGATGCCCTCGGGAAAGGTGAAGATCTCGGGCTCGCTGAACGGCTCGGTCGTGAACCAGCCGCGATCGCGCTCGTAGATCACCGGTGGGTTCAGGCATTCCTCGATCGTGGTCCAGATCGAGAAGGTGGGGGCGAAGTCGTACCCGTCGACCACGAGGTCGGCACCGTCGCGCACGCCGACCTCGTCGATCTTGGTGAACAGGTGGTCGGCCGCGTAGCGGGCGGCGACGTCGGAGAAACCCGGCTCGACGCCCATACCGACGAGCGCCATGAGATTGCGATTCTTCCACAGTGGGCTCTGCGCGAACTGGGCGTCACCGAGTCGACGCCCCGTCTTGGTGTACGGCTGGGTCGGGTGTGGTTCGGACATGTGCATCGCCATGTCGACGTAATGGCAGCCGGCGGTGAACGCACCTTGGAAGATCGGCGGGTTGAACCGAGGATCGCACGCGTTGAGGATCACGTCGGCCTGGCATGCCGCAGCGAGCGAGGCGACCGAGTCCTCGTCGGACGCGTCGACCCATGCCGCCTCGACCCGTCCGCCATCGGCGTTGACGGCGGTTTCGACCGCCGCTTGGGCCTTGTCGATGTCGATGTCCGCAACCGTGATGTGCTGATACACCTCACGGTGCGAAGCAATCGCAACGAATGCCGAACCAACTCCACCAGAACCGACGACGAGAACTCGCATACCGGCACGGTATCGGGGCGAGGCCGTCTGCGGTTGACGTGTCAGGGTCGAAAATTCGGCGTTGCGCGAGTCGATGCCCCTGGTACTCTGCCCGGGTGCATCAAGAGTGGCTCGGTCCCGACCGGGCCCGGCAACCTGGGTAACGCCTCCAAGGTGCCTCCCTCGGGGCTGACCACGGTCAGTGCCGGGACATGCGGTCGGCTCGTCCGACAAACCGGCGTCCCGGGCCGCTCGCGATGTCACGTAGACCATGACGCAGACGACGACCCAACGGAAGGAGCGAGATGAGCAGTGGTGCACTTCCCGTGTCCGGCGCCTGGCGTCCCGGTGATCCGGCGGGTGCGCGCCAGTTCTTCACGTTCGCCTCCGACCATCCCTTCGCAGTCGAGAGCGGCGCCGTGCTGCGTGATGTCACCGTGGCGTACGAGACGTGGGGGACGCTCGACGCCGATGCCTCGAACGCGATCCTGGTGTGTCACGCCTGGACGGGCGACTCACATGCCGCCGGTCGCGCGGGCGTCGGCCATCCCGCGCCGGGGTGGTGGGACGAAGTGGTCGGGCCGGGGAAGTACATCGACACCGACCGCTGGTTCGTGGTGTGCCCGAATGTGTTGGGCGGCTGCCAAGGCTCGACAGGTCCCGCGTCGCCGCACCCCGACGACGGCGTTCCCTACGGTTCCCGGTTTCCGGTCGTCACCATCAGGGACATGGTTCGCGCCCAGGCGCGTTTGATGGGGCACCTCGGGATCGCGCAGTGGGCGTCGGTGATCGGCGGCTCGATGGGTGGCATGCAGGTGCTCGAGTGGGCGATCACCTATCCCAAACGGGTTCGGTCGATCGTGCCGATCGCCACCTGTATGCAGGCCAGCGCGCAACAGATCGCGTGGGGAGTGATCGGACGTCGGTCGGTTCGTCTCGATCCACGTTGGCGAGGCGGCGACTACTACGACGCCCAGCCCGGCGACGGCCCGGCCGAAGGTCTGGCGATCGCACGGCAGGTCGCTCAGGTGACATTCCGCAGCGACAACGCGTTCACCGAACTGTTCGGACGCAACCTCACCGACCGCGGCCGAGTCGGCGACACGTTCGGGTTGTGGCAGGAGTTCGAAGTCGAGCGATATCTGCAGTACCACGGCGACAAGCTGGTCCGACGGTTCGACGCCAACAGTTACCTCATCATCGGCAAGGCGATGGATCTGCACGATGTCGGGCGCGGTCGAGGTGGGCTCGAACGGGCAATGGACCGGATCACGGTTCCCAACCTCTCGATCGGCATCGACAGTGACATGTTGTATCCCGCCTACCAACAGCGGCACATGTCCGAGTTGCTGAGCGAGGTCGGTGTGCGAAACGAGTACGTCGAGATCCAGTCGCCCCACGGCCACGATGCATTCCTGATCCATTTCGACGAGGTGGGCGAGCCGATCGCCCGTTTCCTCGACCGCGTGCTCTGACGTGCCCGAGGGGCTCGAGGCCGAGATCTATCGGCGGTCGGCTGAGCGGTGCATCGGTCGCACCGTCGCAGCCGTCGAGATCGACGACCGTCAGGTGATGGCATTCGAGATCCGATCGACGCTCCCGGCGGGCACGGTGACCGCGGCACGTCGGATCGGCAAACTGCTCCTCCTCGACCTGGCCTTCGATTCTGTCGCAGGGCCCACATTCGGCGTGCACTTCGGCATGACCGGCCGACTGGTGGTCGATGGGGCGGCGCCGATCGAACGGCTCGAGTACGGGAGCGGGCGCGACGATCCTGCGTGGGACCGACTGACGATTCGCTTCACCGATGGTGGACTGCTGAGGGTCAACGATCCACGTCGCTGGGCGGTGTTCACGCTCGATGCCGACGAGACTCGATACGGCCCTGACATGTTCGACATCGATGGCGACGCCCTCGCGACGTCATTCGGCCGTCGCCGTGCGGCGGTGAAGGCGGTGATGTTGGATCAGACGGTCATCGCCGGCCTCGGCAACCTCTGTGTCGACGAGGTGCTGTGGCAGGCAGGCGTCTCGCCGCTGGCTCCGGTCGGCTCCCTGGATCGACCGCGGGTCGAGGCGCTCGTCGCAGCGATGCGCACGAATCTGCCCGCGATGCTCGAACTCGGCGGAAGCCACCGTGGTGTGATCGATCCGGAAACGCGCGTCGCGCTGCCACCCTGCCCGCGCGACGGCGCGCCGATGAGGCGGCAGACCATCGGGGGTCGCACGACCGTGTGGTGTCCGTTCCATCAGCTGTGAATGCCCGCTGTGATGAGGCATTTCACGACGTGTTCGGCATGGCACACTGTGGGGCAGCGTGGCGAAGTACGAATCAACTCTCACAACGCGGACCTCCGGATCGTCGTTCGCGGTCTTGGGCACCGTTGGCGACCCGGAGGGCGCTCGGGCGATCATGTCGATCATCGCGCTGCTCGTCGTGCTGGGTGTGGCTCTGCTGATGCTCGCGGTGTGGCTGCATCGCAAGACCAGACCGGACCCTGAGCTGCTCGCCCCGCTCGAGGTGATGGGCGAACGCAAGTGGCGCCGAGCTGATCCCGTGTGGCAGCGCCGTCGACTCGATGCGATTCGCCCGATCGGTGCGGCACCGCTCGAACCGAGCATCGCGCCGCCCGACATCGACGAGGCGTTCGACGACGGCCCTGCGGCGTCGGGTTTCGACGATTTCCACTCGCACGATCAGGACGTTTCCACCGAGACGGGCGAATCAGCGGGCGACGATGTCGCCCCTGCGTTACCTCCGCCCAGCGCCGACCTGGCGCCCGTCAGCGGACAGACACCGCAAGGCCTGCCAAGACCCGATGTCGACGAACTCCCCGAGGGTGAGGTCGATGCCGACGTGCTGGCGGAGGCCATGGCCGACCTCGACGCCGAGCTGGGCCACGACCTCCAGTAGGCGCACGTTTCCGAGGGCGACGGTCATGCTCGCGACCCCGAGTATCCGGAGTGGCCGGGGCGGTCCCGCTACGATCACGGCCATGGCAACGCTCGACCCTGAGGCGATGATTTCCCGGTTCCGAGAACGAGCGCAGGCGGTCAAGCGGCGTCCGCTGCCTCCCGTAGCGGGCGAGGAACGCCAGCAGTTCATCGATCAGGCCAAGACCGACTACCAGGACTACGCCATCATCGCCGACGCCGTCGCGACGATCGAGGAGGGCGTGCTCACGTTGCGGATCGATCTCCGTCCTGCCGACCAGCGGGACTGATCCTCACCCGAGCGCAGGTTGTCCGGTCCGGCCGGAAGCTTGATATTCTTTCGGGCGCTGCGGACGTGGCTCAGTTGGTAGAGCATCACCTTGCCAAGGTGAGGGTCGCGAGTTCGAATCTCGTCGTCCGCTCCATGGAAATACCTGGTCAGCGGCCCGATTCGGGCCGCTGACTCGCGTCCGGCGACGATCTGCCCGGCACCGTCGATGCCAATGTTGTTATGAAACTGACGGAGACGAGAAGAACGGACCAGTCCCTGCTGTCATCACCGTCGGCACGACGACGTGTCCGCGTCTGGCCCCGAGTCGTACGATTGTCCGATGCACCAACCACGCCTGGTCGCCGTCCTCGGTAGCGGCGTCATCCGGGACTCCGGTGAGCCGGTGCTCAATGCCGATGATCTCGGTTTGACTCGTGGCGACGGTTGCTTCGAGGCAACTCGGCTCCTCGTGCATCCCGGTGGGCCGGCGAGGGTCGATCATCTCGGCGCTCACCTCGCACGTTTCGCGCGATCGGCCGGGGCGCTGGGCATTCCGGTCGACGAGGCTGCTTGGCGCGGCCTGATCGCCACGTCGGTGGCGGCGTGGACGACGCCCGGCGAGGCCGTGTTGCGGATCATGCTCACCCGAGGTCGCGAATCAGAGCCGGCCGTGCCACCGACCGGGATCCTGACGATTGCACCGCTCGACGCCCGCACGGTACGACAGCGCGCCGGTCTCACGGTCGCCACGCTGCAGCGCGGTCACACGGCCGATGCCTTCACCGATGCCCCCTGGCTGCTCGGCGGAGTGAAGACGCTCTCGTACGCGATCAACGTGGCGGCCGGTCGCGAGGCTGCACGCCTGGGGGTCGACGAGGCGTTGTTCGTCTCGACCGAGGGGTTCGCGCTGGAGGCACCGCGGTCGGCGCTGGTGTGGCGGCAGGGAAATCGGCTTTCCACGACCCGACTCGATGGCACGGGCGTGCTTGCCTCGATCACGCAGGCCGTGGCCTTCGATGCTGCTGCGGCGGCGGACGTTCCCACCGCATACGAGCTGATCTCGATCGACTCACTAGGTGACTGTGACGGCGTCTGGCTGTTGTCGTCGGGGCGGTTGGTCGCCCCGGTGCTCGAACTCGACGGCCGGCAGCTGGCGCACGACGACGCCTGGACCGGTCGTCTTCGCAAGTTCGTCACGCCCGAGTGCTGAGCTGGCTCCGTCCCGTCGTGCAACGGTTCGCGTCTCGGTGATCTGGCCACCGGGCGCGTTGGATCGAGAGCGAAACGGCCCCCGACACGAGGTCAGGGTGTTGGTCAGTCGATCTGGTAGAGCTCGATCGTGAGCTGGTTGCCGTCGAGGGCGCCGACCCCGATGGCGACGGTGTGGTTCAGCCAACCCAGCCGCTCGGAGGCGGTCTCGAAGGTGACGCCCTCGCGCAACCCGGCCGGACCACTGCGGCCGTGCCCGCGGTACAGGATGGTCTCGTCGTCGCCCGTCACGACGGTGTGAACGTCGATCGCTGCGACACCGTCACGGGTAGTGGTGAGGTGGTCGACGCCGGTCACGAGACGTTCGCCAGTCCAATGCGGCGACGTTGCCACTCCGTCGAAGGGGATCTCGGTGCGAACCGTGAACGGTGTGGTGCCCACCGGAACCGGCCGCACCGTGACGATCAAGGTCATCAGCGGTTCGGCCGCCACCCTGGGATGGTCCACGAGTTCACGGTAGTCACACCCAGCGAGATCTGCGCCACGGGCCCGAGAACCTCGATGGTGCAGTCGTAGGTGGTGGCGACGACGAGCTGGCTCAACTGGCCGAGATGGCGTTCGGGCACTCGTCGCCCGCCAGTACGGCGGACACGTTGGCGAGCGTCGTCGTCGCTATCGCGTCGAGTGCTTCGTGGGTGAGAAAGGCCTGGTGGGCGGTGATCAACACATTGGGAAAGGTGAGGAGCCGAGCGAACACGTCGTCGTCGATGATCTGCTGGCTGCGATCCTCGAAGAACAACCGGCCTTCCTCTTCGTAGACGTCGAGTGCCATCGAGCCGATCCGGCCCCGCTTGAGCCCGTCGATGACTGCTCCGGTGTCGATCAACGCCCCGCGGCCCGTGTTGACGATCATGACGCCTTGCTTCATCCGTCCGATCGCCTCGGCGTCGATGAGATGATGTGATTCGGCGGTGAGGGGGCAGTTGAGCGAGATGATGTCGCTGTCGCGCATGAGCCTGTCGAGCTCGACGTACTCGACGCCGAGTTCGACGAGGTGGGGATCGTGGACCGGATCGACGGCGAGCACGCGGCACCTCAGGTGCCACAGCAGACGGGCGACGATCGTGCCGATCTTGCCGGTGCCGACCACCCCGGCCGTCTTACCGGCGAGGTCGAAACCGACGAGACCGTCGAGTGCGAAGTTGCCGTCGCGCACGCGGTTGTAGGCGCGGTGGATCCGTCGGTTCAAGGACAGGATCAGTGCCAGGGTGTGTTCGGCGACCGCGTTGGGGGAGTAGGCAGGGACGCGCACCACCGCGATGCCGTGGCGAGCTGCGGCATCGAGGTCGACATTGTTGAAGCCGGCGCAGCGAAGCGCGATGCATTGCGTTCCCCCGGTGGCGAGTGCGTCGACGACAGTTGCTGACACGTCGTCGTTGACGAAGACACAGACGGCCGGCGCTCCGGCGGCGAGTTCGACGGTGTCGAGTTCGAGTCGCGTCTCGAGGAAGGTGATGTCGTGTCCGAATGAGGCGTTCGCAGCGTCGAAGCCGTCACGGTCGTATTGCTTGGCGGAGAACATCACCATCTCGGTCATCGCCCCTCCCTTCGCCGCGGACCTTAGCGAGTTCGAGCGAGTCGTTGTCGCGGTCTGCCTCGAGATCGATCCCGCGTCGGCTGTCGGTCGACGTGACGTGGAGCGCCGATGTGGTGGGGCTATTCGTCGCCAGAGGACCGCGGGTTCTCCGTTGCAGGCGCGGCACCCGGACGATCCTGATCGTGCACCTGTTCAGCGGTCTTCGGGTGGGCCATTGATCGCAGCAACTGCTCGATGAAGCGTTGCCATGCGAGGCCGTCGGGCGCATGTTGTCCTGCGCCGCGTTGGACGAGCAGGCCGAGGTGTAGCGTCTGCATGAGGTAGACGAGCGAGTCGAAGTCGGCATCCGGGCTGGCCGAGCCGTCCTCGGACGCGCGCTCGATGAGTGGCTCGGCGATGGTGGCTCGCCAGCGGTGGCGTGCCTCGGCGATCGCTGCAGCGAGCGTCGGTTCGCGGCGGGCGGCGATGAACGCTTCGAGATGCATCGCCTCGTGATCGTCGAGCGGCTGGTCTGCCCGGCTCGCTTCGGCGAGCATCTCCGCGACGGGGAGCCCGCTGAACCGGGTGACGATCGCGTTCCGCTCAACTGCATCGATCACGGCAGCGAGGAGCAACTCGTCCTTGGAGGTGAAGCGGCCATAGACGGCACCGCTCGACAGTCCGGAGGCCCGGACGATGTCCATGAGCTTGGTTCCGTCATAGCCCTTCGAGGCGAACACCCCGCACGCGGCATCGAAGAGCCGGTCCCGCAGCGGATCAGGGGTGCTGTCGTTGTCGATGTGGCTGTGCATGGGCCGCGATGCCAGAGCAGATACTGCTGGGATCTTGTGCTGACCGGATCTGTTGGTCTTCTCGGCTCAGTCGGCGACTTCGAGGATGCGGACGGGAAGTTCGCGAGGGCCGCGGATCTGGCCGACGCTCCAGCGGGTGTCACCGGCGAGTTCGAATGCCGGGAATCGTCTGACGAACTCCTCGATCGCCACCTTCAGTTCGAGACGAGCCAGGTTGGAACCGAGGCACCGGTGGATCCCGAGCCCGAACGCGGCGTGACGGTTCTCCTCACGGTCGACGATGAACGTGTCGGGATCTTCGAACTTCCTCGGATCACGATTGGCGGCGGGGAACGGCAACAACACCCAGTCGTCCTTCTTCATCGGGCATCCGTGGAAATCGTTGTCCTTGGCGACCAGGCGGGCCATCGTGACGGGTGCGTATGCACGTAGGAATTCCTCGAGGGCGAAGATCATCACGTCGGGGTCGTCGAGCAGACGCTGGTGATCCTCGGGGTGTTGGGCGAGATGCCACAACGAGCTACCGATCGCCGACCAGGTGGTGTCGATCCCGGCGATCAACAGCAGAACGATCATGCCGCCCACTACGTCGTCGTCGACAGGAGTTCCCTCGATCTCGACATTGAGCAGGTAGTTGGTCAGATCCTCGCGCGGGTTGTCACGATGATCCTGGATCTGCGCATGGATGTAGTTGCCGAGGTCCTCCATGCCGTCGCGGGTGCCGGGTTCTTCGGTGATGCGCTCGAGCACGTCGTGGACGAACCTGCGGAACAGCGCCTCGTCCTCGGCCGGGAAGCCGAGCATGCGTCCGATCACGTTGACGGGGATGTTCTGCGCGTATTGGACTGCGGCGTCGATGACGGTCTCACCGGGGGTGATGTCGCCCATCTCGTCGAGCAACTTCTGGCAGAGCAGCCGGATCTCGGGTTCCCACGGTTCGATCTGCTTCGGAGCGAACGCGGGGAGCAACAGCCGACGAGCCATGTTGTGAAATGGCGGATCGCTGGTGATGGGAGGTGCCCCACCGATTGGCGCGGGCATCGCCAGGTCGCCGGGACGGCCGACCGAGACGACCACGGAGCGACTGGTGAAGTTGTCGGTGTCGTATGCGACCTCTTGCACCGTGTCGTGAGTCAGCGGTACCCACATGCCGCCGTAGCGTTCGGAATGGGCGACCGGGCAGCCGCCCTCTCGCAGTTCCTTCCAGACGTGTGGTGCGTCGGGGTTGTACTCGGGGACGGCGTGATCGAAGTCGTTGGCGAAGTCGGTGACCGAACCGTAGTCGTCGGCGTCGTATGGCACACGCTGCCAGATGTCGCTGCCCTCGGGGCTGTCGCCGAAGGTCATGACATAGTCCGATCCGCTGCGCGGTGCCGGTCGGTCGGTCGTGGTGTCGTCGTTGACGATGTCGGTCATGTCAGCCGTTCTCCGTGATCTTGATCGCGTACTCTGGGCAGTTGGCGGCCGCGAGTCGGGCCATGTCGTGCATGCCGCTTGGCACGTCATCTTCGACAAGCAGGACTGCTTGGCCGTAGTCGTCGACGTCGAACAGCTCGGGTGCCAGCGCGTAACAGCGATTGTGGCCCTGGCACGTACCTGCATCGAGGTGGACTCGCATCGGGTAACCGTAGGCGACCGCAGGCCAAGAGGAAAGTATTTTCTTGAGTTTCAAGGCTCCGGCCGGATGCGATTTCGAGCAGATGCCCGTGCCCGACGTCGAGTTGCCGCGTGCCCGTTGGCGTGCCGCCTGATCGATCAGCGCTTCATCCGACGGGTGTCGGTCGATGCTGCTCGTCGTCGAGAAGAGCCGCCGTCTCCGGCGTCGGCGGGGGGAACGGAGTCGTTCCGGCCGGCCGGTCCTGTACGGGTGTTCCCGGCGTGCGACGGCCACGGGCGCCGACGACGATCAGCACCACGGCGGCGGCGGTGACGAGCCCACCGATCACGAGCAGCGTGACCGCGATCGGGGTCACCGCGCCCGAACGTGCTCCCACTTCGACGTCGGCGGCGACGAGGGGCGACCCATCGGCATTCATCATCACGACCGACCAGCGTCCGCCCCGAGCGTTCCATGTGAGTTCTTGTTCTCCCGGGCCCGATGCGCTGACCGACCAGAAATCCTGTTCCAGCGGCGGTGCGACCCGGCGAACCCCGGCGACCTGCTGGAACTCAGGGGTGTGCCCGTCGATCCGTGTGATCTCGGAGTAGGCGGACAGCCCGAGGTACCGCTCGACATCGCTGGTTCTCGCGATCCCGACGAACACGTCGTCGGTCGTCGCTGCGCCGTCGACCCGCAGTCGTAGGTCGAGGTCGAGCCAGTCGAGCATCCACGGTGATGCGTCGCCTTCGACGTCGTCGAGCCAGAGATCGGTTGTTGCGACCGCCACACCCTCGCTCTCGACACGATCGAGGGTGAAGGTGAAATAGCCGTCATCGTCGGTGGCGACGGCCTGGGCGATGGCGATCGCGCCGCCCCCGGCGACCATGGCGAGTCCGGGAAACAGCATGAAGCAGCCGACGACGATCGCAATGATGTGTCCTGCCGAATGCTTGCGCGGCCGGTCCGTCGGTGCCACTGGTTGGCTGAGCGAGGAGTCCAGTGAGGTTGTCATACCTCCATCGTCTTCCTTTTCGACAAGAGGGTCACGCCCGCCCACCGGTGTCGGCGTGGTGGGGTTGTCCCTACCTTCCGCAGTCCTGGCGCGCGGGCTACGGTACGGTGCGTGTCCGACACGACGACCGTTTTGATCGTCGACGATCATCCAATGGTGCGTGACGGTCTTGCAGCGGTGCTGCACACCGAAGCCGACCTCGATGTCGTCGCCGTTGCGAGCGACGTCGCCGGCGCTCGTCGGGAGATCGAACGCTTCCGGCCGAACGTCGTCGTCACCGACTATCAACTCCCCGACGGGTCGGGCCTCGATGTGGCAACGTTCGCCGCCGAGGTCGGCGGTTCGAAAGTGCTGCTCATCTCTGCTGTTGTCGATGGTGGCGTGATCGTCGACGCTGTCCAGGCAGGCTGCTCAGGGTTCGTCCACAAGGGCTACGAGACCCCGGAGCTCGCGCAGGCGGTGCGTACCGTTGCCGCAGGTGGCGTGGTGTTCCCGGCGTCCGCCATGCGACGCCTGGTGCGGACCGTTCGTCCTGCCGTCGGGACCGATCTGACAGAGCGGGAGCTCGAGGTGCTGCGGCTCTTGGCTCGTCCCCTGCCGGTGAACCAGATTGCCACCGAGCTGTACATTTCGGTACACACAGCTCGGAATCACATTCGAGCCGTGCTGACCAAACTGGGTGCGCGCTCGCAGCTCGAGGCGGTCGTCATCGCCGTGCGCCAAGGTGTCATCGATCTCGACGACGGCTGAGTCGGTGCAGGGTCGCCGATCATGCAGGCACGCGGAAGCTGACTCCGGTGCCTTCCGACGGAGCTGAGTGCAGAGCGAACGTACCGCCGACCGACGAGACGATCGTGCTCATGATCTCGAGCCCGAAATGTCCGGTTGCGACGGTGGTGAGCGGGTCGAAGCCCTTGCCGTCATCGATGACTTCGACCGAGACATCAGCTCCCTCCTGACGGATCCGGATCGTCACGTTGGTCGCTGCGGCGTGCCGGTTGACGTTGCGGATCGCCTCGATCACCACTCGGCAGATGACGAGTTGTGAGGCCATGCTGAACTCGACGTCGTCGGGCACATCGAGATCGACTCGGGTCGGCGGCTCGAGCACCTGCGGGACCGTTGCAGCGAGCACCTCAGCGAGCGATTTGCTACCCAGCCCTGGAGGAGCAAGATCGAACATCAGTACTCGCAGCTGCGCCTGGGTCGACTCCAACACCTCGATCCCTTGTCTCACCACCGTGACGGTCTCGTCGTCGGGGTCGTGGCCGACCAGCTTGCGCCCCAGCAGGTGTTGCAGGCGCAGCTGCAACGCGAACAACATCTGGACGGCGCCGTCGTGCAGGTCCGCTGCAACCCGAGCCCGCTCGGTTTGTTCGGCGACAAGGACTGCTTCGTTTCGTTCGACGTCCTTGTTGAATCGCAGCAGATCGGCGCTCCGAGCGATCGCTGCCACCTCGCCGGCGGCGTCGCCCGCGAGCGCTTCGAAATCTTCCTCGCGACCAGCGCCGACGGCTCCGGTGAGCGTTGCGAGGGGTCGGGTCACCGATCGTCGCAGCCACCGGAGTGTCGCGATGATGATGGCGGTGCCCGCGACGAGAACGATCACACCGAGCATCGCCAATCGTCGTTCGAGTTCGACTTGACGCGCGTTTCGTTCGACGATGGTCCGCGCGAGCGAAGCATCGATCGCTCCGAGGTTCTCACGGATCTCGTCGAAGCGCGCCTTTGGCACGCCGGACTCGACGATCGCACGCGCCTCATCGATCCGTCCGCTCCGGACCAGGGCGATCTCCTCGTCAGCGATCGCCTGCCATGACGAGATCGATGCGTCCAAGGCGGCGAGGGAATCGAGGCCGGCGATGCCGGTCGCCGTCTCGTCGAGCAGCTCACGGTTTGCCCGTGCTGTCTCGCCGCCCTTCGGATATGGCACGAGGAAGTCTTCGCGGCTCGTGAGGATGAACCCTCGAACACCGGTTTCTTGATCGACCATGCCTGCGCGAATGCCGTCGAGGACATCGCTCGCATGTTCGACGGAGCTGACGTCGCGTGCCGAGTCGGTCAACGCCCACGCCGAGACGATCCCGCTCGCAGCGACGAGGAACGTGCCCGTCAGCAGGATCCACAGCACCGTTCGGATGCGCCGCTCGAATGACGGTCCGGTGGTTGTCTTCTCATCGACGTCGGGCATCTGATCACGCTCGCGAGACGTCGGCCGGGGAGCCCACGTGGCGCGAGATCATACGCATCGGTGGGACGCGGCAGTGTCATGGTTCGTATCTGCGGCGCCGTATGACACATTTGCACTAGAGCATCTGACGTATCGCTGTCTATGGTGCCGCGAAGGCTCGACTCGCAGTAGGGCGGGTCCGATGACACGGCATGTCACACCGGTCAACCGACCCGAATGCCCTCCGGCGGCGCAGCGATGTGGGGATGACCTTGATCGAGGTGTTGATCGCGATCGTGCTGCTCGGCGGTGTGGTCGCCGGCTCGATGGCCGCGCTGCGAGCGACGATCCTCGCAGGCACACTGCATCGCGATCATTCCAACGCCCACGCCTGGCTGCAATCGGCGTCCGACGTGTTGTACGCGGCGCCGAAGGTGTACTGCGACCCTGTCAAACCCGACAGGGGTGAAGCGGCCGCACGCGCCGCGTACGACCTCGTCATCGACCGGGTCGCAAACCCGGAGGGTTGGGACGATCACCAGATCAGGATCGTCCCGAAAGTCCGGTTCTGGAACGCCACGAATACCGACAGCGATGTGGACATCGAGTACGTCTTCGGCAGCGCTTGCGATCCGTCGCTCAGCTTGCAGTTGATCGAGATCGAGGTCCGGTCGATGAGCGGCAAGATCATCGAATCCGTCGAGGTCGTGAAATGACATCCCAGACGTTGCAGCGCGAGCCGGACCCTGGCTTCACGCTCGTGGAACTGCTGATCAGTGTCTTGGTCACGTCGCTGATCGTGACCGTCATCGCGTTCGTGATCGTCGTCAGCCTGCGGACACTCCCCGGAACCACCTCCCGAGCCGACTCCAGCGTGGCCGTGCAGGGGATCACGACGTGGCTGCCGTCCGATGTCGATTCCACCGAACCGGGAGGCATGGACAGCGTTCCGTCGACAGCCAGCGGGTGTAGCGGCGTCGATCCCGGGCGGAACATGTTGCGGCTCAACTGGAAGGAAACATTTCAAGGAATCACGACGCGCTATGTGGCCGCGTACCGGTTCGTCCCCGATGGAACGGCCGCGCGTATCGTGCGGCTCGCATGTTCGGGGACATCGAATCTCGGGGTACCTGTGTCGATGTCGATGTCGGGTCGACTCGCCAGCACTCCGCCGCAGGTCACCCTGCTCGACGCAGACCGCGACGGCCAGGTCGACCAGCTCGTCATATCGGTCACCACGCTCGCCGGCGCCAAGGTGTTCATCGACGCCGCTTCGAAGAACCCGAGCGACACACTGCCGCCGATCCCGCCATCGCCGACGGACACGACCACGACTACGACGACTGCGGCAGTGAACCGGGCGCCGGTCGCGGGCCCCGTGACGATCGCAGCCAACCCGATGGTGCCCGTCGTGATCAACCTGCCGACGTCGGACCCGGACGGCGATCCGTTGACGGTTGCGTTCACCGGCGTGCCAGCGGGCTGGCAGGTAACGGCAACCGGCGCCACAGCGACGGTGACGCCGGGAGCGTCGACCGGGACGTTCGCGTTCGGGTACACGGTTAGCGATCCAGCAGGGGCTTCGGCGACATCCACGATCACGTTGAGCGTTTCGGCGGCTGCCACGACGACCTCGACCTCCACCACCACGACGACCTCGCTGCCACCGCCCTGTGTGGTGTCGGCGATGACGGTCTCGCCGTCGACCGTGACGTTGTCGAGCAACGGAACCGGGAAGCTCAAGAAGAACGTGTCGGTCGGCATCACGGTCTCATCGGGCTACTGCGTCGGGCTCACACTCCAGTACGACACCGGCGCGCCCAACGGTCAATACATCCAGAACTTCGGCAACGCCGCTCCATACGGCGTCACGTTGTACGGCCATCCACAAGGAACCGAGTTGTGGGCGGCCGGCCCGCATCAGCTGACCGTTCGTGATGGCACCGGTGCCGCGCTGGCCTCCAAGATCCTCACCGTCACCAACTGAATGGACAGCCCCATGTACGAGATTCGTTCCCAGCGCCGTGACGACGGCAGCGTGCTGCCGCTCGTGCTCGTCATGGCGGTCGTGCTGTCCATGGTGATCGCATCGCTCGCCGGCTACATCGCCACCGACCTGCGGTATGGCCGAGTCGTCGAGGCCAGGGCCGATCGCCTTGCCGCGGCGGATGGCGGACTCCGGTATGCGATCGAGCGACTCCAGAACTCCGCGTATGCCGCATGCCTCACGAACCTCGGACGCTCCGGGTACTCGATCGACTTCCCTGCTCACCTCAATGGCTCCGACGTCACCGTCACGTGCACACGCGGTGGTGGTGGCATCGGCGACATCAAGGCATGGGCGGTCATCGTGACCGGTGAAGGAGTGCCGGCCTCTCAATGGATGCTGCAGTCGCAGGCGGGTGGCGGAATCCAGAAACTGCTCGGTGGACCGGTCTGGGTGTCGGACCCTGTCCGGTCGGACCTGAAAGCTCCGGTGACGATCGAGGACGGCGATGTCTGGTACTACCGGGCGAACTGTGAGCCACGGATCACTGCGCTCGACTCGCGACTGTCGTTCAAGCCAGCGTTCCGGGGCGCCATTTGCGTGCCCAAGCCGTGGTCCCAGGTCTTCAGCGCCCCGCCTATCGGCTCGTTTCCGCCGGTGACCGACCTCGGCAACACGAATCCTGCGCCATCGACGTCGGGCGGGTGCACCGTGTTCCGGCCGGGTCGCTACACGGTGGCCCCGGTGTTGGGGCAGAACTCGTACTTCCGGGCCGGCAACTACTACTTCGACAACGTCACCGTCGACGTCACGAACTCGATCGTTACCGCTGGATGGGCCGATCATCGTCTCTACGGTGACCAGCAGTACATCCCGAACGCGCCGTGCGCCGCCGCGATCGCGGCCGACAGCGTCGTATCGAGCTCCGGCGCGACCTGGTATCTGGGAGGGACTGCCAAGATCGAGATCGGCAACAAGGGTTCGCTCGAGATCCTGCGGCGGCTCCAGGGTGACTCGCTCGTGTCGATCCAGACGATCGAATCGACGACGCCGAATCAGCGTGCCAGCAGCCTGACCTACAACACCGACGTGGTGTGGACGAAGTCCGGCAACAACAGCGATCTCGCCATCCACGGCCTGCTTTGGGCGCCGCGAGCCCAGCTCACCTTCGGCAATGTCACAAACCGTGCCAACGGGCAGCTGCTCGGTGGTGCCGCTCTCGCCCGTATCGCCCTGCAGGCGTCGGCGTCTGCATCGGCGTTCATCATCCGGGTCGAGTCCAGCCCGGCGGCCTTCGAGTTACGGCTCGACTCCACGGCGACGCTGGATGGAGTGTCGACGACGATGACGGCAGTGGTCCAGGTCGATGACCAGGGCACCACCGCTGTGAACTCGATCCGGGTCCGCAACTGACGCGCCGTCCGTCTCGGTAGGGAAACGCCCCTGCCGGTCGGAGCCATGCGCCCAGGCGAGATCCCGACGTCAGGTCCCGGTGAGCTCGGTCAACTGACGCTGGTAGCTGCCCATGTCGAAGTAGTCCCGCCAGACGGCGATCTTGCCCTCGCCGTCGACGTGGAAGAAGCCGGCCACCGGGAGTTCGAGCCAGCCGTCGCCGATCCGAAACCGGTCGAGGCGCTCGTTGACCACGACGTTGCCGCTCTCGTACTGACTCAGGATCCTCCAATCGACCTCGTCGGCGGAGCCGAGGAACATCGTCAACACCTGGGTGAGTGCCTCGCGACCGACGACTGGAGCGATGGGCATGTTCTCGTACGAGATGTCGTCGGCAGCGAGTGCCACCGCCCCCGCAACGTCCATGCGCTCGATCGCGTCGATGAAGTCGGTGACCGTCGTTCCCGGTGACATGACCTCGAGAGTATTCGCCGAACCCTGGGCCGGCGCTACCGGCGAGCCAGCGGCAGATCGGTCAACTCCTCCCACCTCGGTAGGGTCGCGCGATCATGAAACACGCGTTGCTCGTGCCTCCTGTCGCAGAACTGTCAGCGCCGTCGGCCATGGCAGAACTCGCGCTGGCGGCCGAGCGGGCCGGCTGGGACGGGGTGTTCGTCTGGGACCATGTGCTTCGACCCGCTGACGAGCCACAGGAGATCGCCGACCCGTGGATCGCGATGGCGGCGATGGCGATCGCGACGACCCGAGTGCGAATCGGGCCGATGGTCACGCCCATCACTCGTCGTCGGCCGATCAAGCTGGCGCGCGAAACGATCACGCTCGATCATCTGAGCGAGGGCCGACTCACGATGGGGCTCGGCCTGGGCGTCGACACGTCGCGCGAGCTGAGCGGGTTCGGGGAGGTGACCGACGCTCGGGTGAGGGGCAGCCGTCTGGACGAGGGCGCCGACCTGCTCGTCGCTCTCTGGAGTGGCGAGCAGGTCGACTTCCACGGAGAACACTTCGTCGCCGAAGGCGTCACCGTACTGCCCCGCCCCGTCCAGCGACCCCGGATACCGATGTGGTTCGCCGCCCGGGGCGACGCCCGTCGACCCGTTCGCCGAGCTGCCCGGTTCGACGGTCTGGTGCCGATCGAGATCGACGCACGGGGGCTCGCCGAGATGATGACCGTCGTCACCGAAGAGCGAGGCACGCTCGACGGGTTCGACATCGCCGTTCGACCACGCGGAAGCGATGAATACGCCGCATTTCGGGAACTCGGAGCAACATGGTCGTTCATCGAGACCATCCCCGGGGATCCGGACGTGATGCACATGGTTGAGGCCGGCCCGGCAGCTGCGTTCTGGTAGCCGCAACGAGCGGCTCCCGGTCGATCGGCGTTGCGGTTGTTCCCCACACGTCGGCCGGTGGCAGGATTCACGTCATGCCCACCGTGGATCCGAAGTTCCTGAGCCAACTCCGCTACCGCTGCATCGGGCCGACCCGAGGGGGGCGTGTGGTGGCGGTCGCTGCCGACCCGAAGCGGCAGTCGGTCTTCTATTTCGGTGCCGTCGCCGGTGGTGTCTGGAAGTCTGATGATGCCGGCCAGTTCTGGGAGAACGTGACCGATGGATTCCTCACGGCCAGTTCGATCGGGGCCCTGGCGGTCGCCCCGTCGGACGGGAACGTGATCTATGCGGGCACGGGGGAGTCGACGATCCGTATCGACGTCACCCACGGCGACGGCGTCTACAAGTCGACCGACGCGGGAGTGAGCTGGCGACACATGGGGTTGCCCGAATCCCGTCACATCGGTGAGATCCGTGTTCATCCCGACAACCCTGATCTGGTGTATGTCGCCGCGCTCGGCCATGCGTCGAAGGACAATCCCGAGCGCGGCCTGTACCGATCGAAGGATGGCGGCGAGAACTGGGAGCTCGTCCTCCACGTCAGTGAACGCGCCGGAGCGGTCGACGTGGCGCTCGATCCGGGCAATCCGCGCATCCTGTTCGCGACCATCTGGCAGACACGCCGCACGTTCTGGTCGATCGACAGCGGTGGCCCCGACAGTGGGCTGTGGCGGTCGCGCGATGGTGGCGATACCTGGGAGAACATCAGCGACCGGCCGGGATTGCCCGACGGCACGCTGGGCAAGATCGGGGTGTCGGTCTCTCCCGCTCGGTCCGGTCGGGTGTTCGCCATGATCGAAGCCGAGGGCCGCAAGCGCGGCCTGTTCCGCTCGGACGACATCGGTGAGACGTGGGAGAAGGTCTCGTCGAACCCCGACCTCGGATGGCGGCCGTGGTATTACCAGCACGTCATCGCCCACCCCACCGACGCCGACACGGTGTTCGTCATGAACATGAGGGCCTGGAAGTCGATCGACGGCGGTAAGACGTTCGAGGAGTTCCACACCCCCCATGGAGACAACCATGCGCTGTGGATCGACCCGGCCAATCCCGACCGGATGATCGGCTGCGACGATGGCGGCGCTTGGGTGTCGTTCAACGCCGGCCAGTCGTGGTCGACGATCTACAACCAGTTGACGGCGCAGTTCTACCACGTCGCCACCGACGATCGATTTCCGTACACGGTCTACGGATCGCAGCAGGACAACTCGAGCATCGCCGTACCCAGTCAGACCGGTCTCGGAGCGATCAACTGGGCCGACTGCTACCCGCCGGGCACTGCCGAGAGCGGTTATGTGGCGCCCAAGCCCGACGACCCGAACATCGTGTACGTCGGCGCGATCGGTAGCTCGCCGGGAGGGGGGGATGCGCTGCAGCGCTACGACCATTCCACCAAGCAGACCCAACTCGTGAATGTCTGGCCAGAGGCGTATCACGATGGCGAAACGGCCGAGGTGCGTTTCCAGTGGACGTATCCGATCGTGTTCTCGCCCCAGGACAGCGATGTGCTGTACGCCGCTGGCAACAAGGTCTTCCGCACCACCGACGAGGGGCACAGCTGGGAGGCGATCAGCCCCGATCTCACCTATGCCGACCCCGACACGCTCGGTGTCTCGGGCCCGCTCACGATGGATACCGCCGGCGCCGAGATGTACGCCACGATCTTCTCGTTGATGGCGTCTGCCCATCAGCAAGGCGTGCTGATGGCCGGTTCCGACGACGGCCTCGTGCACGTCTCGATGGACGACGGTGGCGAGTGGGCGAACGTCACCCCACTCGACCTGCCGAAGTTCTCGCAGGTCACGATGATCGCCGAATCACCCCACACCCCTGGCACGGCGTACATGACGGTTGCGAGGCACAAGATGGGTGACTACGCACCGTACGTCTACAAGACGGCCGACCTGGGATCCACCTGGGAGCGCATCGACCGCGGCTTACCCGGCAACGAGTTCTGTCGCGTGGTTCGCGAAGACCCCGGTCGGAAGGGTCTGTTGTACGTCGGTACCGAGTTGGGTATCCACGTCTCGTTCGACGACGGCGCGAACTGGCAGTCGCTCCAGTGCAATCTGCCCGTCACGCCCATTTACGACTTCGTCATCAAGGACACCGACCTGGTCGTCGCGACGCACGGGCGCTCGTTCTGGATTCTCGACGATCTGACGCCCCTCCACCAGATGCACGACGACCTGCTCGGCTCCGAACGGTACCTGCTCAAGCCCCGTGACGTGGTGCGAACACCCCCACACATCACCGCAGCCTGGGGTGGCTCCACCGGGGGCAAGAACTACCACGTCAGCAGCGGCCAGAACGCCACCTTCTACCTCGACGAACACGAGACCGGCCACAAGACGAAGCGGGTACTCGATGCCGGCGACGACCTCGAGCGGGGCGTGCGCATCACCTACTTCCTCGAGGCGGCAGACGTCGGTGAGGCGAGCTTGACCATCAGCGACGTCGACGGCAACGAGGTCGAGACGTTCTCGAGCACCATTCCTGCCGACAAGAAGGATCGCCACGGGCTGTACATCACCGCCGCGCCTGGCATGAACAGCTTCCAGTGGCCGATGACATACCCGGACGGCGTGAAGATGGTCGACACCGACTACCACCAACGTCCGGGCGGGCCACTCGCCAAGCCGGGTATCTACCACGCCACGCTGACGGTGGGTGACTGGACGATGACGCAGTCGTTCGAATTGCTGAAGGATCCTCGGGTCACCACGAGCGTGACCGATCTGGCCGAACAGTTCGATTTCCTGATCGAGATGCGCGACAAGTTGTCGCAGATTGCTACCAGCGTCAACACGATTCGGTCACTGAAGCGACAGCTCGATGGCTGGGTCGAACGGCTGGTCGACGTCGAGGCGGCAGCCCCGGTCGCGGCAGCAGCGAAGGCCCTCCGGGAGCAGCTCGAGATCGTCGAGAACGAGCTGGTGCAGCCCGAGCTCACGGCTGATGGCGACTCGCTCAACTACCGCGAGAAACTGTTCGAGAAGCTGAGTGGGCTACCACCGGTCGTCAGCAGCGCCGACGCTCGTCCGACCGCCCAGTCGTACGCGGTATATCGGAAACTCGGCGGCCAAGCAGACCAGCAGATCACCGCGCTGGCCGCTCTGGTCGATGGCGACCTGGCCCAGCTCAACGGCGGGCTCGTCGATCTGGGCATCGGCGTGATCGGAGTCTGACCGAACCTTGCTCAGGCAGATAGTGCGGCTCGGCCGTACTGCCTGCGTGCTGCAAGGGCGGATGTCGCCGAGACGGCGAGCAGACCGACCGCGAGCAAGACTTCGAGCGCACCGCTTCCCCCGTCCGGGTCGACCCCGGTCAACAGCTCGAACCATTCGCGCGTGACGAGCGTCAATGCGAACAAGGCCAATCCGACGACCGCGGCGATCGTCTCGAGCCAGAATCGGGCGGGAAGTTGACGGCGCATGTTCGGTGCCTTTCGTCGATCGGTTCGT
>JAHEDX010000077.1 GCA_024641005.1 Acidimicrobiaceae bacterium
GCGGGGTCGAAAGCCTCTGTCTCGTCCGGGCTCGCCTCGCGACGATCGAATCAGTACATGGTTCGTCCAAGGAGGTTGCCATGTTTCAGCATCTCGTTGTGCCGATCGATGGCTCGGCAGCATCCTGGGCTTCGGTACCGATCGCGGCTCGGATGGCCGCAACGGTCGATGGAAAGCTCGATGTCGTCACCGTCGTCGACCGGTTGGCCGATGTCGGCCCAGCTCAGACCGACCTTCGCGATGGCCTCGACCGCCTCGGCGACCTCCCGATCCAACCCATGGCACAGGTGCTGGCGAGCGACTCGGTCGCGCGCGCAGTCGCAGATCATGTCGAGACCCTTTCCGGCGCAACGATCGTGATGAGTTCCCACGGTCACGGCCGATCGGCAGCCGTGCTCGGCAGCACGACGGATGAACTCTTGCGACTCGTGTTCGGACCCCTGGTCGTCATCGGGCCACACGTCTCGGAAGATGCAGGAGACCTCGATGGCGCCTACGTCGTTCCGGTCGACGGTTCGGAATCCGGCGAGAAGATCGTGCCGATCGCCGCTGCCTGGGCGATCGAGTTCGGCGCCGTGCCGTGGCTGGTCGAAGTGATCGACCCGGACATCCGAATCGACGGTGACGTGTCGGAGTCCGCATATCCGGCCCGACTGGCCCACGACATGCACCGGCAGACCGGCCACGACATGGAGTACGACGTGTTGCACGGTGACCGTCCGTCGCGATCTATCGTCGATTTCGCCGACCGCAACAACGCCTCGCTGATCTTCGCGAGCACCCACGGCCGGACCGGACTCGAACGATTGCGGCTCGGCAGCGTGGCCGCCGAAATCGTGCGCCACGCCCAATGCCCGGTCGTGTTGCACCGCCCGCCGACCCTGCAGTGAAGTGCGTCCCGACAGCGTTCGCGACGCTGATTCGGGGACCTCAGAGGACCTGGCTGCCGTACATCTGACCCAACGGTTCACCGAGTAGTTCGAGCCGTTCGCCGTCGGGCCCGGTGAAGTACACCGACGTCTTGTGCACCCAGGTCTCGATACCGGCGTCGTCGAGCTTCTGCTTGATGCGGACCCAGTTGTCGTGCGACATCGAGATCGCAAGGTGATGGTGGCCACCGAGCACTTCTCGATAATCGCCGAGACCCAATCCCGGGAAGTCGAAGAAGGCCAACGCATTACCGTTGCCGATATCGAAGAAGAAGTGGGTCGAACCCTCGTAGTCGCGGTTCTGGAACAGATCGGTCAGCGGGAACTCGAGCAGACCCTGGTAGAAGTCGATCGTTCGCTCGACATTCGATGAGATCAGCGCCTGATGGTGCACGCCCGATGCAGATGACGCCGGTCGCTCGCCATGGGGGCGCAGGTGTTCGGCTCGCAACCTCGTCCACTCGTCGTCACGGTCTGGATGATCGCCGTCGTGCGTCGAACCGAAGTGTGGTGAATCCGTGGCCATCGTGACAGCTTGCCAGCCGATCGGGCCGCTGTCACCCGGTGGGAGCCGGTCACTACTTCCAGACGGGGTCGGGGAAGCCGTAGGTCACACACAGGCCCATCACGTCGAGGACCACGAACGAAAAGACGAGGCCGGCGAACACGACCGTGCGCCGACGCGATCGCCGAAGGCTCGGTGCCGGCATGTACCAAGATGGCAGCAGTTCGACACCCAGGCCGTCGGCGACGCCGAACGGCACGGCATCGGCCGGGATCGGCGCATCGGGATCGGCCGCCAGAGCGAGTCTCGTCAGTTCCTCGTCGGACAAGGCCACCGGTTCGGAGGCGACGTGTGCATCGTTGACATCGTCGGGCACGTCCCCAACCTAGACCGCACCGTACGCTCTCGTCGATGGAGCATCCGACAGGCCAGGTAGCGATCGTGACCGGTGGCGGTGGCGGCATCGGCCTCGCGATCGCGACGAAGATCGTCGCCGCGGGAGGGTCGGTCGTGATCGGCGATCTGAACGACGAGCGCGGCCGGGCGGCGTTGGAGTCGATCGGCGTCCCGGACCGGGCCAGGTTCGTTCAGGCCGACGTGTCGCACGAGCCCGATGTCGAAGCGCTCGTCGACGTGGCCGTCGATGCGTTCGGACGACTGGACGCGATGTTCAACAATGCCGGAATCGGCGGCGCCTTCGGACCGATCACCGAGCAGACCGTCGACGCGTGGGACGTCACCTTTGCGGTGAATGTGAGATCTGTCTTCTTGGGCATCAAACATGCCGCACGGGCGATGATCGAACAGGGGAGCGGCGGAGCGATCGTCAACACTGCTTCGGTGGCGGGGCTCAGCGGCGGCGGCGGGCCACAGGCCTACTCCGCGACCAAGGCGGCGGTCATCAGCCTCACCCAGTCGACCTCCGTCGAGTTGGCGCAGCACCACATCCGGGTCAACGCGGTGTGCCCGGGCGCGGTCTACACCGACCTGTTGCACCGCGGCCGACCCGATGTCACCGACGAATGGCGTCGCGAGATCCAGCCGTGGCCCGAGCGGGGCGAGCCAGAGATGATCGCCGACGTCGCGATCTGGCTCGCCGGCGAGCACTCGCGGTTCGTGACCGGTGAGGCGGTCAGAGCCGACGGGGGCCTGATGGCAGCGACGCCACGGCTGATGCATCACGATCTGTCGCATCTCCAGCGCATGGCGGGAATCGCGTACGGCAACACGGGTCGTCCGGCCGACGTGCGCCGACTCTGATTCGCTGTTCGGCCCTGCCGCCGGCGTTCTTGTGTCGATCGTTCGGAGGAGTGGAACATATCGGCGATGCCGCGACGTCACTGCAGCGTGACGAGTTCCGACCCGTCAACCTGCGAAGCAACCCCATGCTGCGTTCGTGAGTTCGACGTCGTCGAGCGGGATCGGTCCAGATGGGGTGTCGACGATCGCTCCGATGAGGGTCGTCGTGACCCGGCTCATGCCGCAGCCGGTCGTCGGGCCAGCCGGGATGTCGAGCGTGAAGGTGCCGGCTGTCATCGGCCACGACGCAGCGACGACGGCTTCTGGTTCCCAGAACTCGATGACGTCATCACAGTTCTGTGAGAAGAGGTTCGTTCCCACGGTCACCTGTGCACTCCATGCAGTATCTGGCAGCGTGACGGTGCCGGGCCCCGACGGTTCGGCGAGGGCGTAGATCGTCAGACCGACGTGTTGATCGGCCGTCGACGTAGCGAACCCGTAGCCGCACGGCCACGGCTCGGTGAATTCGGAATCGGTGACCAGGCCGACCAGATCATCGGTGGTCAGCGAGGTCGGGTCGAACGCGAGGGTGGCGGTGTCGAGCACGATGAGATCCGTCGCCCCCGGGTCGCAGTAGTCGAGCTCGTTTCCCCACCGGCTGTCCCGGCCTCCCGTCATCAGGTCGACGGGCAGGCTTCGCCCGGTCGCGTCTATCGACGCGCCGTCGAATATCTTGGATCCGTCGGTGGCGACGACAGTGGCCGGGTCAGTGGGATCGGTGACGAAGCCTTCGGGAAACGCCACGACCCGCTGCTCGTTGTCGAAATCGAGCATGAAGCAACCGTTGTCGAGGACGCGGACGGTCCCCGTCAGGGCGAATGCAGGGGAGGCGAGGAACTCACCGGGGTACTGGGCCGGCTCGCCGAAGCCGGCCTCGTTCGGCGGATCGGTACCGCTCGTGGGTGATGTCGTCTCGACGGACGTCGGCGGGGGCGATGGTGGTTCGGTGGTCTGCGGTGACTCGGCGCCCGGGTCGGGTGGGGCGACCGGGGCCGCAGTGCCGTCGTCTCCGCAGGCCGTGGCCCCCAGGCCGGTGAGCATGAGCAAGATGCCGATCTGGCGGAACATGTCTGATCTCCGAGCCGGGCCCGTCGGGCCCATGCCGTGTTCGACGTCGCCGCCGACCGATCAGTTCCCGTCCCACCGGGATCAGCCGATGGAAGCGATCGCGTCGGCGACGGCCAGCACCCGGCGCGCCGAGTCGACGTGGAGGTTCTCGATCATCTTGCCGTCGACGGTGATCACGCCGCGTCCGGCAGCTTCCGCCACTTCGAACGCCTCGATGACGCGGCGCGAGAAGTCCACTTCGTCGTCGCCCGGCGCCCATTGCGTGTTGGTCGGCTCGACCTGGCTGGGGTGGACGAGTGTCTTGCCGTCGAACCCCAGCGCGTGCCCCTGCTCGGCTTCGACGACAAACCCGTCGGGGTCGCGGACGTCGTTGTAGACGCCGTCGAGGATCACCTTGCCGGCCTCTCGAGCACCCAGCAGTGCCGTCGCGAGATGTGGGACGAGCGGCGAGCGGTCGGGCAGCATCGCCGTGCGCAGCTCTTTGGCGAGGTCGTTGGTGCCCATCACCAGCACATTGACGCGTTCGTGATGTGCGATCGATCTGATGTCGAGGATCGCGGTCGGCGTCTCGATCATCGCCCAGATCGTCATAGCGGGCGGCGCCCCGGCATCGTCGAGCCTGCGAGCAACCTCGTCGAGATAGGCACTCGAGCTGACCTTGGGGATGACCACCGCGGAGGCGCCGGACGTGGCCGCTGCGGCGATGTCGTCGGCTCCCCATGGCGTATCGAGACCGTTACAGCGAATCGTGATCTCGCGATGGCCGTACTCGCCGGAGCGGGCGGCCGCGACAGCGTTGGCGCGGGCGGCCTCCTTGGCGTCGGGAGCGACCGCATCCTCGAGATCGAGGATCAGCGCGTCGGCCGGGATCGTCTTGGCCTTCTCGAGCGCTCGCTCGTTCGCGGCGGGCATGTACAGCACCGATCGGCGTGGGCGTAGTGATGAGTCGCTCATGTCAGAATCCGTACGCAGCGGCGAGTTCGGGGTCGCGGGCCGACAGGTCGCGGGCAAGCTGCACCACGACCTGGCACTGCTTGCAGGACGCGTCGTCTTCCATCTTGCCGTCGAGCATGATCGCTCCGGTGCCGTCGCCCATCGCTTCGATCACGCGGAGGGCGTGCGACACGTCCTCGGGCCGCGGTGAGAACACCCGTTTCGCGATGTCGATCTGGCTGGGGTGCAGCGACCATGCGCCGACGCAGCCGAGCAGGTACGCGTTGCGGAACTGGTCCTCACAGGCGACGCCGTCGGCGATGTCGCCGAACGGACCGTAGAACGGGAGGATGCCGGCGGTGACGCAGGCATCCACCATGCGAGCGATCGTGTAGTGCCACAGATCCTGCTGGTAGGTACCGCGCGGGGCGCCCACGTCGTCGGGGTTCGGGTCCTGGCGCACCACATAGTCGGGGTGGCCGCCGCCGACCCGGGTGGTCTTCATGCGGCGGTTTGCCGCGAGATCGGCCGGCCCGAGCGACAGACCCTGCATGCGAGGCGAGGCGAGGCAGATCTCCTCGACATTGGCGACCCCGCGGGCGGTTTCGAGAATGGCGTGCACCATCAGTGGCTTTCGCAACCCCGCCTTGGCCTCGAGTTGGGCGAGCAGCCGATCGACGTAATGGATGTCTTCCGGGCCTTCGACCTTGGGGATCATGATCACGTCGAGAGCCTCGCCGGCCTGCAGCACCGCTGCGGTCAGGTCGTCGAGCCCCCACGGCGAGTCGAGGCTGTTGACGCGGGTCCAGAACTGGGTGTCACCGAACTCGACCGACCGAGCGACCTCGATCAGACCGGCACGGGCAGCATCCTTGTCGGTCGCCGGCACGCCGTCTTCGAGGTTGGCGAGCAGCACATCGACCTTGCCGACCATGTCGGGCACCTTGCCGCGCATCTTCTCGTTGGACGACGGGAAGAAGTGGATCATCCGGCTCGGACGGAACGGGATCTCGCGCAACGGCTCGGGAGCGCCGACGGCGAGCGGGGTGAAGAAATCCTTGGGGGAGCGCACGTACGCGACCCTAGTGAGGGGTCGACGACTCCAGGAAAGCGCGAGCGGTGCCGATAAGAGGGCATGGAGGAATCGCGCCGCCATGGCGATCTCACCTCGACAGAGGTTCGAATTCTCGGCTGTCTGGTCGAGAAGGAATCGACGACACCCGACAACTATCCCCTCACCCTCAATGGGCTCCGCACGGCGTGCAACCAGTCGACCAGCCGTGATCCAGTCGTGACGTTCGCCGATCACGAGGTGGAGCAGGCGCTGGTCACGCTCCGCGAACGAGGGCTGACCCGCACCGTGCACAGCACGTCGAATCGCGCCACCAAATACCGGCACGTCCTGCCTGAGGTGATGGGGCTCGAACCCGCCGAGATGGCGTTGGTGTCGGTGCTGATGCTGCGCGGCCCGCAGACGATCGGAGAGCTCAAGGCCCGCACCGAACGCCAGCATCATTTCGACTCGACCGACGAGGTGACCGCAGTGCTCGACAGCCTGGCCGCCCGTGCCGATCCATTCGTGCGGCAACTCGACCGGCAGCCCGGTCAGAAGGACGCACGCTGGGTCCAGCTCCTCTCGGGCCACGAGCCGACGGATTGGGCGTGGTCGACCCTCGACGCGGTGGCTCCGGCGGATGTCTCGGCGTCGGCGGACCCCTACGGGGAGGCGACAGCGGAGTTCTACGACCTGCTCGCCACGGGGCATTGGGAAGCGTTCGGGTTGCAGCTGCTCGACCTGCTCGCAGACGTCGACCCGGCCGCCGGGCCGATCCTCGATGTCGGGGCCGGGACCGGTGTCGGGTTGTCGTATCTTCAGCTGGCCGTGCCCGAGGCGCACATCCATGCAATCGAACCGTCCAAAGCGATGCGCACCGCACTCCACACCCGTCTGGCGATCGACGCCGGCCTGCGCTCGATCACGACGGTCGACCCGGCAACGTTCGAGCACGCGGAGCTGCCGGAGCAGGCGTGCGCCCTCATCGCATCAGCGGCGCTGGGTCACCTCGGTGACCTCGAACGGGCACGACTGTGGCGGTACATCGCCGAGCAGATGCCTGCCGGCGCGCCGGCCGTGATCGAGGTACTCCCTCCTGATCGCCCCCTCAGCGTGCCGCCGACCCGGTACCGCGAGATCTTCGTCGGCGACCACGTCTACGAGGGCTGGCAGGAGGGTGAACCGTCGGGCGACCATCACATGGCATGGACGATGACCTACAAGGTTCGCCGTGGTGACACCGATGTCGCTGCCTACACCGTGCGGAGCGCTTGGCGCTGCTTCAGCGTCGACGACATCCGCGCCGAGATCGCTCCGTTCGGGTTGACCTTGGTCGAGCACGAGGACTGCGTCGTCATCTCGCACTGAATCGCTAGGTGGAGCGAGGGTTGGCCGCCAGTTCGCGCAGCCACGTCGGCAGCCGCGTGGGGCGACCTGCCGGTGTGACACATCCGTGCGCAGTGACCGCTGTGGCGCGGACCTCGCTCTCGACGGTGAGTACGTAGGCCATCTGGAACGAGGCCCGTTCGACCGACGCCATGGCGATGTGCACGTCGACGACATCGTCGAACAACAACGGCCGGCGATACTGCACGAACGCCTCGAGCACGTTCATGTCGATGCCTTCTTCGCGGATGTCTTGGTAGGGGTGACCGATGTGGCGAAGGTAGGCGATGCGGGCTTCCTCGAGCATCGGGAGGTAGCGACTGTGATGCACGATCCCCATCGCGTCGGTCTCGGCGAAACGCACGCGGAGCTGGTGGGTGTACTCGTAGTCGGCGGGATCGGTTGAGGGGTCGGCTGCGATACGCACGCCGCGACTGTAGGCCGCCGGGTGCATACTCGAGTCGTGACGCCGGCGATCAACGAGCTGGAACGCAGTGGGGTGCCCTACAGCGTTCACGAATACGAGCGCGGCGAGTCGCTGCATGATTTCGGTCTGGAAGCTGCACAGAAACTGGGGTTCGACCCCGACCAGGTCTTCAAGACGTTGCTCGTGACCACCGAGGCAGGGCAGGCGGTGGCGATCGTGCCCGTCAGCAGCAAGCTCGCGCTCAAGGCGATCGGCAGGGCGCTCGGGGCGAAACGGGTCGACATGTGCGACCCGGTGGTCGCCGAACGCATCACGGGGTACGTACGCGGGGGAATCAGCCCGTTCGGCCAGAAGCGGCGGCTACCCACCGTGCTCGACGAGATGGCCACCGCGTTCGACACGATCTATGTCAGCGGTGGCAAACGCGGCCTCGACATCGGTGTCGCGCCCGACGATCTGGTGCGCGTGCTCGACGCGAGGATCGCCGATATCGCTGTGGGTTGAGCCGCGGCAACACGATCTGCTCGGCGTCGTCGATGTGATGATCGGCGACACGTCTGCGGGTTGAACGCCCAGCTCAGTTGCTGGGGTGGCGCATCATCGCCTCGATCCGTGCGACGCGGGTTCGCGCGGGTGGGTGCGTGGAGGCGAGGCGCGCCTTCCAGCCGACCGCTCGCTCTCCACCGCCCAGCCGGATCACGGCCCGCAGCGCATCGACGAGTGAACGTCCGTAACCCATCCGCACGGCGCGGCGATCGGCCTCGTACTCAGAACCCTGCCCCACGACGTTCGCGAGGGCATCGGATGCGTACAACGCGGCGAGGAAGACCCACGACACGGCGGTCAACACGCCGGCAGCGACGCGTCCGAGCGCCGTCAACGCGGCAGAGTGCGACACGAACGAATCGGTTGCCGCCCGGGCGACGTTCTGCAGGTAGAAACCGAACCGGGCCAGCATCAGCACGGGCAGTGAGAGCCAATGACCGACGGTGAGAGCGGCGGTATGGAGCCCCAGATGATGACTGAGTTCGTGGGCCAGCACGCCCGACAGCTCTCTGGCCGTCAGCTCGTCGATCGCGAACGACGTGACGATCAGCAGGTGCCCGCCACAGGCGAAAGCGTTGAGTTCGTCGGAATCTATGACTCGAATGACATAGCGGTACTGGGGTTGGTTGGCACGTGCGGCGAGATCACGCCAGATCGGTGAGATCACGGCGAGCTCGTCGTCGGTGGGCGTTCTGGCCCCCAACAACGGGCTGAGCAGCGCGACCTGTGCGGCCGGGACGAACAACAACATGCCCAACGCCAACCATGCGACCGGAACGATCCAGTACGGCACACCGAAGACGAAGTGCAACGGCAACCAGAACACTGCCATCGCGAGCAGCCAGAACGGCACGAGGGCAGCGACGGGCACCAGCGCCGTGAGCGCCGACCGATCGATCGTGCGGCTTGATCGTCCCGTGGGCGAACCCATAACGGGAGGATACGGAGCTGTCGGCACATCGGCGTCGCCGGATGTGACGGCCCGCAGGCGAATCGCAGCGTCGCGGTCCAGCTCAGCGCGCAGGCCGGGCCTCAAGAAGCCTTCAAGTCGGCGTCGGCGTCTGCCGAATGAGAAGCGTGGATTCCAATGCCGTCGCGGCCACAGAGCCGACCGCGTCACCCGCCGTGCAGGACCTGCTTCGACGCGCCGCCGAGGCGCAGGAGGCCGATCCGGCAGCGGCCCGCCAGCACGCGTTGCAGGCGCGAGTGGTCGCTCGCGCCGATGGTGACAAGGTCGGAGAAGCCGAATCGCTGTACCGCCTTGCCAGCCTCGCCCACTTCGGTGGGGACCCCGAGGATGCGTTCGGGCTGGCCATGGAGGCCAGCGAGGTCGCCGCAGCTTGTGGCGCTTCGATGGTCGACGCCTGGGCGGTCCACCTGCTCGGCATCATCCACTACCAGGCCTCGAACTTCTCCGAAGCGCTCGAACATTGCCTGAAGGCGCTCGACATCTATCAGGCCACCATCGACGGTGTCGATGCCGGCAACATCTTGAACACGATCGCTGCCGTGTACCACTCGATGGGCGACAACGATCGTGCGATCGTCACGTACGAGCAGGCGCTCGCGGTGTCCGAACCGTTCGGACGACAAGAGATGGTCGCCCTGATCCTGGGCAACATCGCTCGTATCCGCTCCTCACGATCCGAATATCTTCCCGCCGTCTCGATGGGCCGTCGAGCGGTCGAGATCGCTCGCGAGCACAGCCCGTCGATCGTCACCAACCTGCTCGCCGATCTCGCCGAGGCATACATGGGCCTGGCCGACCATCAAAAGGCCGCCGAGTGCTTCGCTGAGGCTCGCCGGGTACTCGCCCAGTTGTCCGAGGACGGTGCCGGGCCCTCGTACTCCGCCCAGCTCGGCGTCATGGTGGCCGAAGGCCGGGTAGCGCTTCGCCGGGGCGCACTCGACGATGCGATCGCGGTGCTGCAGGCGGCACTCGACATGTCGGAACGCACCGAGAGCAAGGAATACGAACTCGAGATCAATGATCTGCTCGCCACGGCGTTCAAGCGCAGCGGCCGATTCGAGGAAGCGCTCGAGCGTCGCGAGACCCACGACGACCAGTACCGCCAGATGTTCACCCATGCCGCCGACCTTCGTCTGCGCACGTTGCAGGTCGCGCATGAGACCGCCGCCGCCCGTCAGGAAGCCGAGATCTTCCGACTGCGTACCCAAGAACTCGAAGTCATGGTGAGCGACGACCGTCCGGCTATGTCCGAGAACGCCACGGTGACCGCATCACAGCATCTCGAAGCCTTCGAACAGCTCGCGATCCTGACCGAGTTCCGCGACTCCGAGACGGGCGAACACACGCACCGCGTGGGCGACCTTGCTGCCGAACTCGCTCACGCGCTCGGCAAATCGCCCGAGTGGTGCGAGCAGCTCCGTCTGGCAGCTCGCCTCCATGACATCGGCAAGGTCGCTGTGCCCGACTCGGTGCTCCGCAAGACGGGCCCGTTGACGGTCGAGGAATACGAGATGATGAAGCTGCACACCAGCATGGGCCACCGGATCCTGTCGGGGAACTCGGCGCCGATGTTCCAGATGGCCGCCGAGATCGCTCAATCACACCACGAGTGGTGGGACGGAAGCGGCTATCCGTTGGGGATCAGCCACAGCGCCATCGCCTTGACCGGGCGCATCGTCGGCATCGCCGACGTGTACGACGCTCTCTGCAGCCGACGCCCGTACAAGCGGGCGTGGGCCAAGGAAGAGGCGGCGCGATTCGTGGTCTCCGGACGAGGTGGTCAGTTCGACCCCGATGTCGTGGACGCATTCGTCGCCGTGCTCACGGCGCGTCATCCCGAACTGGGCGGCCAGCTGGGCTGACCGGACCGGTGTCGCACGGGCCGTGACCCCGCCGGCATGGCCAGGTCAACCGAGCGCGCGCACCACCCAGTCGGCGACGAATCCGGCCAGGTCATCTGCAGACATCTCGATCTTGCCGCTGCGCCACGCGTTGCTGAACGACGACACGGCGCCCAGTACCCCGAGCGCCAGCAGGCTGGCGTCGGCGTCGGGGATCCGGCCGGCGGCCTGGGCGGCGGCCACCAGGGCGGTGACGTCATCGAGATAGACGCCGCTACCTGCTCGTAGTGCGTCATCGATCGCAGGGTCGGAGCGCTCGACATCGACCAACGCGAAATAGTTGGCGTGCTCGGCCATGAAACGGACACTCGCCGCGGTGCCTTGCCGAACTCGTTCGAGCGGGTCGGCGGTCGGGTCCATCGCGTCGGCCTGGGCGCGGCGGAGACGGTGGCGCATCGAGCGCACGAGCTCGCTGAACAGATCGAGTTTGGTCGGGAAGTACCAGTAGAACAGACCTTTCGCGACACCCGCCCTGTCACAGATGTCACTGATCCTGGTGGCCGCGTAGCCGCGCTCGGCGAACAGCACCATCGCGGCGTCGACCAGTTGTTGCTTACGCTCGCGGCCTTGTTCGGTGAGCCGACGCCCGGCGACCGGGTCGGCCCCCTGTTCGTTGGTCGAGCGATCGACAGAGGTCACATCGACATTCCAGTCGCGGCTTGACCCGCGGGTCAAGCCGATCCCCTGGTAGAACGTGCGCTGTGACCGACCAGTCGACCCCGCACGTGCTGCCAGGGTGCGAGCCGGTGTCCCACATCGCGGCCTCTACCACGGGTGTGCTCGTGCTCCACGGATTCACCGGGACGCCCGCGTCGGTACGAGGGGTTTGCGACGCGATGATCTCGTCGGGCTACCACGTCGAGATGCCGCGGCTGCCCGGCCATGGCACCACGATCGACGACCTGTTGACCACCGGATGGGCCGATTGGGCCGCCGAGGTCGAGCGTTCGCACCTCGCCCTCGCACGGCGCACCGACCGGATCGTCGTCGTCGGTCAGAGCATGGGGGCCACGCTCGCACTGTGGACGGCGCTCGCCCGACCCGATGTCGCCGGGCTGATCTGCATCAATCCCGCCACCCGGTCGCGAACCGCCGAGGAACTGGAGATGATCGACGACTTCATCGAGGACGGCATCGTCGTCGTTCCCGGTGAGGGCTCCGACATCGCCGACCCCGATTCGGGCGACATCGCGTATGACGGCACCCCCCTCGTCCCACTGCGATCGCTGTTGTGCGACGGCATCGCCAAGATCACCGACCGATTCGGAGAACTCACGATGCCGTTGCGCCTCTTCACGTCGCGAAACGACCATGTGGTCGAGCCTGCCGACAGCGAGCATCTGGCCGCCACCCACGGTGGCCAGGTCGAGCACTCTTGGCTCGAGCGCAGCTATCACGTCGCCACACGCGATTTCGAACGAGACTTCGTCTTCGACGAGTCGGTCGCCTTCGTGGGCCGGGTGGCCGGCTGATGGAACTCGCCTCGACCATCATCGGCTCGTTGCCGAGCCCGTCGCGTAACGGCCTCCAGATCGGCCCGTTCGATCTGCGTGCATACGGACTGATGATCGCGCTCGGCGTCATCGCTGCGGTGTGGATGCTCGGCAGACGGCTCGAAGAAAAGGGGATCGGCACCGCCGACGATGCCGCCTCGATCGGCATCTGGGGCGTCGCCGCGGGCATCATCGGCGCCCGCCTCTACCACGTCGTCACCGACTGGCATCGCTTCTCCGACAACCTCTGGGCGATCCCGAAGATCTGGGAGGGTGGCCTCGGCATCCCGGGCGGACTGCTGGCAGGCATCTTGGTGGGCGCTTGGCAGGGCAAGCGACGCAATATCCCGGCTGGGATGTTGATGACCTGCGCCGCGCCCGCGATTCCGCTCGCCCAGGCGATCGGACGCTGGGGCAACTGGTTCAACCAGGAGTTGTTCGGCAAGCCGACCGATCTGCCATGGGCGCTCGAGATCGACGATCAGTACCTACCGCCCGGGTACGCGTCGGGCACCACGTTTCATCCCACGTTCCTGTACGAATCACTGTGGAATCTGGGTCTCGTCGGTGTGTTGCTGCTGGTGGACCGCAAGCTTCGCCTGGGCCCGGGTCGGCTGATGGCTGTCTACGTGATGGGATATGGCGTCGGTCGTTTCTGGGTCGAGGGTCTCCGAATCGACCCGGCCACCGACATGGGCGGGCTGCGCTGGAACCAGTGGGTTGCCCTCGCGGCGGTCGTCGGTGGGGCGTTGTATCTCGTCGTCACCCACGGTCAGAAGTGGCCCGACGAGATCGTCCTCGTCGACGGTGGTGATGCCGGCGCAGCCGAACTCGGCGAGGACATCGATGCCGGCCCCGGCGCCGATGCTGCAGGTGGCGACGGTGATCACGACGTCGGCACCGCCGACGAGGTCGCCCCCGGAGTCGACGCCGAACGCGACGCGGAAGCCGATCCCACCGCCGATGCCGGCCCCGGCGCCGATGCTGCAGGTGCCGATGCTGCAGGTGGCGACGGTGATGGCGATGTCGACCCCGCCGACGAGGTCCCGTCGACCGACGGTTGATGTCCCGGGAGTGCATTCCTGCAAGCCATGTGGGGGCCATGGGCTCGCCCGATTAGCCTCGCCTCTCGTGTCCGACCGTCTCACCAACGATGTCGTGGTCAAGGTGGCTCACCTTGCCCGGCTCGACCTGACCCCCACCGAGATCGAGCGTGCCACCGAGCAACTCGGCGACATGCTCGATCATTTCGCCGACATCGACGCCCTCGATCTGTCCGCCGTGGCACCGATGAATCAGCCGTTGCCGTTCGTCAACGTGATGCGTGACGATGTGGTGCAGCCGTGTCTGGATCGCGATGAGGTGTTGGATGCTGCTCCCGAGGCGGAGGACGGCCGTTTCCGGGTTCCGCCGATCATCGGGAGCGGGGCCTGATGTCACCGTTCGACTCCGCTTCGGAGATCGCCGCCGGCGTTCGATCGGGGGACCTGAAGGCCGTCGACGTACTCGAACAACACCTCGCCCGGATCGACGCCCGCGAGACCGAGATCCACGCTTTCAACCTCGTGATCGCCGACGCTGCCCGTCAGCAGGCCGCCGCTGTCGATGCGATCGTCGCAGCCGGTGGCGACCCGGGTCCCCTGGCCGGCGTGCCAGTGGCGCTCAAGGACAACATGTGTACGCGCGGCGTGCCGACGACGTGCTCGTCGAAGATCTTGGCCGATTGGAAGCCGCCGTACGACGGCACGGTCGTCTCGCTGTTGCAGCGCGCCGGGGCCGTCGCGATCGGCAAGACGAACCTGGACGAGTTTGCGATGGGGTCGTCCACCGAGAACTCGGCGTTCGGCCCGACCCGCAACCCGCTCGACACCGATCTCGTACCGGGCGGTTCATCGGGTGGGTCGGCGGCGGCGGTCGCCGCAGGCTTTGCGCCGCTGTCGTTCGGTTCCGATACGGGCGGTTCGATCCGCCAGCCGGCCGCCCTGTGCGGGGTCGTCGGCGTCAAGCCGACCTATGGACGCGTGAGTCGCTACGGACTGGTGGCGTTCGCCAGCAGCCTCGACCAGATCGGCCCGTTCACCCACACCGTTGCGGACGCTGCGCTGGCGCTCCAGGTCGTCTGCGGCCACGACCCGCACGACTCGACCTCGATCGCCGAACCGCTGCCCGACTACTCGGCGTTGCTGGAACGTGGTGTCGAGGGTCTGCGTGTCGGACGTATCACCGATCTGCCCGCTGGTGCCGATCCCGATGTCGCCGAGCGGATCGAGCAGGCATTCGATGCGCTCGCCGCGGCGGGTGCCACGATCGTGGACGTGGAGGTGCCGGCGTTCACGTACGGCCTCACGGCGTACTACATCATCGCCCCTGCCGAGGCGTCGTCGAACCTGGCCCGCTACGACGGCGTGCGCTACGGCCTGCGGGTCGACGCCCCCGACACTCACGCCATGTACAGCGCTACCCGCGCTGCCGGGTTCGGCGACGAGGTCAAGCGTCGCATCCTGCTCGGCACGTATGCGCTGTCGGCCGGCTACTACGACGCCTACTACGGCAAGGCACTGCGAATCCGGCGGCTGATGGCCGACGACTTCGCCAAGGCGTATGCCCAGGCCGACGTGCTGTTGACGCCATCGTCGCCGAGCGTCGCCTTCCCGTTCGGTTCCAAGACGGCCGATCCTTTTGCGATGTACCTGTGCGACACGTACACGATCCCGGCCAACCTCACCGGCGAACCGGGTATGAGCGTGCCGTTCGGCACGGGCCAGAACGATCTGCCGGTCGGTGTCCAGGTGCTCGCGCCCGCACTCGGTGAGCCGGTCATGCTGCAGGTAGCGGCGGAACTGGAGCGAGCGGCGACCGATCTGACCGCTGGGGGTGCGTCATGACCGAGGCCCGGTGGACCCACGACGGGTACGAGATGGTCGTCGGTCTCGAGGTCCACGTCGAGCTCGCCACCAAGACCAAGTTGTTCTCGGCGTCACCCAATCGTTTCGGCGACGAACCGAACACGAACATCGATCCGGTCACGCTCGGTTTGCCCGGCGCGTTGCCGGTGCTGAACAAGTACGCCGTCGAGCTGGCGATGAGGATCGGCCTCGCGCTCAACTGCACGGTGCAACCGTGCACGTTCGCCCGTAAGAACTACTTCTACCCCGACATGCCCACCTCGTACCAGATCAGCCAGTACGAGGACCCGTTGAACATCGACGGCTGGCTCGATCTGCCCGACGGCACCCGCGTCGGTATCGAGCGGGCGCACATGGAGCAAGATGCCGGTAAGTCGACTCACGTGGGTGGGGGAGAAGGTCGCGTCCACGGCGCCGAACATTCGCTCATCGACTTGAACCGGGCGGGTGTGCCGCTCGTCGAGATCGTCAGCCGGCCCGACATCCGCTCGCCCGAACAGGCCCGCGAGTACGTGAACGAACTCCGAGCGATCCTCCTGGCGATCGGCGCCTCCGACGCGAAGATGGAGGAAGGCTCGATGCGCGTCGACGCCAATGTCAGCGTACGTCGGCCGGGCGCCGAGTTGGGCACGCGGTGCGAGATCAAGAACGTCAACTCGGTGCGGTCGGTCGGGCGGGCGATCGAGTACGAGGCGAAACGTCAGATCCTGATGCTCGAGGCGGGCGAGGCGATCCGCCAGCAGACCCGTCACTGGGACGAGGGCGACGGACGCACCCACACGTTGCGCGACAAAGAGGATGCCGACGACTATCGCTACTTCCTCGAACCCGATCTCGTCCCCGTGGCGCCGTCGGCGGACTGGATCGAGGAGGTCAGGGCGAGCCTGCCGGTGTTGCCTGCGGCCCGCAGGGCGCGATTGGCACTGGCCGCCGGGCTGGCAGCCGACAGCGAGGCGGTCGGCTCGATCGTCGACCGTGGCCAGGACGACTACGCGTTCTCCGTGCAGGCAGCGGGTGGTGACATCGGCCGTGCCGTTGTGCACATGAAAGAGGCATTCGCCGAGATGGGTGCCGAGCCGGTGCTGCCTGCGGCCGATCTCGCCGGGCTCACGACCCTCGAGATCGAGGGCAAGCTCACGGCCACGCAGGCCAAGACCGTCCTGGGCGAATTGCTCGAGCAGGGCGGCGGTGACGCCGCCGCGATCGCCGCCGCGAAGGGCTTCGAGGCGATGGACACCTCGGAACTCGAGGCGATGGTCGACGACGCGATCGCAGCGCAACCCGACGCGTGGGAAAAGTTCTGTGCAGGTGAGGCGAAGGCGATGGGTGCCCTTGTCGGTCACATCATGAAGGCCAGCCGCGGCCAGGCCGACGGCAAGCTCGTGACCCAGATACTCAACGCCCGCAAGTAACGCGACGTCAGTCGATCGCGAGGAACTCGAACCCGCTGCGCTCGTACGCTGCGCGCAGCGTGGCGACGTCCTCCGGGCGTCGGGCGAGACCGATCACCGATCCACCGGAACCGGCTGAGTTCACGGCCGCATTCGATGTTCGACCGAGATCGATGAGCATCTGCTGTGTTGCGTCGATCTCGATCATCGACGCGCGCAGATCGAACGAGCGGTTCATCGCTGCTCCCAGCAGCACCACGTCGCCGTCCTCGATCGCTCGACGCGCTCGGGCCGCCTGAACCCCGAGCTCGAGCATCGCCGCATGAACGTCGGGGTCGCCTCCGTCGAATCTGCGCCGCAGCGAGCGGTGCACGGTGTCGCTGGA
>JAHEDX010000147.1 GCA_024641005.1 Acidimicrobiaceae bacterium
GAGTCGTGACCGAACTGGAATGCCGCTAGCCTCGCTCGACGGAGAGGTGCCCGAGCGGCCAAAGGGACACGCCTCGAAAGCGTGCGAGGTGCAAGCCTCCGTGGGTTCAAATCCCACCCTCTCCGCCAGATGGACGACCGTCGTGCTGACCGATCAGCCGGCGGTCGTTCCGCGTTCGGATCGAAGGCCGTTCAACGGCATTCCGTTCCGTCGGCGGGTGGCTTCAGATCGATCAGATAGTCGTTGACGACATCGATGACACACTGGTTCACGCCGTAGCCGGTGTGTTGATCGGCGTCGACGGTCACCAGGCGGCCGTCCTCGAGAACGTCGGCCATCCGAACGGTCGACTCGAACGGCGTCGCCGGGTCCCCGGTCGTGCCGATCACCACGATCGGACCCGCCCCGACACCGGTGATCCCGACGCGAGGCGAGATCGATGTCGGGAAGAACGTGCACCAGTACCCCCCAGCGCTCCCCTGCGGAACGAGCCGGGGTGCGACCGCCGTGAGCTGAGCCGACTCGGCGTCGGTCTCCTCGACCGAGGTGCGCTCGGCGATATCGGCACATGAGATCGCCTGGAACGCCTCGAGTTCGTTGCCGTACGAACCATCGGGAGCTCGCTGGTAGTAGCTGTCGTTCAGGGCCAGCAGACCACGTCCGTCACCGGACTGGGCATCCGCCAGCGACTCGGCCAATGCGGGCCAGAACGTTTCGGAGTACATCGCCTGCGCGACCGCTGTCAGCGCCACATCACGATTGACCGGTGGCCGATCCGGCGCACTGTCGACCGGACGTCGGTCGAGCTCGGTCATCAACGCATCGAACGCGCCCTCCGCATCGCCGCCGTTGTGAAACGCACAATCCGAGTCGTCGCTGCACCGAGCGAGGAATGTGGCGAGCGACGCCTCGAATCCGGCCAGCTGCTGGAGTTCCGACTCGAGCGCGTCGGCCTCGGGGTCGGAGGCGCCGTCGAGCACGGCTGCGCGCACCGTGGCCGGGAACAATGTGGCCCAGGCCGCGCCCAACTCGCTGCCGTAGCTGAACCCGAAGTACGAGATCTGATCCTCGCCGAGTGCCCGCCGGATCGTGTCCATGTCGCGAGCGCTGTCGTTGGTGCCGACGTGTTGGATGATGTCGTGGTTCTTGCCGAGGCACTGCCGCGCGAAGTCCTTCGCCGTCTCCACCAGCACGTCGTGCTCGGCATCGGACTCCGGCGTCGAATCGATCTCGGTGAAATACGGGTCGTAGTCGTCGATACAGTCGATCGGCGGAGTGCTCTGTCCCGTACCCCGTGGGTCCCATCCGATGATGTCGAACCGTTCGAGCAACGAGCGGTCGTAGATCTGGGCGGCATACAGAGCGAGGTCGCTGCCGCCGAAACCTGGGCCGCCGGGATTGACCAGTAGGGAGCCGATTCGCTGCTGCGGGTCGAGGGCATTGAATCGGGCGACGAACAGTTCGAAGCGTGGACCGTTCGGCTTGGCGTAGTCGACCGGCACGTCGATCGTGGCGACATCGACAGCATCGTTGAACTCACCCCACTCGACGGGGGCAGGGTCGAATCCGGTCGCGGCATCGGAGGGCGAGACGGTCCCACTGCTCGCACCCTCGGTCGTGAGTGGGTCCGATCCGACCGCGATCTGATCGGACTCGTTCGGGCGACTCGCCCGGTCGGTGACACCCGAGTTGGTCGACGAACACGCCGCGAAGGTGATCACGGCAGCCGCGACCAAGGAGAAGGTCCGCCCGGACATGCATACATGGTACGGCCGCGACGAAGCCGAGATGTGGCGGCCGGAAACGTCCGTAGCCTGCACCCGATGCGGATGGGGCCACACCACATGATGCCGAGGGATGCCGACGCAGTGAAGGGTGCCCGCCTCGCCGGAGACACATCGCGCCGGGTCTGGACGTTCGCACGCCCGTACCGGGGCACGATCACGGTCTTTCTCGTGGCCATCTTGTTGGCGGCGCTGCTGGGGATCGTCCCGCCACTCGTGGTGCGCAGGATCCTCGACGTGGCGATCCCGAACGCGATCGACAGCGGCAACCGCGGGCCGATCTGGTGGCTCGCAGCGATCGCGGTCGCAGCGGCGCTCGTCGATGCATTTCTCCAGATCGTGCAGCGCTGGTGCAGCGCACGAGTGGGAGAGGGATTGATCGCCGACCTCAGACGAGCGCTGTATGCGAAGGTGCAGCGCCTGCCGGTCGCGTTCTTCACCCGCACCCCCACCGGCGCGATCACCAGCCGTCTCAACAACGACGTCGTCGGGGCGCAGACCGCTGTCACGAGCACACTCGGCAGCGTCGTGAGCAACGTGATCGTCTTGGCGATCACGCTGGCCACGATGCTGGCCCTCGAATGGCGACTGACGCTGCTGGCGCTCGTCGTGCTGCCGTTGTTCGTCGTGCCGGCACGCCGCGTCGGACGGCGACTTCAGGACATCTCGCGTGAACAGATGACCCACAACGCTGCCATGAACACGCAGATGACCGAACGCTTCAACGTGTCGGGTGCCGTGCTGGTCAAGCTGTTCGGTTCGTTGGACCGGGAGAACGAGACGTTCGGAAAGCGGGCCGACGCCGTGCGCGACGCCGGCATCAAGGCAGCGATGCTGGGGCGGGTGTTCTTCGTGGCGCTCGGCCTCGTCGCCGCGGTCGGCACGGCCGTGATCTACGGCATCGGCGCCCAGCTGGTCGTGAGCGGCGACATCACACCCGGGACCCTCGTGGCCCTGGCGGCGCTCGTCACCCGGATCTACCAGCCTCTCACCGGGCTCACGAACGCCCGCGTCGATCTGATGACCTCGATGGTCTCGTTCGAGCGGGTGTTCGAAGTGCTCGACACGCCCGAGCCGATCACGGATCGCCCGGGGGCGTTCGACCTGCTCGACCCCACGGGCAGGGTCGAGTTCGACAACGTGACATTCCGGTACCCCCCTGCCAGCGAGTCGTCGATCGGCTCCATGGAGACTCAGTCGATCCCCGGGGCCGACCCCGACCGGGACGTGCTGGCCGAACTGTCGCTCGTGCTCGAGCCGGGTGAGACGGTGGCGCTCGTCGGCGCTTCGGGTGCCGGCAAGAGCACACTGGCATCGCTGATCCCACGGCTGTACGACGTGACCACCGGCGCGGTGCGCATCGACGGCGCCGATGTCCGAGACCTCACGCTCGCATCACTCCGTCGCGCTGTGGGCGTCGTGTCGCAGGACCCGCATCTGTTCCACGAGTCGATCGGCGACAACCTCCGGTACGCGGATCCCGACGCCACCGACGAACAGATCGTCGAGGCGTGCCGCGCGGCGCGGATCCACGACACCATCGCCGCGCTTCCCGACGGTTACGCGACGGTCGTCGGCGAACGCGGCTACCGACTGAGCGGCGGCGAGAAGCAGCGTTTGGCGATCGCCAGGCTGCTGCTCAAGAACCCGGCGATCATGATCCTCGACGAGGCCACCAGCCATCTCGACAACGACAACGAAGCTCATGTCCAGGCCTCGATCGAGGTGGCCCTGAGCGGCCGCACCGCACTGGTGATCGCGCACCGCTTGTCGACGGTTCGCTCGGCCGACCGCATCGCTGTGATCCACCACGGGCGGATCGTCGAACTCGGAACACACGACGAGCTGGTCAAGCGGGACGGCCTGTACGCGGCGCAGCTGCGAGCCGGCGAGCTGGCGATCGACTGACGGCTGCAGCCGGTCGCACACCACCGCCGCGCAGGCGTGGCAACGATGCCGGTTGCAGGTGCGCGACGGCCGGGTTGGCCATCTCGCAAGCCGCTGTCTTGCTCAGGTCGACGTGGCCGACAACCAGGCCTCGAAGAGCCGCTGGTAGGTACCACCCGCCCGCAACAGGTCGTCATGGTGCCCGTCCTCGACGAGGCGACCGCCTTCCAGCACGAGCACGCGATCGGCGCGAGCAGCGGTCGACAACCGGTGGGCGATCGCGATCGTGGTGCGGCCGGCAGCCAGCTTGGCGAGGGCGTGCGACGTGCGCACTTCGGTGAGCGCGTCGACCGACGAGGTCGCCTCGTCGAGCACCAGCACGTCGGGGTCGGCGACGCCGGCCCGCAACAAGGCGACCAACTGACGTTCACCGGCCGACAACGATTCTCCACGCTCACCGACGCGGGTGTCGAGGCCGTCGGGGAGCGAGTCGATCCAGTCGCGCACCTCGATTTCGTCGACGATCCGGTCGACCTCGACGCGGGTGGTCTCGGGACGTGCGAACAGGACGTTGGCGAGCACGGTGTCATCGAACAGGAACGGCTCCTGCGCCACGACGACCAGGCGATGCCGGAGCTCGGCGTCGTCCACCTGGGTGAGCGGTACGCCACCGAGGCGGATCGCTCCGCCGATCGGGTCGGCCAGCCGGGCGATCAACCGTCCAAGTGTCGTCTTGCCCGAACCGGTCGCGCCGACCATCGCGACCTGCTGGCCGGCGGGAATGTGCGCCGTGACCCGATCGAGCACGATGTCGTCGCTGGTTCTGCTGTCGGCCCGACTGCGATACGAGAACGTCACGTCGTCGATGTCGATGTCGAAACGGCCGGCCGGCAACGGGCTCGGCGAGGCAGGCGGCGGGGGCCCGACGGGGATGTCGAGCACGGTCAACACGCGACGCA
>JAHEDX010000148.1 GCA_024641005.1 Acidimicrobiaceae bacterium
CATGGCGGGACGCCGATCCGGCGCGGCGGCGGTCGCAATGCTGCTCACGTTGTCAACAGCGTGCAGCGAGACACGTCTGGCCCACGATGCCACGGCGACCGCGAGCCCTCCACCGGTAGCGACCGCCCTCGACACGCCGTGTGAACCCTCGGTGTCGCCACTCCTCGTTCCGAAGTGCGGAGCTTGGTTCGGTGCATCGACACCGTCGGCCGACGGCAGCTACGACTATGTGCGCGGCCTCGCAGAGTACGAACTACTGGTGGGCGTCGACCCCGACATCCTCCACTTCTACCAGCGCGGGGCCGAGCCCTTCCCCACCGCCGAGCACGTGGCCCTTGCCGAGCGTCCGGGGCGACCTCGGAGCATCCTGTACTTCAACTGGAAGCCGGCACCTGAGCTGACCTGGCGCCAGATCGCCGACGGATCGGCCGACGGGTCGATCGATTCGGTGGCGCAGGCCCTCATCCGCTATCCGCACAAGATGTTCCTCACCATCCAGCACGAACCGGAGAACGACCTCGTCAACGCTGCGGGGTCGGGGATGACGCCCTCCGACTATGTCGACATGTATCGACACGTCGTCGGGCGTCTGAAGGCGGCGGGCGTCGACAACATCGTGTACGTGATGGGCTACATGGGTTTCGAGCGATGGGCGCCGGTCGTCGACGCCCTGTATCCCGGTGACGACGTCGTCGACTGGATCGCGTACGACCCGTACGGCTTCGAGTCCCACGACTCGTTCGACGACATGCTCAATGACCCAGGGAGCCGTGGATGGCCCGGCTTCTATCGATGGGCGACCACGAAGTCACCTGGAACACCGCTCATGCTCGCCGAGTGGGGATTCGATCTGCCCGATCGACCCGCGGCGCCGGACATCATCGCGGGCGGAGCGGAGATCCTTCGGCAGGGCTTCCCGCTGATCAAGGCGTTGGTCTATTGGAACGACCACGCCGACGAGGTCGATGCGAGGCTCGGCCAAGGCGGCACGACCGCCGATCGATTCGTCGAGGCCTATGCCGAACTCGCCGCCGACCCGTACTTCAATGAGACCTCCACAGCTCTCGCGCCCTGATCCTGGGCCTCGCACGGTTGCCCGAAGAGGGTCGACCCGATGACGATCGAGCGAAGTCGGCTAGGTCATGGTGCGGCGTCGGGAGACATCGCGTTGAAGATCGGTTGGGCGGCGAGGTCACGGTAGGCCTGACCGTACGCCACGCCCTTCGGTGACGGGTCGTCGATGCGGACATTCACCTTGCTGTCGACATCGTTCCAGTACACCAACGCCTTGACCATCGGATACTTCGCCAACAACGACGCCGCGTCACCGCTCAGAACCGAGGCTGGGTCCGAATTGGAGATGAGATCGACGCCCCACTCGCACAACATCATCGGCTTGCCCGGCGCCTTGGCCGATGCCCAGTTGTAGAAGCCGGGCCAGTTGAGGTCGGCGCGAGGTCGGTTGATGATCTCCCCGAGGTCGTGGTGCAGGTCCTTCTTCCCATACGGGTCGTAGCAGATCCAGTCGACGTAGTCGTCGCCGGGGTACAACGCGTCGAGGTAGGACGCCCAACCCTCGTAGCCCATCACGTTCCAGACCAACACTGCGTTCGACACGCCATGGCCGCGCAGTTCGGTCACCACGTGGCGATACATGTCGGCATAGTCCTGAGGGGTCATTCCCGACGCCACATCGGTCTTCACGTTGTCCTCAGGCTCGTGGTAGATGTCGAGGAACAAACGGTGCGGATAGGTCTTCAGGCTCGCCGCCACGGTCGCGATGTCGGCATCGACAGCGCCTTGAGCGATCTGGCGCCACGTCACCGTCTTGCTCGGCTTCCAGTTGTACAACAGGAGGCTGCGTTGCTTGCCGGGGCGCTCAGCCATGGAGATTTCTTTGGCGGTCGGGAACTTCACCCCACCGGTCTTGTAGAAGTGCAGGATGTCCGGCGTGTTCTGGGCAACGGCTTCGTACTCGGCCAAGCCCGTGACATAGTCGTACGAGCCATCACGAGAAGCGGTCGATGCGCCGAACCAGACACCACACGACGGCACCAACAACGCCGACACCGAGCACCCCGGTGAAGCGGACCTGACCGGCTGTGGCGGCGGCACCGTCGTCTCGGGCACCGTCGTCTCGGGCACCGTCGTCTCGGGCACCGTCGTCTCGGGCACCGTCGTCTCGGGCACCGTCGTCTCGGGCACCGTCGTCTCAGGCACCGTCGTCTCGGGCACCGTCGTCGTTGGCCCGGCAGGGACCACGGCGCGACCGCTGCTCAGCGGGGCGACATCGGTGGTAGTCGGGACGACTGCGAAGCTCGCCATCTGCGAATTGTCCGGAAAGCCTTGCCGGCCGCTCCTCCCCCATCGGCAGTACGCCTCGTCCGAGGTACAGCGATCGCCCTCGACATCCCGGGCGACACTCGTCACACGTACACCGACGCGGTTCGGATACGCACCGCGCGTCTTGAGTTCCTGCGTGATCGGAGCGTCGGGTTCGACGACGAGGGTCATCTCGTAGATCCCGACCCCGGCGGGAGGCAGTGTGCCGTCGAACGCGAACTTGATGCGACGCGTCGTCGGGTCCATGACGCCGTAGGACGCGACGCCCATCGCCGGGTGGTTCGTCAGCGAGGCTGGGGTGATCGACAGCAGGCGCGTACCGATCGGCATCTGGACATGCCCGCTGGGGTTGGTGATCGGCCGCGTCCCCTCGTTGTAGATCTGAATCAGGAACGATGGTTGGTCACCGACCTGGCAGGCCCGGTTCGCAGCGTCGTCGGTCCGATAGCAGTTGGATTCGCCCGGCCTGCCGGTGGGCTTGATAAAGGAAATGCTGACGCCGACGTCGATGTGATTGGCCGGGATCCTCGAGCTCGATGGGATCGGGAATCCACCCTTCCAGTCGGGCAACACACCGACATCGAGTCTGCGATTGGTGCTCGTCACCTTCGTGACGATCCTCTGATCGCTGACCGCGAAGTCCTGATCTCGCCCCGGCCCGGGCGGGCAGTTGGCGCCGTTGCACTGCGAGCGGAACCAGCCGGTCTGCACGGTCAGCACTTCGCCTCGGGCCACCTCCAGCTTCCATTGGCCTCGCGAGTTCGTCGAGGTCGAACGTTGCGGTGTGGCGATGACGACTCCCCTGACACCCGGCTCGCGTGCATCACGAATCCCGTTGTTGTTGAGGTCGCGATAGACGACACCGGACGCGACATCGGTGTCCGGGGCTCCGATCGATGTCCCGAAGACGAGAGCGTTCAGCGCGATCGTTCCGACTACCGCTGCAATGACTGGGTGGGCGATCCTTCGCACGATGACGTTCTCCTCGTTCGATCAGGCAGACGCCCATCTGCCGGTACAGAACAAGGACCGAAACATGTGCGCACGACTCCCTTCGGTGTCGAATTCGGCCCGGTTGAGGAACTTGACGGTTTCCTGACGATTTTTCACAACCTTGAGAGAAAAGCGCCTGACGACCGGATCAGGAGGCCGACTTGGACAGCCGCGACCACCGTCGGTCGAGGATCCACTGCGGCAGCCGAACCACCACATTCGCGGGACTCTGACCAGGCCACCGGAGTCCGGACGGGCTCCGTTCGCGGCGGCGCACACGCGTCATGCCTGGTCAGGCGTTCGCCGCTCGCGAATCCGAATCTCTACCTCTACTCGACGGTTGCCCGTTGATCACTCGCCTCGTCCGGCATCGATTTGCATCGACTTCACGTACTGCCCACTCTCCGTGAACACACACTCACATACCCCACACCGGCCCCACGCTGGCCCTTTATATTCAGCTGCCCTGGCAGCAAGGGGTCGACACGCCTCGGATACTCACCTAGCGTGAGAGATCGGAGCCGGTTGACAATTCGGCTCGTGGATGTCAAGGCGGTAATCAAATGGTGCGTAAGAATGCTCTCGCGGTCGTGTTTTCGTTCGTGGTGGGATTGGCGGTCCTACCGACGTCAGTGGCGGTCGCCGCCTCCCCGGTGTTCCGGGCTGAGGCGGGCAGCAACGCCAACACGACGACACCCTCGGTCACCGTGCCGGCCTCGGTGGAGCCCGGCGATCAACTCGTCATGGTCGTCACCGTCAACACGAACACCACCATCACGACGCCCTCCGGCTGGTCACTGCTCGGCACCGAACAAGACGGCTCGCCCGACATGACCTCAGCGGTGTTCACCACCACCGCCGACGCCGCCACCGCCGGCACCACCGTCATGACACCGCTCGGCGGACGCAGCAAAGCAGCCATCTCGCTGGTCGCCTACGCAGGCGCCGCCCCCGCGACCGACGCGATCTCCGCGGTCATCGGCGCCTCGTCGACCGATCTCGCCACCCCCGCGACCACGATCGGCACAGCCGACACCGTCATCGTCAGCTACTGGGCCAACAAGACCAGCGACAACACCAACTGGACCGTGCCCGCCAACGTCACCGAACGCAGCACCACGGTCGGCACCGGCGGCGGACGCATCGTCGCCGCGATCGGCGACACCGTCACCTCAGGCGACTGGCCGGGCGCCACCGCCACCTCGGCCACCGCCAGCAGCAAGGGCATCGCCTGGACCATCGAACTCCCACCAGCGGTCGGCGGCGACAACGCC
>JAHEDX010000078.1 GCA_024641005.1 Acidimicrobiaceae bacterium
AGCACGTCGACGCTGCCGGGAACTTCACGGTGTTCAGGGACGGCGAACGCATCGGTGCCGGCCACCACGTTGACTTCACCGTCGATCCGGACGGTTTCACCAACGTGCCGGTAGCCGCTGACCCAGACCTGCAGATCGCACGCGAGCTTGCGATCTACCGATTCAGCAGGGACGTGTTGGAGGTCTGCAAGGCCAGCGAGCACCAGGGACGCCCAACGAGCTTCGCTTCGCCTCGCGGGGGCGGCTGGACACATGTTGCGATCCGCCGGATCCGTGACGACGACCCACGCGTCCGCACCCAGCGCTGAGGCTCGCTCGGGCGATCGATATCGACAGCCGTACCGTCCTCGTCAGGCAGCGCGAGATCCGGCAATCGCGCGGAGTGAGGTCCAGCGGTGATCCGCACAGAACGCGCGCTCCGTAATCCGGTGGAAGGCGACGAGCTCGCTCCGCACCACGGCCCCGATGGGGTGTCACGAAATCACGGTCGTGGCTTGGCTATCCGGCGTTGACGGATTGCCCGTAGCGCTGACGGGCTGCCTCGCCCGAGGTCCCGACCATGGCGCCGATCGAGGCCCAGGTGTGCCCGTTGCGGCGGGCGTGGACGACGGCGTCACCCAGCGCGCGTTCTGCGTCAGCGCGAGCCAGGAAAGCCTCTCGGACGAGGCGCAACTCGGTGGCATCGTGAACTTCACCGTCGGGTTCGTGCGCTTCGAAACGGGCGGCGAGTTCGTCGGCATGGTCGAGGATTTCTTGGGCCGTGCGGGGCATGGTGGTCACCTCAGGTGCTTCGGTCGAGCGGACATAGCGTGCACGATGATCGGACCGTCGCTGGTGTCAACGACGCCGATCTCGAGCAAGTTGGCGGCGGGATCGGCGCCAACGAATATTGTGAATCCTTCGTCGAGTTCGTCCACGAAGATCGGGTTGTTGAAGGCGTGAATCATGTCGTCGTCGCGGATGCCGTGCTTTCGGGCGCTGGGAGCGATGAGCGGCGCATCCACGTCCACAAGTTAGCTTGCATCGACGGGTATTGCAGGTTGCCTTGCGAATGCACCGGATACCGGCGCACACATTCCCGCTCGACCATCATGGGACAGCGCCGCAGTGCGGCCCTTACGAGGCGTCACACTTTCACCGGTGTATCGGCCCAAGCCGAGCGTCCGGTAATCCCCGCCAGATCACCGGAAGCGAGGTCTGACGGCGGCCTCGGGACCATCCTCGAACCAGGCTGAGAACACGCCGCCCGACGCACGATTACACCTCGCTGACCAGGCACTTTGCATCTACAGCAGGCGGCTGCGGTCCGGAACATCGCCGGGCGTGCCTCACCGGTAAGGCACGCCGCCAAGCCGCCCACTCGGACCCAATCGAGAAATCGGCCTTCGACCAGGTGGTTTTCAGAGCGGGTGACGAGAATCGAACTCGCGTTCTCAGCTTGGGAAGCTTCAGACTGCGGATTGTCAACAGGGCTGTGACCAGGTGAAACGCCCCGATTTCGGAAGTTCCCTGATCGACCGTGCAGCAATCGTGCAACTACTTCGAATCGTGTTCGCCGAGGAGTCGCTCGACGCGCGCTCCGAGGTCGGCTGCATCGATTCTCGGGTCGATCGTTGGCGTTCGTGATCGGACGACCTCGGCGGTGATGAGTTGCGCTCGCACCAGTGCTCGGCAGAACTCGAAGTCCTTGGGTCTGCCCGCGGCGAGTTTGGTGAGCCAGAGGTCGTTGATCTCGAGGCAGAGCCCGGTGACGCCGTCGGTGTTGTCGTTGGAGTAGGCGATGAGTCGATCTCGCCATCCGTCCGGCGCGGTGATGGTTTCGTAGCCGACGCCTTGTGCGTAGACGCCGAACGTCTCGTGAAACATGGACGCCTCGCCGATGGCACCGTCGATCTGGTCGGCGAGTGCCTCGGTTCCGTCGAGTGGGATGAGGTCGGCCTCGACCGACATCGTTGCTTCGGGCGGAAGCATGAGCTCGGGGATGGTGGCGAGGATGGCTTGTGAGCCGACGACGATGATCTGGTCGGCGCCGATGACGCGACCGGCCGCTCGGAGGAGGTGTTCGAGGTCGGAGCGTTTCATGCTGCGTCCGTGCGTGGAACGGATCGCAAGGCTTTGCGGCGTTCGGCGTCGGTCAGCACTCCGGCGAAGGGTGTCATCTGCCGCAGGTCGATGCCGCGTTGTGTTCGAGCGAGCATGTCGGTGACGATCTCGTCGGTTGGCCTTTCGAGGAGGTTGTCCCATTCGTCGAGCCAGATCGCCGAGTGTCCTCTGTCGGCGCTCCGAAGCCTGTTCAGATTGGACCGGGCCTTCTTGAGCGTTGGTGTCGGATTCTGGAGAAGGCGCCCGGCGATGAGCCGATGGATGGCGAGACTCTTCTCCTCGACGCGGGTCCAGCGTGGCCGACTGATGTCAGGGACGACGTCGATGGCGTACCCGCAGGTGTCGAGAAGCCGGGCGAGGGTGTCGACGTTTGGCGTGACGCGACCCGATTCGTACGCGGCGACGGTCGGTTGGGAGGTGCCGGCTGCTTGAGCAAGTGCGTGCTGCGAGAGTCCGGCGCGTGTTCGGCATCGTCGTAGTTCGGTTCCCACGTCCATGGCAAGATCATATCTGATCAGATATTCAACGACTTGTGTTCCACGGGCTGATACACGTCGACGTCGTCGACGTTGCGGGCGCACCGAGGTTCGCTACATCCCGCCGAGCCGCATTCTTCAGGCTGAACGAGTCGCCCGAGTCGCGAACGATCTCGGGGCGCTTCGGTCGGTCGCGTGGGCGCGGTTGGCGCGGCCGTTGAGCGCGTCTCGTGGCTTGGGGCCGTCCCGGTCGTGCCGCCGCCGGTCACGCCTCACCGCGACGCCCTCAGGCGGTGGGTTCGGCGGCGTGGAGTATCCAGCTGGTGAGATCGTCTGGTCGGACGGGGTAGGGGCGCTCGCTCCAGGCGGTCACGGCGTCGGCCAAACGCGAGTCGCTCGATCGAACGGATCCCGCGCTGGCATCGAGCATCTGCGTCTTCTCGCCCTTCGCAACACATCTACCAGGACTTCGAGAGCGGGTGACGAGAATCGAACTCGCGTTCTCAGCTTGGGAAGCTGATGTTCTACCATTGAACTACACCCGCAGGTGGCAGCGATCTTAGCCGCCAGTTCGCCGGCGCAGTCGGTGTCGAGCACTCCTTCTCAGCGTCGCTTCGCCAGCTCGCTCCGCAGCACGTCGATGTATCCGGGGATGTCGGGCGGTTGCACGGTCGCCGCTCGGATGTGGTCGTCGAAGTGCCTCGTCAGCTCGCGGACGTGTTCGGCAGAGCTGAGCACGAGGTACATCTGGCCGAGGTAGAGCGCCGCCCGGACCGGCCCGAACACGGTGACCGGCGCGGCGTAGCGCTGGAGCCCGTCGAACAGGAACCACCGCAACGACGGGTACAGCTCGGCGGTCAGTTCGACCATCTGGTCGAGCTGGGCGAGGCGGTCGGCGATCGGCAAACCGGCCCACACCCCCTCGCCGCGGGCGAAGCTCTCCACTGACTGGGTCGACGAACAGACCTCCATATTGGTGCTGAGGTCGCGGGTCCACTCCAGGCGTGCCGCCGCAACCTCGATCTTCTGCTCGGGTGTCGACGTGGCGTGCGCGCGTTGCTCCCAATCGATGACGGCGCTGGTCTTGAGCAGGTCGGGCAGTGTGGTCGGCACGTAGCGAACCTTGTAGCCGGTCGCTTCGCGGAACCAGTCCAGCAACCGCTCCTCGTTCTCGGCCAAGGTGGTGTGGCTGACAGTCGTGACCTCGGGCATCACCTCGGCCTGCATCGGCCCGGCGTTCGAGAGCCCCATCAGCCAGTCGAGCGATACCTGATGGACCTCGGCGATCTGGGTGATCGTCTCGAGCCGGGGCAGGCGCCGGTTCGACGGCGACAGCAGCTGGGTCAGCGTCGAGCGGTCGATGTGCGTGTCGATCGCGAACTGGCTGCGATTCTTGCCGCTGTTGTCGACGACCTCGTCGAGCCGCTCGCGGAAGGTCGACAGCAAGGTTCGCCGATCGGCGGGCATGAGGCATATTCGCACGTAGTGAGGTGGACTCGCAACTATCGAAGTGATCTGCCGTCAACCTGCATCAATTGTCCGCAAGTGTCTCGTGACTCCTCCCTCGCGCCGGCGCACAGTCGTCGTCACAGCAGCCGACCGTGAGGAGTGCAGTGCGAGATCAGGACTTGACGGCGATCGAGCCCAGCACGTCACGCGACCGGTCGCCCGTTTGCCCGACACGTGCCGTCCGGCTCCCGTCCGATGTCGAGTGGCCGACGATCGTCGTCAGCTTCGTCATCTGGGCACTGTTGATCGGCACTGTCGCCTCCCATCGCTCGGTGCCGTGGTGGATCACGATCCCGGTCCTGGCGATCGCGTCCGGATGGTTCGCCTCGCTACAACACGAGGCCGCTCATGGCCACCCGACACCGTGGCACGCGATCAACGTCGCGATCGCAGGGGCGCCGATCGGGTTCGTCTATCCGTTCGCCCGATTCACCGACCTCCACCTTGCCCACCACCTCGAACCGTCGTTGCTGACCGAGCCCGGAATCGACAATGAATCGCGATACTGCTCACCCGAGGCCTGGGCCCGGGCGGGTCGCCTGACGCATCTGGCGCTGCGTGCCGAACGGACGCTGGTCGGGCACTTGACGATCGGCGTGATCCGCGTTTCGCTCGGCTACCTCTCGACCGATCTCCGGGCGACCCGCCGCGACGCTCGCTTACGAGCGATCTGGCTTCGTCACCTCTGTGGTGTCGCCGTGATCGTGGAGATGCTGCTCCTGACTGGCTTCCCGATCCTCCAATACGTGGTCGGCGCCGTCTACGGCCGCCTGTTCTTCACCGGCCTGCGAACCTTCGCCGAGCACCGGGCCGTGATGGACGGCACCCGCTGCGCCGTGGTGCGGAGCGGGCTGCCGTTGTCGATGATCTTCCTCAACAACAACCTCCACCACACCCACCACGCCCTCCCCGGTGCGGCCTGGTATCGGTTGCCTCAGTTGAACGAGCAGCTCGGCTCGGACGAACTGGCTCGAAGTGGTGCCGGCCTGTACACCGGTGGCTACTTCGAACTCGTCCGCCGCTACGGAGTCCGCCCCTTCTGCCAACCCGTCCACCCCGCGTAACGGAACGGTGTCAGGCACCGTTCCGTTCGCCCATGGCGCGTCGGATCGGTGAGTCCGGCAGCCCTGCCATCACTCCCGCCCGGTCGGCGTCGGACTTGTTCTGGCTGAGCTTGCGCTTGGCCTCGATCCGTGACACCTCGAGTTCGATCCCGACGATCCCGCCCAGCAGCTGTTCGATGTACGTGTCGGGGGCGTCGTCGACCGACCACGGGGTCGGCAGCGCCGATTCGTGCAGATCGGTCAGGTCGCTCACCATCGCCAGCGTCCAATCGGCGTCGTCGTGGGCGACCAGCCGACCGTGGAGATGGACGACCTCGTAGTTCCAGGTCGGCACGACCTTGCCGTGCTCTGCCTTCGATGGATACCAGCCCGGAGAGATGTAGGCGTCGCTGAGCGGCACCACCAGCAGCGCATCACAGGGCGTCTGCTTCCAGAGCTGATTCGGGCGAGCGAGGTGGGCCCGCACCCGCCCGCCGTCGTCGCTGATCAGGAACGGCATCGGGGTCGAGGCCAACCCGGCCGGGCCCGCAACGACGAGGTGACCGAAAGCCGCCGATCGCACCATCGCCACGGCTGAGTCGCTGTCGTCCTCGGTGAAGTGGCGGGGCAGGTACATGGACGCCCAAGGTACTGCGCAGCGCGATTCACTAACGTGCCTGTTCGTGATCCTTTCGGACCGAACCCTTCGCCAGCAGCTCGCCGACGGCCGGATCGTGATCGACCCGCTCGACGAGTCGTTGATCCAGCCATCGTCGATCGACGTGCGGATCTCGAACCTGTTCCGCGTGTTCCGCAACCACACCGCCGGGGTGATCGACGTCAAGCGCGACCAGACCGATCTGACCGAGCTGGTCGAGATCCCCGAAGACGGCAGCGAGGCGTTCATGCTGCACCCCGGCGAGTTCGTGTTGGGCTCGACGCTCGAGCGGGTCGCCGTGCCCGACGATCTGGTCGGACGTGTCGAGGGCAAGAGCTCGCTCGGCCGGCTCGGCCTGCTGATCCACTCGACAGCCGGGTTCATCGACGCCGGCTTCGACGGGCACATCACGCTCGAGTTGGCGAATGTGGCCAGCCTCCCGATCACGCTGTATCCCGGCATGAAGATCGGCCAGGTCAGCTTCATGCAGATGACCAGCCCGGCCGATCAACCCTACGGCCAGGGTGCCAAGGGGTCGAAGTACCAGGGTCAGCGTGGTCCCACGCCGAGCCGCTACTTCGAGAACTTCGGCTGACTCGACAGGCGAGCCTGCGGGCTGTGCCCGCCGCGCTCCGAACGCCTACTCGGCGCCGTCACGTTCGATCGTGACGAACTGATTGGCGTCGAACCTGACCCACGGACCGGTCTCACCGTCGGGCCACTGGACGCGAAGCTCGACCTCCCGGGCGCCACCGAGCCCTTCGTGCAGCCAGCCGAGCTGACCGCTGACGTGCCCGCCACCGACCGTGAGTTCACGATCCCAGGTGCGGTCACCGACGCGTACTTCGACCCACGCCCCGATCGCATCGCGGTTCGGAGCGGGCTGCCGGATCCGAACCGCGATCCAATTCCCCGGCGGCGTCGGCTCGTCTCGGGTCCCGTCGCCGACGTTGCGCCAGAGCGTGACGTTCTCTCGACGGTTCACCACGACGACGTCGAGCATCCCGTCGAGGTTGAGGTCCACCAGCGCAGCCCCCCGCGACCGCTCGAAGCCCATGATGCCGGCCTCCACAGCGCCCTCCACGAACGTGCCGTCCGCCTGGCCGATCAAGAGGTTGTTCGGATCGTCCGTGGCGTGGTCGGGCTGGGCTTCGACGTTGCCCTTCGAGATGAACAGGTCGGCGAAGCCATCGTTGTTGACGTCGCCGAACTCGGGGTGCCACGCCGTCGAGGGCAGCACGTCCCCTCCGGCGAACGGCCGCTGGGCAGTGGCGCCGCTGCGCAGGGCGATGTCGCGGTAGGTCGGCTCGACGGGGGTCTCGCCGGTCGTTTCGGCGGCGAGTGACTGGAGCTTGTTGTCCCCCTGGCTCGTGATGAACACCTCGGGATAGCCATCGTCGGTCACATCGCGGCTGGCGATGCCCATCCCCCAGACCTGGAGCGGCTGCCAGCCGTCGTCCGACGTGTACTCGAGCGGCGGTTCGCCCGGCTCGATCCGGAACAACTGTTCCTGGCCGTCGGTGTAGTAGTGGCGGTCGTTCGTCAGGCGCAGGTCGCTTCGCCCCAACCGGCTCCAATCGCTGAACAGCATCGACAATGTGCAGTAGCCGGGACCGAACGGTAGCGCCGTGGCGTACCGGTCGCCGCTGGCGTCCGGGCGGACGAACTGGTGCTCGTCGCAACTGACGTTGTTCGGATCGGAGTCGGGTTCGAGGTAGTTGCCGAAGGCCAGTGTCGGCAGGTCGTTCGATCCCTCCCACGTCGCGCTGAACGCGGTGGTCCACGACGATCCCTCGTCGATGCCGAACCGTTCGGTCGCGAGTTCGAATCGGCAGTCTCCCAGCCCGCGCAGGATGGCGTTGCCACCGCGCCGCAGCACCACCAGATCGATCGCGCCGTCGCTGTCGATGTCGAGCGGATAGGCGCCGGTGACGGCCGTCAGGTCCGTGACCGTCGACGGCTGCGGCGCGAATCGAAACGCGCCGCCGATGGCGCTCTCGTTCCGGTACAGGGCCGCGGGTTCGCTGCCTCCGGCGAAGTAGAGGTCGGGGCGATCGTCGGCGTTGCAGTCGAATGTCGCCACACCGCCCCCGACGAAGAACTCGAACTCGCCGTCGTAGACGTGTTCGACGCCCGCCGCACTCGTGTCGTCCACGAATCGGGGCGGTGCGGTCTCCCGTTCCGAGGTCGACGATCGGCCGGAACCGGACGTGAGCGCCAACCCCGTGGCCACCGCGATCGTGGCCATGGCGACCCCGCCGAGCACCCACGGCGAACGCCGTCGGCGCACTCGTCGGGTGCCGGCCAGCGGTTCGCGGAGGGCCGGATCATCGGACACGGGTCGATTGAATCACACCATCGGGAGGGGGGTAGCTTCAGCCGTGATGGTTGGCCTTCGATCTGGCGCGGGCCGTGTGGTCGGGTTGGCGGTGGCGCTGACCGCCGTGCTGCCCGGGTGTTCGTCGGGTTCGTCGACGCCGGACTATCTCGTCGTTGGTTGCTCGGCGGCGGACCTCGGCGGTCGTTCGGTGGCACGGGTGTGGGACGAGACCGTGTTGGAGATGATCCGCGAGGTGGTTCCGGCGCCGACCGTTCACGCCCGCAACCTGTTCCACACGTCGGCCGCGATGTGGGATGCCTGGGCCGCCTACGACCCGATCGCTGACGGCTATTTCGTGACGGAGAAGCACGACGCCGACGACGTGACCGGAGCCCGTGAGGCGGCGATCAGCTACGCCGCCTACCGGCTACTGCTCTGGCGCTACGCAACCGTCGAGGATCTGCCGACTGCCACCGAACGGTTGGACGCCGTCATGGCGTCGCTGTGCTATCGGACCGATGTCGACTCGATCGAGGGCGATTCGCCGGCCGAGTTCGGGAACCGCATCGCCAACACGATCATCGACGCCACCGCCGCCGACGGTTCCCGCGAAGAGGAACGGTACGTCGACAACGCGTACCGCCCCCGCAATGAGCCCATGATCGTGGCGGACCCCGGCACGGACATGAACGACCCGAATGCCTGGCAACCCCTGTCGCTCGGTCTCCAACTCTCGCAGAACGGCATCCCGATCCCGGGCAACACCCAGGAGTTCATCGGTCCACACTGGGGATTTGTGACCCCGTTTGCGCTCGATCCGTCGCCGACCGGCACGCCGATCGATCCTGGCCCGCCACCCCGTCTCGGCGAGCCGGAGACCGATCAGGCCTTCAAACAGGCAGCGGTCGAGGTGATCCGCTACGGATCGCTGCTCGACCCGACCGACGGCGAGTCGATCGACATCTCGCCGAACGTCCTCGGCGACAACACGCTTGGCACCAACGACGGCGACGGCTACACCGAGAACCCGGTGACCGGGCAGCCCTATCAACCCGAAGTCGTGCTGCTCGCCGACTTCGGTCGCTCGATCGCCGAGTATTGGGCCGACGGCCCCACTTCGGAGACGCCGCCGGGGCACTGGAACCTGCTGGCCAATGCCGTGCAGGACGCGCCCGGGTTCGAGCGCAGGATCGGGGGCGACGGTCCGCTGCTCGATCCACTCGAGTGGGACGTCAAGACGTACTTCGCGCTCAACGCGGCGCTCCACGATGCGGCCGTGGCAGCCTGGGGCGCGAAGGGGTTCTACGACTCGGTACGGCCGATCTCGATGATCCGCTACATGGGCGGCAAGGGCCAGTCCAGCCGTCCCGACGCACCCGCCTACGATCCCGACGGGCTCCCGCTCGAGGCTGGTTTGATCGAACTGATCACCGTCGAGTCGAGCGCCCCTGGCGAACGTCACGAACACCTCGCCGACCACGTCGGTGAGGTGGCGGTCAAGGGCTGGCGCGGCGGTCCCGACCATCCGGAAACGCAGGTCAGCGGCGTTGGCTGGGTCCTGGCCGTCGAATGGGTGCCCTACCAGCGTCCGACCTTCGTCAGCCCTGCGTTCGCCGGGTACGTCTCCGGTCACAGCACGTTCAGCCGCGCTGCCGCAGAGGTGCTGACGGCGCTCACCGGTACGTCCTTCTTCCCGGGTGGGTTGTTCGAGTGGACGATTCCGGAGGGGGCGCTGCTGCACGAAGAGGGGCCGACGCAGGCCGTCACACTCCAGTGGGCGACCTATTACGACGCCTCAGACCAAGCCGGCGTCTCGCGCCTGTACGGAGGCATCCACATCGTCGACGACGACGTCGAAGGACGCATCATCGGACAGGTCTGCGGCACGGCGGCATGGGCGTTGGCCGGGCGCTACTTCGACGGCGCCGCACCGTCTTGAGCGCCGCCACGGTCCGTGTGAACGTCGGCGGGTGATGCGATTTGGTCCGGACCACCCGTTACCATTGCCTGCTGCGGTCGAGTGACCGCAATACCTCATAAGGGGAGGACTTCATGAGATTTCAACGAGCAGCAGCTGTGCTGCTGGCAACCGGACTGGTGCTGGCAGCGTGCGGTGGCGACGACGACGCGGCCGACGAGCCCGCCGCCGAGCCCGCCGACGACGCCGCCGATGAGCCCGCCGCCGACGACGGTTGCGTGGTCGGCGTGTCCTTTAACAACTACCAGGAAGAGCGCTGGGGCAAGTGGGACGAGCCGGCAATCCAGGCCGCCGTCGCGGCCGGTGGTGGCACGTACATCTCGAACGACGCCAAGTCGTCGACCGAGACCCAGGCCAGCAACATCGAGAACCTGCTCTCGCAGGGCGCCGACGTACTCATCGTGCTCGCACAAGACGGCGGGGCGGCCTTGCCGTCCGTTGCCAGCGCCATCGACCAGGGCGTTCCCGTCATCGCCTACGACCGCCTGATCGAGGAGCCCAGGGCCCTCTACCTCACGTTCGACAACATCGAGGTCGGCCGTATCGAGGCCCGCGAGATCTTCGAGCGCGTGCCGACGGGCAACTATGTCATCATCAAGGGCAACTCGGCCGATGCCAACGCCGACTTCCTGCGCGAAGGCTACGAGGACATCATCGGTGCGGCAGTCGCCGCCGGCGACATCACGATCGTCGGTGAGACCTACACCGACAACTGGGACCCCGCCGTCGCCCAGGCCTCGATGGAGCAGTTCCTGACCGCCAACGACAACGACATCCAGGCTGTTCTCTCGGAGAACGACGGAATGGCCCGCGGTGTCATCGCCGCACTCGACGCTCAGGGTCTCGCCGGCGTGATCCCGGTGTCGGGTCAGGACGCAGAGTTGGCTTCCCTCAACTTTGTCGCCCAAGGTACGCAGACGCTCACCGTCTGGAAGGACTCGCGTGAGCTCGGCAAGACCGCCGGCGAGGCAGCGATCGCGCTGTGTGCCGACCCTGACGTCGCCAACCTCCCGGGTACGACGATCTTCACGACGCCCGGTGGTGTCGACATGATCTCGAACCTGCTGGCCCCGCAACCGATCACTCAGGACAACCTGAACCTGGTGGTCGAAGCCGGTTGGATCGACGAGGCAACGCTGTGCGACGGTGTCGAGGCCGGTTCGGTCGCCGCCTGCCCCTGATCACCGACCACTGAGAACCGCTGCCGACAGGTAGCCAAATGCGTGCCCCCCGTTCGATATCCGGACGGGGGGTACGTTTGTTCTAAGGTTCCACTCGATGAGTGAGCACGCCGATGAGTGAGCACGCCGATGAGTGAGTCCGGCCCCGCTGCGGAAACCCAGGCTGTGCCCCAGGCCAAGCCTGGCCGTACCTTCGGGGATCTGGTCAGAAAATCCGAGATCGATACCCGCCTGCTCGGCATGGTGGCGGCGCTCGCCGTGATCTGGATCGGGTTCCACATCATCTCCGACGGCAAATTCATCACGTCGCGCAACCTGTGGAACCTGTCCGTGCAGAGCACGTCGATCGCGATCATGGCGACCGGCATGGTGCTGATCATCGTGACCCGCAACATCGATCTGTCGGTCGGGGCACTGCTCGGGTTTCTCGGTTACACGATGGCGCTGATGCAGACTGACGGCGTCATCTCCGTGTTCGGCCTCAATCTCACCGTCGATGCGCTGAAAGACAACCACTGGTATACGTGGCTTGTAGTGGTCGCTGTCGGTCTCGTGCTCGGAGCGATCATCGGCGGCCTGCAGGGTTTCGTCGTCGCCTACGTCGGGGTGCCGGCGTTCATCGTCACGCTCGGCGGATTCCTCGCCTGGCGCGGCATGATCTTCCGCACCGGCGGCAAGCAGGGCCAAACGCTGGGCCCGCTCGATGACACGTTCCGCTATCTCGGAGGTGCTCCCGAACGGTCGCTCGGCGATGCCAAGAGCTGGCTCATCGTCGTGCTGGCATGCGCCGGCATCGTGTTCAGCATCGCGATGGCACGCCAGCGTCGTCGCCGTCACGACCTCGCCGTGCGCTCAGTCGGAACCGACATCGCCTTCGCCATCGTCGGTTGTGGCGTGGTGGTGCTCGGAGTCTGGTTGATCGCCATCAGGTATGCCTCGCCGATCAGCGGCAACCCGGTGGGTATCGCCTATCCGGTGTTGATCCTGATCGGTATCACGTTGCTGATGACCTATCTCGCCAGACGACGGCGTTTCGGACGCTACGTCTACGCCTATGGCGGCAATCCCGAGGCAGCCGAACTGGGCGGCATCAACACCCGCAAGACCATCACGTACACCTATGTCGTGATGGGCATGCTGTGCGCGGTGAGCGCCTCCATCCAGACTGCACGACTCAATTCGGCGACCACCAACCTCGGAATCCAGAACGAACTCGACGTGATCGCCGCCGCCGTGATCGGTGGCACCTCGTTCTCCGGCGGCATCGGCACGATCCCCGGTGCCGTGCTCGGAGCGGTCGTCATGCAGTCGCTGCGCTCCGGCATGTCGTTGCTCAACATCGACTCGCCGACGCAGGACATCGTGGTCGGCGTCGTGCTGGTCACGGCTGTCGCTATCGACGCACTCCTGCGCGAACGCCGCCGACCGGCAATGCTCGGAGCGCTCGCCGTCGGTGTCGCGTTGACGGCGATCCTGATCCAGACCGGCCGCCCGTAGGTGATGGGAGACCACGACATGACCGACACCTCCACCACGACCTCGTCGGCCCTCGACCGCAGCGGTGTACCGCTCTGCGAGATGCGTGACATCCGGGTCTCCTTCGGTGGCCTGCACGCCGTCGACGGCGTCACGATCGACCTGTATCCCGGTGAGGTCGTCGCCCTCGTCGGGGGCAACGGTGCCGGGAAGTCGACGCTCGTGCACACGCTCTCGGGTGCGCATCCGGCCGACTCGGGCGAGATCCGCATCAACGGTGAACACGCCACGATCCACAATCCGCGCGACGCTCGTGAGTACGGCGTCGAGGTGATTTACCAGAAGCTGGCGCTGGCCGACAACATCGATGCCGGCGGCAACGTGTTCCTCGGACGCGAGCTCCGCACCCGCACCGGTGCGCTCGACGACGAGGCGATGGACTCGGCGACCCAGAAGGTCATGCAGCGCCTCAACCCACGCTTCAAGAACCTCAAGACGGCGGTTCGGTCGCTGTCGGGCGGCCAGCGTCAGTCGGTGGCGATCGCCAGGGCGGTGCACTTCAACGCCAAGATCCTGATCATGGACGAGCCGACTGCCGCCCTCGGTCCGGCGGAGACGGCCCAGGTGCGCGACCTGATCGAGCAGCTGCGGGCCGAGAACATCGGGATCTTCCTGATCAGCCACGACATCCACGATGTGTTCGACCTTGCTGACAGGATCAGCGTGATGCTGCAGGGCAAGCTGGTCGGCACGGTCGACAAGCACGATGTCACCAAGGACGATGTGCTGGCGATGATCATCGCCGGGAAGCAGCCTGGCGAAGCGCTCACCGACTGACCGGTGAGTGCGAGCTGAGCGGACCATCGACCCGGCCGCGTGGGGTACAGGCGTAGTCTGTTCCGAATCCGGTGATCGGGGGATCACCGTTGGACCCAGAAGGAGCCCTCTCATGGACTACCCCGCACAGCTCGCCGTCCAGACGCCCGACAAGGTCGCCAACTGGCGCCCGCTGGTGCACTGGATCATGGCGATCCCGCACATGATCGTGAGCTACGCCCTGACGATCGTGGCCGAGGTCATGGCCCTGATCTCGTGGTTCGCGATCCTGTTCACCGGCAAGCTGCCCGAGGGGATCGCAAACGTCAGCTGCATGGCACTCCGGTATCAGACGCGCGTGTCGGCGTACATCGGCTTCCTGCACGAGGAGTACCCCCCGTTCGACTTCACCACGACACCGTCCGAACCCGGAGGCACTCCGGTCACCGTCGATTTCGTTCCGGCACTCGGCGGCCGCAACCGGCTCACGTGTGCATTCCGCATCATCTGGTTGATCCCGGCGGCGATCGTCACGATGATCATCGCCATCATCGGCGCGATCTGCTGGTTCATCGCCTTCTTCGCCGTGCTCTTCACCGGCAAATGGCCGGCAGGCCTGTACGGGTGGGTGATGAGGAGCATGCGCGCCTCACTGCGCCTGAACGCCTACGCCTTCCTGTTGACCGACCAGTACCCGCCGATGAACTTCGACTGACCCCAACCCCGTTCTGCTCAGCGATTGGCAGGGACGTATCTGCAGTTTGATGAGCAGAACGGGGTGGGTTCAGACGATGCGGCTGTCGGACTTGCCCCAGTAACGGTCTCGCAGGATCCGCTTGTACAGCTTGCCGGTCGGTAGCCGGGGAAGCTCGGCTTCGAAGTCGACCGACCGCGGACACTTGAAGGCCGCCAGCCGCTGGCGACAGTAGGCGATCAGCTCGGCCTCCAGCCGAGCGCCGGTCTCGACGCCGTCGATCGGCTGGACGACCGCCTTGACCTGTTCGCCCATCTCCTCGTCGGGTATCCCGATCACCGCCACGTCGGCCACCGAGGGATGACCGATCAGCACGTCCTCGGCCTCCTGCGGATAGATGTTGACGCCGCCGCTGATGATCATGTGTGCCTTGCGGTCGGTGAGGAACAGGTAGCCGTCCTCGTCGACGTACCCGACGTCGCCGAGCGTCGTGCGCCCCCCGGGCAGGGTTGCGTCGGCGGTCTTGACCGGGTCCTTGTGGTATTCGTACTCACCTCCGCCGGAGAAGTAGACGCCGCCGATCTCGCCGGCCGGGAGATCGGTGCCGTCCGGGTCGCAGATGTGGATGTTGACGCCCTGGACCTTGCCGACCGATCCCGGTTTGGTGAGCCACTCCTCGCTGTTGATGAACGTCGCACCGTTGCCCTCGGTCCCGGCGTAGTACTCGAGCAGGACCGGGCCCCACCAGTCGATCATCCGGCGCTTGACGTCGACCGGACACGGAGCGGCGGCATGGATCGCGACCTTCAGCGACGACAGATCGTGTGCCGTTCGCTCGCCGTCGTCGAGCTTGAGCATCCGCACGAACATCGTCGGTACGACCTGGGTGTGGGTGACCGCGAACCGCTCGATGTTCGCCAACATCGCGCCGGCGTCGAACTTCTCCATGATCACCAGCGTCCCACCGACCCGATGCACGCCGAGTGAGAAGACCAACGGGGCGGCGTGATACATCGGAGCCGGTGACAGGTACACCATGTCGGCGTCGTAGGAGTAGGTCGGGATCGTGTACGCCGTCATCCGCTGTGGCAGCACGTCGATCGGTTCGTCCGGCAGGGCGCGCTTGATGCCCTTCGGCCGGCCAGTGGTCCCGGACGAGTAGAGCATCAGGCCGCCGTTGGACTCGTCGTCGATCGGTGTGACGGGCCGGCCGGCGACGGCGTTCTCGTACGACTCCCACAACGGGCCGGCGTCATCGGCGACGACACCGTCGACCATCAGCCACCGTTCGACCTTCGGAGTGCCGGCCGGATCGATCGATGCCGCCACCTCTGCCTTGGCGCGTGAGCTGAACACGAGCCGTGCATCACAGTCGTCGACGATGTACTCGACCTCGGGCGCCGTGAGGAAGCTGTTGATGGCGGTCAGGTAGATCCCCGAGCGCAGCGCCGCCCAGGCGATCTCCATGTACCTGGCCTGGTTCTCCATGAACAGCGCGACGTGGTCGCCGCGCCGCAGCCCCTGGGCCCGCAGTTCGTGGGCGAGCTGGTTCGAGCGTTCGTCGAGCTGGCGATAGGTCAGCACTTCCCCGGACCCCGCCATGATCACGGCGGGATGCTCGGGTCGACTGCGTGCGTGTACCCCTGGATGACTCAATGGATCCCCCAATCCTGTTGTCGACGAGTGGGGAGCCGTGCGTTGGGCACAACTCCCAACCGTCAGGTTTCCTGGTCGCCGCGGGCGAGCTCGGTGAGGTCTTTGCCCTCGGCCTTGGCCTGGGCGAAGGTCTGGGCCTGACCGATCCAGTCCTCACGCTCGACGCGACTGTCGTGCAGGTCGGGCAGGATGTCCTGGAGCTGTTCGACGCTGGCGCCGGCGAGCGCCTCGTAGGTCGTGATGCCGGCGTCGTTGAGCAATCCCTCGAGCATCGGTCCGATGCCGACCAACAGCTTGAGGTCGTCGGGTTCGCCGCTCGCCGCCGTCGCGGTCGGTGCCTCGGTCGTGGCCGTCGCCGGTGCTTCGACCGTCGCCGTGGCGGTGCTGCCCATGCCGGCGAAGCCCGGCACCCGCAGCGGGGTCTCCATCGGCACGTTGAGCGGAGCGTCGCGATGGCCGATGTCGGCCTCGCCGGCCTCGATCGCGTCGAGCAGGTGGATCGCCAGGTCGGCGACCTTGATGTCGTCCTCTTCCTTGCCGGCCGCCTTCACGCCGTCGTCGAGCATGATGTAGCAGAACGGGCAGGCCGTGGCGACGCGGGTGGCGCCGGTCGAGATCGCCTCGAGCGCACGCTCGTCGTTGACCTTGGTGCCGATCGACTCCTCCATCCACATGCGGGCGCCGCCGGCGCCGCAACACATGCCCTTCGTGCCGTTGCGCGGCATCTCGACGATCTCGATCCCCTTGATCGAACCGACCACCTTGCGAGGGGCGACATAGACGTCGTTGTGGCGGCCGAGGTAGCACGAGTCGTGATAGGTGATCCGCTCTTCGAGCGAGGCCTGGCTGACATCCAGCCGGCCCGACTCGATCAGCGACTCGAGCAACTGGGTGTGGTGCACGACCTCGTAGTTGCCGCCGAGCTGCGGATACTCGTTCATCAGCGTGTTGAAGCAGTGTGGGCACTGGGTGATGATCTTCTTGACGCCCATCCCGTCGAGCATCTCGATGTTCGGCATGGCGAGCATCTGGAACAGGTACTCGTTGCCC
>JAHEDX010000079.1 GCA_024641005.1 Acidimicrobiaceae bacterium
GGATTTCGCGGTCGGCGAGCGGATGCCTGAAGTCGCGATCTCCGAGCTCCTCGGGGTGTCCCGAACCCCGCTCCGACAGGCGATGGATCGACTTGTCGAGGAGTCTTTGCTCGAGCGGCTCCCATCGGGTCGTTGTTCGGTTGCCAGCTTCTCGATGGCCGACATCGCCGACGCGATCGAGCTTCGGGGAGTGCTGGAAGGAACAGCAGCTCGTCTCGCAGCCGAGCGCGGCATCGATCCCGAACGAGAAGCGGAATGCGCAGAGGTGCTCGATGCGCTCGACGAGACGCTCGCGAACCTCGAGGGGACCGACTTCGAGAACTATGTCGAGCTCAACGCTCGGTTCCACGAACTTCTCAGCACCCTGGCGGGCAGCCGGATCATCCAGCGGGAGGTCGAGCGAGCTAGCCGCCTGCCGCTGGCCTCGCCGAATGCGTTCGTCGAGGGCCAACAAACCGTGCCCGACTTCCTCGACTCACTTCGAGTAGCCCAGCAGCACCATCGAGCGATCTTCCAGGCCATCGTCGCCCGAGAGGGGGCGAGGGCCGAGTCGTTGGCCCGCGAACACGCCCGGCTCGCCCGTCGCAACCTCGACCTCGTCGCTCGGGCCGACCGACGACTCGTCGAAAACGTTCCGGGAATCGCGCTCGTCGCGATCTGAACCACCACGCCTCGCCACACGGCCTGACGAACACGAACCAGCACGATCAATCAACTCAGGAGATCAGGACAATGCCCAGCCTCAACGACGTCATCGCTCAACACCCCAATCCCGCCGAGATGCTTCGCAACTCCAAGAGTGGGATCTACGTCTACCCGGTCGTCGCTCCCGAATACTCCAACTGGCGCAGCGAGCAAATGGCCTGGCGCGACACCGCAGTGCTCTTCGACCAATCGCATCACATGGACGAGGTGATCGTCGAGGGACCCGATGCGGCGGAGTTCCTCGACAACCTCGCGATCAACAGCTTCTCGAACTTCGATCTCAACCGGGCCAAGCACTTCGTGCCGGTCACCCCGGCCGGTCATGTCGTCGGCGACGTCATCGCCTTCCGTGAGCGTGAGGACAAGTTCATCCTCGTCGGGCGCGCCCCCACCTGTAACTGGGTGAAGTTCCATCAGGCGACGGGCAACAAGAAGGTCCGGCTGGTCCATGACCCGCGGTCGGACAGTCGCCCGGATGGAAAGGCGGTCTATCGCACCCACTACCGCTTCCAGATCCAGGGCCCCGACGCCGACAAGATCTTCGAGAAGATGAACGGCGGGCCGGTGCCAGACGTGAAGTTCTTCCACGTCGACTGGATCAATGTCGGTTCCAAGCGCGTCCAGGCGCTCCGCCACGGAATGGCCGGCGCTCCCGGCTTGGAGATCTGGGGGCCCTACCAGGACAAGGCCTACATCCAGAGCACCATCCTCGAGGCCGCCGCTGCCGCCGGCGTCGATCTTCGCCAGGTCGGCAGTCGCGCCTACTCGACCAACACGGTCGAGTCGGGGTGGATCCCCTCGCCACTTCCTGGCATCTACACGGGTGGCGGCATGCTGCAGGACTACCGCGATTGGCTCGGCTCGGACGCCTACGAGGCGGTCGGGGCCATCGGAGGCTCATTCGTGTCCGACAACATCGAGGACTACTACGTCAACCCATTCGAGCTCGGCTACGGGTTCTATGTGGGGTGGAAGAGCGACTTCATCGGCAAGGATGCTCTCGTCGGGATGAAGGACCAACCGAACCGCAAGAAGGTCACGTTCGAGTGGAACGCGGACGATGTCGTCGATGTCATCGCGTCGTCCTTCCGTCCCGGTGAGGTGGCCAAGAAGTGGATCGATTTCCCCGTGCCGAACTACGCATCGACGAGCGCCGACATGATCATGCGCGGCAGCGACATGGTCGGGATGTCGATGTTCATGGGCTACAGCTACAACGAACGGTGCATCCTGTCGCTCGGCGTGGTCGATGCCGATGTGGAAGTGGGTGACGTGCTGACCCTCGTCTGGGGCGAGCCCGAGGCGACGGGCAAGACCTCCACCGAGGTGCACGAGCAGGCCGAGATCCGAGTCCGTGTCTCACCGACGCCGTATGCACGCGAGGCTCGCGAAAGCTATGCGGCGCAGAGCTGGCGCTCGACGACGTCCTGACGTCGACTCGATGATCAGCGACAGTGACCTCCTGAACCGATACCTCGCCAAGGTCGATCTCGAACCCGAGCCGCCTTCGTTGTCGTTGCTGCAGCGGATCGTCCGCCGACATGTCGAGTTGTTCCCGTTCGCCAGCATCGGGCCGCAGCTCGGCGATGAGCTGCCCCTCGACCCCGAGTCGTTGTTCGATCGCATCGTGGTGCGACAACGAGGTGGGTATTGCTTCGAGCAGAACGGATTGCTGTTCGAGATCCTGAGCGGTCTCGGCTTCGAGGTCACCCTGGTACTGGCGCGTGTGCTGCACGACCCTGCCGCACATTCGCCCTTGACCCATCGCTTCACCCTGGTCGACCTTGGTCACGAGCGCTATCTGGTCGATGTGGGTTTCGGCGCGAACGGCCCTCCCTTCCCGGTGCGCTTCGATCCGTCGAACCCCGGTGACGGGCCCTACCGGATCATCGAGCACGAGCACGGAGAGTTCCACCTCGAGATCGACCAGGCCGGTACATACGTCTCGCTGTACCGGTTCGACATGGTTCGCTACGGCAATGCCGACTGCGAGGTCGGTCATTTCTATTCGCATCGGCACCCCGGCGCGATATTCGTCAACAACCTGGTTGCGTCGAGGATTCTCGACGGTGAGGTTCGCTCGTTGCGCAATCTCGAACTTCGCGTCTACGCGGATGGGAACGAGCGCCACATCGCCGTCACCGACGAGACACAACTCCGCCGGCTGCTCGCCGACATGTTCGACATCGACGTCGATCAAGCCGAGGCCGCGCGACTCTTCGCTCTGGCCGCCGGGCGCGCCCCGTCGGACTGAGCCCCAGCCCACATCCCGTTCTGTTCAGCATTTGGCCGCGACGGGGCTGCAGTTCGCTGAACAGAACGGGGTTACTTGGGGCGGTGGGTCGTCAGGAGGTCGCGTAGTGACGGGCTGGATGTCTCGCCGCGAGCAGCACGCAGTCGCCTCCGCCTCACACGTTCGACAGCTTCACTGGCGACGAGCGTCGCCGCCGCCAGCAGCACCCACACCAGCCCGAACGCAACCCCGACGATCACGCCGACAGCGACGATCGCAATCAGCCAGACGGCGAGCCGTTTCGACATCAGGCCAACTCCTCGGAGATGGCATCGGTAGGCATCGATCAGTGTGCCCAATTCGCACGCGTCGATCGGGGACCACTGCCCGCGAATGGCCGGCCACGTCGTCGCCTGTCGGCAGGCCTCGCCGCCGACTTCGTTGCTTCCCGCGTTCGAACCGACGCAAAGCCGATGGGCGACCACCGTCGGTCGCGGATCGACTTTGCGTCGGTTGGGGACCGACGTTGGGGACGTGAATCGACTTTGCGTCGGCTCGGGACCACCGTCGGTCGCGAGGCGACTTTGCGTCGCTTGGGGATAGGAGGGCACGGTCGAACTTCTGCCCGATCGGCGAAGGGCTTAGCCTGAAACCCGACATGCAACACGAGATGAAGCGAGTACAGCCATGAAGGTCGTCGTCGTCGGCGGGGCGAGTACCTACACCCCGGAACTGGTCGAAGGTCTGGCACGCCACCACGATGTTCTCGGCGCCACCGAGATCGTTTTGCTCGACCCCGACACCGCTCGGCTCGAGGTCGTCGGCGGTCTCGCCAAACGGATGCTCGACCATGCGGGATGGCAGGGTGTCCTGCGCTGTACCGGTGAACGCTCCAGTGCACTGGACGGTGCCAACGTGGTGTTGCTGCAGCTGCGGGTCGGTGGGCAGACGGCGAGGCTGAGCGACGAGACGTTCCCTCTCGAATGCGGTTGCATCGGTCAGGAGACCACCGGTGTCGGCGGGTTGGCCAAGGCGTTGCGCACCGTTCCGGTCGTGCTCGATCTCGCCGACGAGGTGCGTCGCCGCTCCGCTCCGGACGCCTGGATCATCGACTTCACGAATCCCGTCGGGATCGTGACTCGTGCATTGCTCGAGCACGGCCACCAGGCGTTGGGTCTGTGCAATGTCGCGATCGGGTTCCAGCGGGCGTTCGCCTCGTGGCTGGGCGTCGACCCCGAGATCGTCCGTCTCGACCACGTCGGGCTCAACCACCTCACATGGATTCGCAAGGTGCTCGTCGACGGCACCGACGTGCTGCCGTCGATCATCGACGACCACGCCGCCGAACTCGAGCAGCGCACCCAATTGCCGATCGAGTTGATCCGTGATCTCCGGGCGGTGCCGTCGTACTACCTCCACTACTTCTACCGCCACGATGCGGTCCTGGCCCAGCAACGAGGCGGTGGCACCCGCGCCGCGGAGGTGATGAGGATCGAAGCGGACCTGATCGAGATGTACCGGGACCCGTCCTTGGTGACGAAGCCGGCCCTGCTCGACGAGCGTGGCGGCGCGTTCTACTCGGAGGCCGCCGTGCGCTTGATGTCGTCGTTGATCGGTGGCCGCGACGATGTCCACGTCGTCAACCTGCGCAACGGCGACACCATCCCCACGCTGCCGGCCGACACCGTGATCGAGGTGCCGGCGATGGTTGGTATCGGCGGAGCGACCGCGCTACCCGTCGACCCGCTGCCACCCGACATGTCGGGGTTGATCCACCACGTCGCGGCCTACGAGCGGCTCGCGCTGCAGGCCGCGTTGAGTGGTGACGACAGCGATGCTCGTCGAGCCCTGCTCGCTCATCCCCTCGTCGGCCAGTGGGAGATCGTCGGCGACGTCTGGCGACGCCTGCGTGACGCCAACCAGGCGTACCTCCCCGGTGCGCGAGGCCGCTCGTGAGCCAGGTGTTCGTCGCGGGCGTCGATGGAGGCAACTCGAAGACCGAGGTGCTGATCGTCGACGACCTCGGCAATCCGCGCGGTCAGGCACGCGGCCCCGGCTCGTCGACCCACGCCCTCGGCCTCGACGGCACGATGGCCGTCCTCGACGGCCTCATCGCACGGGCACGGACCGACGCTGCGCTGCCGGCCGATCTGCCGCTCGCCCACCTCGCCCTGTGCGTCGCCGGTGTCGATCTGCCCGACGAGGAGTCGGCACTGCTGGAGGCAGCGGAGTCTGCTGGTTGGGCGCGTGAGGTCTCGATCCGCAACGACACGTTCGCCCTGTTGCGGGCGTCCGGCCACTCGTGGGGGGTCGCGATGGTGCTCGGCGCCGGCACGAACTGCGTCGGGGTCGACCCCGACGGCCGCGCCGAGGGCTACCTCTCGCTCGGCGAGGACACCGGGGATTGGGGCGGCGGCTACGGCATCGGCCGACGTGCACTGCACCATGCGTCGCGCGCTCAGGACGGCCGCGGCCCGCAGACCGTGTTGGCGGTGACCGTGCCGCGTCACTTCGGCATGGAGACGCCGCTCGACGTGGCTGTCGCCATCCATCGAGGCGAGATCTCCGAGTCCCGATTCGTCGAGCTGCCGCCGCTCGTGTTCGCCGCCGCGACCGACGGCGACGACGTCGCCCGTTCGCTGATCGCCCACCAGGCCGACGAGGTGGTGGCAACCACCACCGCAATCATCCGCCGTCTCGGGCTCGAACACACAGAGGTACCGGTGGTGCTCGGCGGTGGGCTGCTCGCCGCCAACCTCGCCCTGCTGCTCGACCCCATCGTCACCGGAGTCCGCTCGGTCGCCCCGGCCGCGGAGGTCGGCGTCGTCACCTCGCCGCCCATCGTCGGTGCGACACTGCTCGCGCTCGACGCCATCGGCGCGGCACCGTCAGCGATCGACCGCCTGGTGACCGCCCGACGCTAGGAGATCTTGGGGGCTTCGTCACCGACGAACTGGGTGCGCAGCTCGCGCTTGAGCACCTTGCCGGTGGCGTTGCGGGGGAGTGCCTCCACGATCGCGATGTCGTTGGGGATCTTGAACTTGGCGAGCCGGCTGACGCAATGCTCGACCACCGTCGCCCGGTCGATCGTGGCGCCCGGTTTGAGCGCCAACACGGCGAGACCCACCTCGCCCCACCGGTCGTTGGGCACGCCGATGATGGCTGCCTCCGCGACACCCGGAAGCTGGTACAGCACGTTCTCGATCTCGGCCGGGTAGACGTTCTCGCCGCCCGAGATGTACATGTCCTTCCAACGGTCGACGATGTACACGAATCCTTCGTCGTCGACGCGTGCGGCGTCCCCAGTCTTCAGCCAGCGGCCCTCGAACGCGTCGGCGGTCGCGTCGGGCCGGTTCCAGTAGCCCGGCGTGATGTTCGGGCCGGCGACCCACAGCTCGCCGACCTCGTCGGGCGCGCAGTCGCCACCGTCCTCGTTCACGATGCGCATCTCGGTGTGCAGCAGCGTCTTGCCGGTCGAACCGATCTTTCGTAACGCGTCGCCCGGGTCGAGGAAGATGCAGGCAGGGCTCGTTTCGGTCATACCGAAACCCTGGGCCAACGAGACGCCGCGTTCCATCCATGTTTCCATGATCGTGAGAGCGCAGGGCGCACCGCCGACGCCGGCGATGCGCAGCCTCGTCAGATCGGTGTCGTGGAAATCGGGGTGCTGCATCATGAACTGATACGGCGCGGGCACCGCGAAGAAGTGGGTGATGCCCTGAGCCGGATCTCCGATCACCCGCAGCGTCTCGCCTGGGTCGAATCCCTTCAGGATCACGACCGTGCCGCCCGCATGCAGCACCGGGTTGCAGTAGCAGTTCAGTCCGCCGGTGTGGAACAGCGGCAAGACGTTGAGGTGCACCGTGTCGATGCCGATCCCAGCCGGGATACCGAGGTTGACCGAGTTCCAGAAGTTCATGCCGTGGGTGATCATCGCCCCCTTCGGCAATCCGGTCGTGCCTGACGTGTACATGATCGTGATCACGTCGTCGTGGGTGAGCGCCGCGTTGGCATCGGCGTGGCCGTCGAAGCGAGCGAGCGCCTGCTCGTAGGCGCTGTCGGCAGCGCCGCCGTCGATCGCCACCAGCGCACCGATCGAACAGCGTTGTTGCAGTTCTTGCGCTGCATCGGCGAAGGACGTGTCGTGCACGAGCAGCGCCGGCGAGCTGTCGTTCAGGATGTACTCGAGCTCGGTGACCGTCAGTCGCCAGTTCAGCAACACACAGATCGACCCCGTACGGGCGCAGGCGAACTGCACGTCGAAGAACTCGACCCCGTTGTGTGCCAACAGGGCGACCCGGTCACCACGTCCGATACCGAGCGACGTGAGGTACGCCGCCATCGCATCGACACGCACATCGAGATCGGCGTAGGTGAAGCTGCGACCACTTCCCAGATCGCGGACCGCCTCGTGGTTCGGGCGGTGGGCTGCGTGATGGGCGATCCAGTCATAGGCACGCACCGCGCCGTGGCCCGATGGGCGTGACGTCGTCATCGACGCCAGTTCGTCTGGATCGGCAGTGAAGTCGGCTGTTGAGTCGGTTGTAGCAGGCACGAGTTCCTCCCTGGAGACGTCATCGGAACCTAGCAACTCTCCCGGATCGACCTATGGCTGTGCCCGGCGGTGCGGATCTTGATGGTTGCATTCCTCGCAGAATGTACGTACATTTACGTGAGTCATCTCCGACCGGAGCTGGCAGCACCAGGAAGTTGTCGGGTACCAGCAGCTGGTCCGACCGGATCACTCAGGAGTACCCCATGTGTCAGCGAACCACCTGCAGGTCGTGTCAGAAGCCGTCGTGGCGCGGCTGTGGCGCTCACGTCGAGAGCGTGCTCGGCGACGTTGCCCCGGCCGACCGATGTGACTGTGCGGCGACTGCATCGCCCAAGTCGGGTTGGCTCGGTCAGCTGCTCGGCCGCTGACTCAGCCCGCGTGACGCGGCGAATTTCTCACCCGTCACACGCCAAGACGCCCCGCTGTATCAGGGCGTGCATCGTTCGACGGCGCCTTCGCTGAGCGAGTATCCGCAGCGTCGTAGTCCTCGTCTTCGTCGCCTCGCGACGGCTCTCGGCGGACGTCGACGACCAACCAAGAATCGTGCCGGTGATGTCGACGGAGCTCCATCAGTCGGTCAAGGGCGGCTCTCAGGGGGTCACGGGTTGCTCTGCTGAGCGGCAGCGATGCCGGCGAGCAGCACGTCGAGTCCGAACTCGAACGAGTGGCCGAACGAGTAACCGGGCCGCAGCACGTGTTGGGTCGTGAACTCCGCGAGGTGGGGGAAGGCCTCGACCGGGAACGACTCGAGGATGGCTTCGGCGAGTTCGGCGATCTCCTCGTCGCCATGGAAGGGGAGGTTGGCTTCCTGGAGCGCGAAGCCATACAGGTAGCTGTCGATGATCGCGTACGCGTGGGCGGTCAGCTGCAGCGACAGGCCGCCGCGCCGGAAGCAGCCGAGCACTGCGTCGTGATGTCGCAGCGTGGCCGGCCCCGGCGTCGTCCGCGATTCCATCAATGGCGGCGCCCAGGGGTGTCGGGCCAGCACCGAACGAGCGGAGACGCAGCGCCGGCGGATCGCGGCCGACCATTCGAGTTCGTCAGGTGGTAGATCGATCTGACCGAACACGACATCGACGATGCCGTCGATGATCGCGTCCTTGCTCGGGACATGGTGGTAGATCGTCATGGGCTTCACGTCGAGTTCGGTCGCGAGCCTGCGGATGGTGAACTGTTCGATCCCGATCCGGTCGGCGAGCTCGATCGCTCCGGCCAGCACGCGTTCGGCCGTGAGCGGCGTGTGGACGGTGTCGTGGCTGGTGGCTGTCGGGGTCATCGGCTACTCCTGAGGATCTCGGTTGACAATCGTACTAAGTACGGGTATCGTTCCGCCAGTCATCGTACTAAGTACGACAACGAAACCACACGACACAGGAGACAGAAATGCCAGCGACATCGACACCCTCGAAACCAGGTGCAGCACGAGACTGCTCGGGCGACGCCGACGGCGGGACGATGCGGGCGATCGTGCAGCGCCGATACGGCGACGCCGACGTACTCGAATTCGAGGTGATCGACCGACCGTCGATCGCAGACGACGAGGTGCTGATCGAGGTCGAGGCCGCAGGCCTCGATCGCGGCACCCATCACCTCATGACAGGGCTCCCGTACCTCATCCGGATCGCCGGGTTCGGACTCACCAAGCCCAAGCAGATCGTCCCGGGATTCGACGTCGCGGGGCGCGTGGCCGCCGTCGGTTCCGCCGTCACCCGCTTCGCGGTCGGTGATGAGGTGTTCGGTATGGCCAAGGGCTCGTTCGCCGAATACGCGGCTGCGTCCGAACGCAAGTTGGCACACATGCCGACCAACGCGACGTTCGAGCAGGCAGGGGTCGCGGCCGTCTCGGGGATCACCGCACTCCAGGCGCTCACCGACGTCGGCCACCTCCAGCCGGGCCAACGGGTCCTCGTCATCGGAGCATCGGGTGGCGTCGGAACCTACGCGGTCCAACTCGCCAAGGCGCTCGGTGGCCACGTCACTGCCGTGGCGGGCACTCGCAACGTCGACCTGGTCGGGTCTCTCGGCGCCGACCGGGTCATCGACTACGCCAGCGAGGATTTCGCAGACGGCACCGGCCGCTACGACCTGATCCTCGACATCGGTGGCCGAAACAGCATCTCCCGACTGCGAAGCGTCCTCGCCGATCGCGGCGTCCTCGTCATCGTCGGCGGCGAAGGTGGCGACCCGGTCACCGGGGGCATCGGCCGCCAGCTCCGGGCCATGCTGCTGTCGCCGTTCATCCGGCAGCGGTTGACCACGTTCATCAGCAAGGAGGATTCGACCTACGTCGCCCGACTCGCTGCCCACATCGAATCCGGCGAAGTCGTGCCCGCGATCGGCCGACGGTTCGTCCTCGAGCAGGTGCCCGAGGCGATGCGACTGCTCGAGGCAGGCAAGAGCAGCGCAAAGTCGGTCATCGTCGTCGGAGGACCGGAAGCCGATCGTGCCGTATGAGGCGGCCGTAGCGCGTCACTGTTCTGTATCGCGGGCGATCCCGTACCTGTAGTTGACGATGTCGGCCGCGTGGGCGGTCGTCATCGTCGTCACCGATCGGCTCGCCTGGCCTCTCGCCCTCTGGATCGCCACCACTCTGGGGCCGCTCACCGCAATGCAGGCCCGAAGCAACCACCCTCACGTCGATGACCAGCATCTCGACGCGCTCACATGACAAGGAGTCCACCGATGAGCACCACCACCCACACCACCCACACCACCCACATCACCGACACGTCCGCTGAAGCAACGCCAGCATCGAGGGGACGTTCCGAAATCTCACCGCGACTCGCCGCCAAGATCGCCGGCGGTGGGTATGTCGCCTTGTTCGCGCTGGCGATCTTCGCCAACTTCTTCGTGCGTGAGGGGCTGATCGTCTCGGGCGACTCCGCTGCGACCGCCGCGAACATCGCCGAATCCGAAGGGCTCTTCCGTCTCGGACTCGTCAGTTTCATGGCGGTCTTCGTGATCGACGTCGTCGTGGCGTGGGCGCTCTACATCGTCTTCCGCCGTGCGAACCGCGACCTGTCGTTGGTCGCAGCATGGTTCCGCGTGGTGTACACCGTCTTCCTCGGCGTCGCGCTCGTCTTCTTCTTCCAGGCGCTGCAACTACTCGGAGATTCGGACTTCCTCGCCGTCATCGGCAGCGAACAGCGCGAGGCGCAGGCCCTGGTCGCGCTCGACACGTTCAACTCGGCCTGGCTGATCGGGCTCGTGGCGTTCGGTATCCATCTGATCCTCCTCGGCTACCTGATCGCCAGGTCCGGCGCCGCCCCGCGGGTGCTCGGCTGGGTCATGATCGTCGCCGGAATGGCATATGTGGTCGACACGGTGGCGCACTCGTTGTTGAGCAACTACGTCGACTACGAGGGCCTGTTCCTCGCGCTGGTCGTCGTTCCCTCTGTCATCGGTGAGGGGTGGTTCGGGCTCTGGCTGCTGGCGAAGGGCGGCAAGGATCAGAACGCCGACGCGACGTCAGATCTGCTCGTCGGCACCCACTGACACACCAGTACTCGACATCAGCGTGGCCAGCCGCGCACGTCGCTGGCTGAAGACGACCGCGGCGACGAGCATCGTGAGAATGATCGACAGCGAGACGTAGGTGTTCATGTGGTACCAGTGCGAGACCGCCATCTTGGCGCCGACGAAGATCAGGATGCTCCCGAGCGCGTGCGACAGGTAGTGGAACCGTTCCTTGGCGTTGGCGAGCAGGAAGTACATCGCCCGCAATCCCAGGATCGCGAACGCGTTCGACGCAAACACGAGGTACGGCTCGTTCGACACGGCCAGGATCGCCGGCACCGAGTCGACCGCGAAGATGACGTCGGTGACCTCGACCACGACGAGCGCGGCCAACAGGGGAGTGGCCGCCCGCCGGCCGTTGATCCGGGTGAAGAACTTCTGGCCGTCGAGTTGATCGGAGACCGGCATGACCCGGCGCAACAGGCCCAAGCCGCGCGTCGCCTCCTTCTCGCCCTCGTCGGCGCGGTGGCGGATGATCTTGGCGCCGGTGTAGATCAGGAACACACCGAACACCAGCAGCAGCCACCAGAACCGGCTGATCAACGCGGTGCCCAGCAGGATGAAGACCGCTCGCAGGAACAGCGCTCCGAAGATGCCCCAGAACAGCACCCGATGCTGGTACTTCACCGGGATCGCCATGGTGGCGAACAACATCGACCAGACGAAGACGTTGTCGACGCTGAGTGACTTCTCGATCAGGTAGCCGCTGATGAACTCGCCGAAGGCGGCACCACCGAATGCGATCGCGATCACCACCGAGAACGCGAGCGCACAGGTCACCCACACGATCGATTCCGTCAGTGCTTCGCGGGTCGACGGTGCGTGGGCGTGACGGTGGCGGTACAGGTCGATCGCCAACATGGCGGCGATCGTGACGAGGAGCGCGACCCAGGCCCAGGGCGGAACGTCGAGCTGGACGAAGTCGGAACGATCGGCTTGGGTGGCGAGCATGGGGACGGGAACCTTTCGACTGTCTGAGAATACGGACAGTCGAAGGTCTCGCTGCCGTCTCTCGACGGTCGGGGGGCCGGGCAACGAATTGCCGTACTGACGACCTGACCCGTAGGGCTACTCCCCTTCGACGCAGCGAGCATATCGGCGCGACGCCTTCGCACGCGCCTGACGTCCATCACGATGCGGCATCTCGGCTACCCGCCTCGGCAGCCGATAGGCGTTCACATACCGACAGGCGATGGTGCCGGGCCGAATGTTGGTTGTCGACCGTTCAGCTCAGTGAGAACGGTGGGTACCGGTCGGTCGTGAGGAGGAAGGCGTAGGCCTCGACACGAAGCGCCCACCGGCCGACGCCGACCACATAGTCGAACAGCCCTCGCGGGTACCGGCCGGTCAGCAAGATCGCGAACCATGCAGCGATCACCGCGAAGAACGCTCCGATCGCCAGGAAGAACAACACGATGTAGTGGGGGATGGCGAGGAACCACTTCACCAGAGGCATCCCGCGCTTCAGGTCACGTTCGGCATCGGGATACTCGACGTCGAGGGTCACCGCCTGGTGTTCGACCGTCGACGGATAGGTGTCGGTCAGCAGCAGGCAGTAGGCGGTGACACGTGCACTGAAGCGTGTGAGTTCCAACGCGAAGTCGAACCACCAACGCGGGTAGCGCTTCCTGAACAGGATCATCAACAGGGTGACTGCGAAGAGTGCCCCGCCGACGCTCATCGACGTGGTGGTGACCCATTCGCCGCCGGAGGTCTGTGTGGTCTGGGTGCCACCGCCGGTCAAGATGCCGAGCACGATCATGATCGGGATCGCCAGGATCAGCCGGAACGCGGTCGTGACGCGGTTGAGTTGCTCGGGGTACTGGATCTCGAGCCGGGCCGGATAGGGCGCTCCAGTTGGCTGCACACCCGGCGGCATCGCCCCTGGTGGTGGAGGCGGCGGAGGTGGTGGCGGTGGTGGTGACGTAAACGGAGTTCCAGGGTTGTTCGACATGATCGACCTCGCTCTTCTGCCACCCACGCTAGTGACTTCCCGGCGCTGGCAGGCCGCCCACGTCGCCGATCGCTCCGCCGGCGCGCTCGAGAGCGGAGCGCGTGATCAAACTGATCACATCAGTTTTCGCGCCGGATCTGTTGCTTGTCGTAATGGCCGAGACCGGGCTTGAAGCTCTTCTCGTCGAGGAACTGCCGCATCGCCTCTTGGCGGCCGCGGGTCGAGTCGACGTACATGAGCGCCTCCTGGGCGCGGATCTGGTAGTCGAGCGCCACGTCGTACTCCTGTAGACGCACCGCGCGGATGGCACGCTTGGTCGCCTTGAGGGTGGCCCAGTTCTTGGCCAGCAGCGCGTTCGCCACCTCGCGCACCCTCGTCTCCAGTTCGTCGGTGGGCACCGATTCGTTGACCAGCCGCGCCGCCGCCGCCTGTTGGCCCGTCAGGTTCTCGCCCATCAGGGCGTGGTACATCGCGTCACGCAACGGCATCAGATCCGCGACGACCTTGGACGCGCCGCCACCGGGCAGGATGCCCCAGTTCACTTCGGACAGACCGAAGACGGCGTCATCCGAGCAGAACGCCAGGTCACATGCGTAGAGCGGTGCATATGCGCCGCCGAAGCACCATCCGTGCACCATGGCGATGGTGACCTTCTCGAAGTTGCGGAGGCGCGCGAACCAGCCGTACGACTCCATCTGGCTGCGACGGATCGCCTCGAAACCCTCGGCCTCGGGCTCGCGGAAGTACTCCTGCAGGTCCATGCCGGCCGACCAGGCTTCACCTCGTCCGCCGAGCACCAAGACCCCGACGTCATCGCGGAACTCGAGCTCGTCGAGCACCTCCAGCATCCGCCGATTGAGGCGCCGGCTCATCGCGTTGCGCTTGTCGGGCCGATCGAACCAGACCCACGCGATCCCGTCCTCGACGTGCGCCGACACGGTGCTGATCTCGTCGCTCTCCTGGCTGGACATCATGATCTCCAATCGTTATGACTCATAGCAGTATAGGGTGACATGCGTGAGTCAGCAGGATGATTCGGCCAACACGCGCGAGCAAAGGGATCTGGCGGCGGTTGCCAGAACGGGTTGGGCGGGCTGACAGTGGCCGCCGATCTGGACACCACCTGGCTCGACGGGCTCGTCGGGTACCGGTTGCGGCGCGCGTCCCACGCGATGGCGACCGACTTCGCGGCGCACGCTCCACCCGGGCACCTGCGGCCGGTCCTCATCACGATGCTCGGCCTGATCGAGGCCAATCCCGGCATCAGCTCGGCCTCGCTCGGCGCTGCACTCGGTATCAAGCGGGCGAACATGGTCGCCCTCGTCGCTCAGCTGGCCGACGACGATCTGATCGAGCGCTCGGAATCGTCCACCGACCGACGCATCGTCGAACTCCGGGTGACGAGCAGTGGTGCCGAGGCAGCGGTGGCGAGCCGCGCGCTGATCGCCGAACACGAAGCCCGGATGACATCGGGGTTGAACGGGCGCGAGGTGCGCCAGCTCCTGGGGTTTCTGGCTCGCATCTCGGACCACGACGACATCGACGACGACTGAGATGCCCGCGCGCCTCCGCGTCGGCCCCCTCCGACACCAGGGTCGTCCCGTTCAGTTCAGCGTTCGGCCGAGACGGTGCGGCGGTTTGCTGAACAGAACGGGTTGGCCCGGTCGCCCGTGCCTGCGCGGGATGTCACGGTGACGCGTGGGCTCGACGGACCGGCGCGCGATACTTCCGGCCTATGGACAGCACCAGCGGGTCGACGACATCCACCACAGCGGATATCGAGCGGTCGATGCGAGGCACCTCGATGCTCGGGCGCGTCATCGTCGCGATCGCAGCGGTGGCGACGGTCGCCGCGCTGGTACTGGTCGAACGCGTCGGGCAGACCTACGAGGACGGGCTCTACGTCACCCAGCAGTCCGGAGTGCTGGTGGCCGACGCCATCGCCCCGGTCGAGGTGCTCGCACAGGACGTCGGTGCCTTGTCAGCGACGTTCGCGGACGGGCTCGAAGGAGCACGCGACGTGTTGGCCACCACGCAGGCCGTGCTCGACCAGGTCGGTGTGGCGTCGGCCACGAATATCGCCGACAGTGCACAGGCCCTCGCGGAGATGTCCGACCGGCTGGCCAAGAAGTTCGAGTTGATCGAACGGCTGATCCCCGGCAACACGCAGAGCATCGCCGAAGAATTCCGTGCGTTCTCCGATGGGATCGAGCCTTTGGCAGATCAATTACGCACGCTCGGAGCCGAACTGCAGACCGCGGCAGACCAGCTCGACGCGACCGACGCGGCGATCGCCGATCTGGCTGCGCGCGTCGATGCGATCGCGACCGACATCGAGGCGCTGCTTCCGAACTTCGAAGCACTCGGTGCTACCGCGACCGAGCTGCAGCGGGCCGCGACCGCAGCATCCGATCGTCTCGGGCTCGACCTCTGGCTGTTGCGCATCCTCGTGATCGTCGGTGGGGTCGCGTTCGCCGTGATCGGAATCGTGACCGACCGTCTCGCCCGCGCACTGGCCGCTCGTGGTGTCGTCGGCGGTGGCGCGCCGGCCGGCGAACCGGGTTAGAGACTGCCGAGGATGTCGTTGCGCTTCTGGGCGTACTCGTCGTCGGTGATCGCACCCGAATCGCGCAGCTGAGCGAGCTTGGCCAATCGTTCCTCGACGGACGGTGAGGCCGCAGCGTTGGGCGCCTGGTCGGCCTTCATGGCCCGCGCCAGCGCCGACGCGTCACGTTCGGACTGAGAGGTCGAGTTCTGCTTGACCCCTTGGAAGATCAATGTTCGAATGTGATCTGGATCGCCCACGTTCTCGAACACCGAGTCCCCGGTCTCGCCTGCCGACTCGATCGTGACGATGCCATTGTCGAGCAAGCGGGCGATGAAGTTCTGCTCGAAGTTCACGTTGTTCACGCGATCCAACGGAATCGACACACCCCGGCGCCGGAAGAAGCCGCTCTGATACGCCACTCGCTCGTCGGTGATCGCGAAACGGGTGGTCTGCCACTGCACGAACTGGAACAGCACGCGCAATACCCAGATGACGAACCCGATGAGCGTCAGCCACCACAAGACGTCGGCTGGGCCTCCCCCGGCCCAGACGGCGAGCACGAGCAGCGCGATCAGGCCGGCGCTGCCTGCCACCTCCTTCCAGAAGTACCACCAGTGGGGGTGAGCGTGCAGAACCATCGTCTCGCCCGGCATGAGCTCGAGCTGGGGGCCAAACATGAGGCGAATCCTAGTCATGCGCGTGCAGGGGCGATACCAGGAGGCCGCCGAAGCGACGCCGTCGACCGGCGCGAGACTGATCGCATGAAACGAACGATCTCTGTCCTCGGCAGTGCGGCTGTGTCGGTCGACCCCGACATGGCTCGCACGACCTGCGGTGTGCACGTGACCGGACCCAACGCACACGATGTGTTGCGACGTTCGAACGACGCGTTGCACGCGGTCGTCGAGGCGGTCGTCGAGGCGGGTGTCGTGCGCTCCGACCTGAGGACGAGCGGCCCCCAGCTATATCCGGCCGAGCACGGATACACGGGCAGCAACGACCTGTCGATCGTGGTGCGCGATCTCGCTTCGCTCGGCGCTGTCATCGACACGATGGTCGCCGCCGGTGGGCCGAACGTCACCATGCACGGAGTCACCTTCGCGATCGCCGATCCGACGGCCCACCTCCCTCACCTGCGCCGATCGGCGATGGACGCGGCCCACGAGATCGCCACCGTGTTGGCGCAGGCCGGCGGTGCGGCGGTCGGCGAGGTGCTCAGGATCGAGGAGTCGAGTGGCGTTCCTGCCCCGATGGGTGTGGCCCGTATGTCGGAAGCCCGCTTCTCGCGTTCCACCCCGATCGAGCCCGGTGAGCAGCAACTCAGGGTCGATGTGAACGTGGTCTATCGCCTGGTCGATCCGGCCTGACCGCTTCGGCGGGCGCCGG
>JAHEDX010000080.1 GCA_024641005.1 Acidimicrobiaceae bacterium
CCGCTCATCCGCTCTGTGTGATGTCTCGGGACATCCCGTACGACCGGACCCTCATGTGGGGTTGGGTCGTTGTGGTTTCGGGGGACCTTTGGCGCCGCCTGGCGGTGTGCCGGTGCCGTGGTAGCGCCGGTTGGGGTTGACGGTGAGAGCGCGGATGATTGCGCGGGTGTGGTGGTGGATGACGCGCGTCGAGGTCGTCGATGAGGAGGATGACGCGGGTCCGTCGAGCATCGAACACATCGACGGTCTTGCCGAAGAGGCCCGCAACCGTTGGTGAACTGCCCTGAGCGCCCTCGGCGCGACGGAGATCACCACGGGCACGTTGCGGTGGCAGGTCCCCTGACCGCGGTCGGGACGACTACCCTCACCCCGCGATAGTTCGCGAACATCCTGGTCGACGTCCCACAGACGATGTGACGGGGCACCGAACGAGAAGGAACCGAATCGACATGCAGGCACCGGCCTATGCCGACAGCGTGGTACGCCAGCAGCACGACATCGAGGGGATCTACGGCAACGTCGACTTCACGATCGTTCCCGAGCGCTTCGACAGCGAAGCGAGCGTCGACGACGATCGGTTCGCGACGGTACGGGAGGCCGTGGGCCGTGTGCTCGACCGCCCCGCCCTGATGGAGACCATCCGCAACTCCACGATGACGGGTGACCGGGTCGCGGACGCCTACGCGGCGTTGATCCCCCAGTTCGGTTTCCGAACCCTGATCGACATGCTGCAGGCAGCGTGTGAACACGGCGTCGACCGCGTCGAGAACGCCCCGCCGGAACTCGTCGACCTGATCCGAGCGATGGAGGCCACACCGGACTGGGTCGACATGGCACTCGTCGAGCAAGGTGCCCGATCCGAACGGATCGGCATGGCGACCGCGACGCCCCTTGCGATCCGGGGAGCCTTCCTCGCCACGTTCCTCAACAAGTACGCCGCGCTCCCGATGACGATGACCGGCACGTTGTCCGACGAGGCCGCTGCCAAACGGGTCTTCGAAACGGCGAGCTTCTTCACCGCGACGACGCTGCCCGGCGCACTCGATCGCTTCGGCAAGGGGTTCGAAGCCGCCGCAAAGGTTCGTCTGATGCACTCCATGGTGCGCTACCACCTCCTCAATTCCGGGCGTTGGGATGTCGCCACCTACGGGATCCCGATCCCCCAGGTCGATCAGATGCCGGCAGGGCTGATCGGTGTGTTCCTGATGGCGGCTCAGGTGCTGCGCAAGGGGCAGACCGAATTCACCGCCGATCAGCGGGCGAGCGTCGAGCTGTCGCGGTATCGCTGCTTCTTGCTCGGGTTGCCCGAAGATCTGCTCGGCGAGACCCCCCAGGAGATCGTCGACCTCCTGACGGCTCGTCATGCCTCGCTTCGGGAGGGCTACGACGACGAGACCTGCGGGGCCCTCGTGCGCGGCACGATGGACGCCGACCTGTTCGACACGTCAACGTTCACCGGACGGGTACACAGCTGGCTCGAGAACGGCTTCTCGCGATTCGTGCTCATCAAGAGCTTCCTCGGCGGCGACGCACAACGGGCTGCATCGATCGGCATCACGTTCGGGCCGAAGGAGAAGGCGGCTGCGGCCGCGGCCGTCGTCGTGTTGACCGTCAAGACGACGTTCTACCGGTTGGGCCTTCGCCTGCCCTTGGTGTCGGGTTACCTGGACCGCCGACTCAATGCGAGGCTGGCTCACCTGCTCGACATGTACGGCCACGCAGACTTCGTGACCGACGCCGACCGGTACCGCCTCAGCACGTCGCCCTGAGCCCGCCGCCCTGCCCCGATCGAACACGAGACGGCCGACCGACGAGCATCCAGCTCTGACCCCGGACGACACGACGGCCGAGCACGCTCGCTACCAGTCGGTCGGCGAGTAGTCCTTGAGGAACTGGCCCCAGACGTGGGTACCGGTGTTCAACCCGTCGATGATCGGGTCGACGATCCGGGCGGCGCCGTCGACGATGTCGAGTGGCGGGTGGAATCGGTGCTCGGCCGTCTTGGCCTTGGCGATGTCGACCGGGTCCTCGTCGCTGACCCAGCCGGTGTCGACGCTGTTCATGTTGATACCCGATGCGTGGTAGTCCGTCGCCGAAGTACGAGTCATCATGTTCAACGCCGCCTTCGCCATGTTGGTGTGCGGGTGCTTGGTCGTCTTGCGCAGTCGATAGAACTGGCCCTCGACGGCCGAGACGTTGACGATGTGCTTGTGGTCGCCAGGGGTCGCCTCCAGCAGTGGCTTGAGTCGAGCGTTCAACACGAATGGAGCGACCGCGTTGACGAGTTGCGTCTCCAACAGCTCTACCGTCGACACCTCGTGCAGTTGGAGCCGCCACGAGTTCCTCCCGCGCAGATCGACCTGTTGAAGGTCCTGGTCGAGACGGCCCTCGGGAAACAAGTTCTCGGCGCTGTGCTCGTCGCCGGGGACCAGCACCGCCTGGGACAACTCGGCAGCGCGCGTGAGCCCGGGCAGGTCGGCCGGCTCGGCCAGCTGTGTTCCGCCCGGCGGCGCCGATCCGATCGCGTTGGTGCGGCCGCGGAGATCTTCATACGAACCGACGAGTTGCAGGACCTGGCCGGGTAGCGAGCCCAGCGCCGCCCGCTCGTTGTCGAGCATGTGCTCGTAGAAGCCCGGCGGACGGCGAACGGTCTGGCATGCGTTGTTGATGATCGCGTCGAGGCGGGTGCGAGTGGCGACCAGATGCGAGCAGAAGGCCTCGACGCTCGGGGTGTGGCGAAGGTCGAGTCCGAACACCTCCAACCGGTCACCCCAGTCCGCGAAATCGTCCTCGGCCGCGTAGCGAGCGGCCGCATCGCGCGGGAATCGCGTCGCAACGATGAGCTCGGCGCCGCTGCGCAACAACTTGATACCTGCCTGATAGCCGATCTTGACGCGACCACCCGTGAGCAGCACGGTCATGCCGTTCATGTCGGCCAGTTCGCCGCGCTTGGAAAAGTTCAACTCCGCGCAGGGCGGGCACAGCTGGTCGTAGAAGTGATGGATCTCGTGATAGTCGGCCTTGCAGATGTAGCAGTGCTGCGGCTCGAGCGTCTCGCGGAACGGTGGGGCGTCCGGATCGTCGGCGACGTCGCCCTGTTCGACGTGGTCAGGTGGGAAGACGTCGGGCGTTGCGAACACCGGTCGGTTGCGCAGGGTACGGATGCCTGTTTCGGCAAGCGTCTCGTCGTCACGACGCAAGCGTTCGAGACGCCGTTGCTGTTGCAGCAGCTTGGTCCTCCGCCGCCGGATCTCCGGATCGGGGAAGAACACGTCTCCGGCAGCGTTGAGAAACTCGGCCTTCTCGTTCGCATCGAGTTCACGGAGCATCTCGGGCGCCGAGATGACCTCGTGCAGAACTGCCATCGCGTCGAGCAACCTCCGACGAACGTCGTCGCGAGGAGTTCGTTCCAGTGGCGCCACCGTCGCAACCTAACCGTCAGCGACGCGAAACCGCTGCGAACGTGATTGCCGCCGCGTGGCCCACGTTCAACGAGTCGACGGAGGGACTGATCGGGATCCTCACCCGCCTGGTGGCGATGTCGAGTACCGCCTGTGTCAAACCGGGGCCTTCGGCACCGAGCACGATCGCCAGACGCTCCGGCACGTCGGCGCTCCACACATCGACCGCATCGGCCGCCGGGGTCATCGCCCACGACTCGAACCGTCGTCGGTGCAGCGTGTCGAGCACGCCCGGCCACTCGTCGGTCGCAGCACGGGCGACGCGTACGTGCAGGATCTCGCCCATGCTCACCCGCACGGTCCGCCGATGATACGGGTCGGTGCAGGTCGGGCTGAGCAACATGCCGTCGATGTCGAACGCCCGCGCTGCTCGAGCGATCGCTCCGACATTCTCGTCGTCGTTCAGGGCCTCCAACACGATCAGCCTGGTGGACGTCGCCGCGAGCTGCTCGATCGTCACGAGCGGCCGACGAAACGCCGACACCAATACGGCGCGGGGCAGATCGAACCCGACGATCCCGTGCATCGCCTCTCGCTCCGCCACGTACACCGGTACGCCCTGCAGCTCTGCGAGTTCCATGAACGGCCGAAACCTGTTGACCCGTGACGGTGACAACAACACCGAGCGGAACACATGCGCGGAATCGATCAGTCGCTCGATCGACATCCAACCCTCGGACAGGAAATATTCGTCGCCTTCCATCTGCCGGCGCGCGGCCTGGTCGTTCAGGTGACGAAAGTCGGACAGCCGGGCATCCTCGGGGTCGTCGACCGTGATCGTGCCATCCATGTCGGTGACCGTACGTCACAGCCACGGGTATGGCAGAGGTCTCGGTCGTCCGACGATTTCCGGCGACGCCGCGCCAGCGATCCTGTGGGCTCGAACGCGAGCGTGCGACCGGCCTGTTGGCCGGTCGCACGTTCGGTTGTTCGTTCGATCAGTGGAAGATCGCGGCTGTCAGCCCAGGATGCGGGCCTTGAGTGCTGCGTACTCGTCGTCGGAGATCTGCCCCGACCCGTGCAGCGCACTCGCCTTCTCGAGCTCGCTCGCGGCGCCGCCACCGGCGACGTCACGAACATACGAGTCGAACGACTCCTTCGCAGCGACCTGCTCGTTCACCGAACGGTGTGCCATGCCCGAGCCGCGTGCGATGACGTAGATCAGGATGCCGATCAGCGGCAGGAGCACCAGCACGATGATCCAGATCGCCTTCGCGCCGCCGCTCAACTCCTTGTCGCGGAAGAGATCAGCGATGACCGCGAACATGAGCAACAGGAAGTTGATGAACAGGAACGAGATGAACACGACCCAGAGTGCGTTCCACAGCGAAAATGCGAGCATTGTTTCTCCTTGAGAGACATCGGGCCGATCGGGCCCATTAGCAATGAGCACGGATTTGCTCGACAGCGAGGATAGCGGCGCGACCACTGTGAGCGGTCGCGCCGACTGCCGCTACTCGCTCGAGTGGTACGGATGGGCCTGTCGTCAAACGAGCGGCGTGTTACCTTCTCGACGTGATCGCCATCTGTTCCACCCCTGGCCTCCATCGGCCCGCCACGTCACGATCGGCCGCATCAGCTACCGGCCGTCGCGAGGAGGCATGCCATGTCGTCTGACGAGGCGATCTTCCTCATCGTCGTCGCCGCCCGGCTGGGGATCCCCCTGCTCATCTTCCGGTTCCCACTGCCGGCGATACTGGCGGCACTCGTGTTGGATGCGGCTGATCAGACGATCTTCCAGAACCACACCCACCTCGATCTCACCAACTACCAGGGCTACGACAAGGCGCTCGACATCTACTACCTGTCGATCGCATACCTGTCGACGTTCCGGAACTGGACCGATCCATTCGCAGCTCGAACCGCACAGGCGCTGTGGTATTACCGACTCGTCGGGGTCGTGATCTTCGAGCTCACGCACGTGCGCGCGTTATTGATCATCTTCCCGAACACGTTCGAGTATTTCTTCATCGCCTACGAGGTCGTGCGTCTCGCCTGGAACCCCGCCCGGCTGACCCATCGACGTGTGATCGGGCTCGTGGCATTCATCTGGATCTTCATCAAGCTGCCCCAGGAATGGTGGCTGCACATCGCGAAACTCGACTTCACCGACTTCATGAAGGAGGACGTGTTCGGCGTCACCGTCGATACCTCCTGGGGTGACGCGATCGGTGAGAACCTCTGGTTCGTCGGGCTGCTCGCCGGTCTCGCCATCGCGGTCGTCCTCATCGTGCGCGCTGCGCTCCGGGCGGCGCCGTCCCCCGACTGGTCGGCCAGCGTCGACGTCAACGCGCATCCGGTCAGTACGAGGATCGACGCAACCGCCGCCACGTCGGCGGGCCTGTTCGACTGGGATCTGCTGGAGAAGGTCGTGCTGACGTCGTTGATCACGATCATCTTCGCCCAGGTGGTTCCCGGTACCGATGGCACTCCGCTGCAGGTCACCTTCGCGGTCGGGTTCCTGGTCGTCGCCAACGCGGCAGTGAGCCAGTGGCTGTCGTCACGGGGCCACTCGTGGACGTCGACCATCGGCCAATTCGTGGCGATGGTGGTCGTCAACCTCGCGATCACGGTGGTCTACATCGAGTTGCTGCGACGCTCGGACCAACCCGTCAACCGCGCCGCGACGCTGTTCTTCGTCCTGCTCCTGACGTTGATCATCACCTTGTTCGATCGCTACCGGCCGATCCGCGTCGCACGGTTCGACTCGCGCGAGCCGAACATTCAGCCGGCTTAGGGCGGTCCCGATCTGCCCCTCGATCAGCAGCGTCGGAAGGCACCGGTGACGATGATCACCTGCGGCGTCCCCGACCCAGCCAGTCGAGCAGGTCATGGGCTACGAGAGCGACGATGCCGTAGACGATCATCGCGAACAGGATCGAGGATTCGATCGCCGGGCGGACCTCCACGTCCGAGCCCGTGCCGTATTGGATCGCGGAGAAGATCCCCCGGAACGGCTGCATCGTGCGATCGACGACCCGATAGATCCATTCGACGAACCACGAGGATGGTTCCAGCCCGAACAGCAGGCACACGAAGCCGATCAGCAACACGACCTCGATCACCAGCGTGTACGCAAAGACCACGGTCGTCAGCACTCGTGCAAATCTCAGGACTGGTCCTGGCCCACTCTGCGCAAGGTCGTCGGTCATGTCCTGAGCCGTGGGTTCAGAGCTGTGTCGAGGGCGGGGCGGGCACTGTGTACACCTGTGCCGGCTGCTGCGCACTGGCGATCGACTGCTGGATCAGCTGCTCACGCCGGTACTCCTCGTCTTGTCGATCGAGACGATCCGCCCGGGCGTTCAACCAGTTGAGCACGCTCTGCAGTGCGATCAGCACGATCCCGTAGACGATCATCGCGAACAACACCGACGTCTCGACGACAGCGACCACATCGTTCGCCGTCGTGCCCAACTCGATCGGAGAGAAGATGCCACGGAATGGCTGCATGGTCCGATCGAGATTGCGATACGCCCACCGGACGAACGACGACGACGGGTTCGCACCGAACAGGAGCAACACGAACCCCAACAACAAGATGACTTCGACGGCGAGCACGTACACGTAGACGAGCCACGAAACAGCTCGGGCGATCCAGAGGACCGATCGTCGCGCCGGGTTCACTCGACTCTGTTCGATCTGCACGTGCTCGTTCGTCATCACGCCAGGATCCGTGCCTTGAGAGCGACGTACTCGTCGTGGGAGATCTGCCCCGACCTGTGCAGCACGCCCGCCTTCTCGAGTTCGCTCGCGGCGCCGCCACCGGCGATGTCGCGTACGTACGAGTTCGGAAATGCGAGCATTGCTTCTCCTCGAGAGATTTGGGCCGGTCGATCCGGGCAGCCATTACCCGACTCCGCGAGACTATCTCACCGGCCTCCGAGAGTGATCGAGCATGGTGCACGATCATGTCTAGAGTTCCGCTGCGAGGCCCGCATGGGCGGATCCGACCGTACGAAAGTGAGACCGGCAATGAGGCACCGAGCGATCGCGTCGGCATGTTTGGTGATTGCGGCACTGGGCGCCGCCTGCGGTGGCTCCAGCCCGTCCGATGACCTGGTCGGCGTCACCTGGGAATGGCGACAACTCACCGAAGCCGAACCCGCAAGCCAATCGGTGGTTGCCGACCCGCAGAACTACACGCTCGTGTTCGCGGGTGAAGAGAGCGTGTACTACGCCAAGGCGGACTGCAATCAGCTGCGCGGAGCCTACGAACTCTCCGACGACTCGCTGACGCTGAAGCCAGGTCCGATGACACTGGCAATGTGCGCACCCGAGTCGTCGTCGGACCTGTACGTCTCACTGCTCGCCCAGGTCGACGGCTACCGACTCGACGGCGATCAGCTGGTACTCACCTTCGGTGGGGGTGCCGGCGAGATGATGTTCGCGAACGTCGGGCCTGCCCAACTGCCGTAGATCCCGAGATGCCCGATGGGCGGTCGAATCAGAGATACTCGCGGGCGGTGAGCCAGCGCGACGCCCACCAGCCGAAGGTCGGCGGGATATAGGCGGTGACCATGCGGTGGGTGATCGCTGCCGCGACGGCGGCCTCCTCGGGGATGCCCACGGCGATCAGGCCAGCGGTCAAGGCCGTCTCGGCGACGCCGATGCCCCCCGGAACCGGTACCAGGCCGACGAACAGCGAGACCGCGGTGTTCACGAAGATCGCCTCTCCGAAGCGGAGATGCTCGCCGAAGGCGGCGACCGAGGCTGCGAGGGTCAGGGCGAACAGGATCTTCTGGAGCAGGGTGCCTCCGGCCACTTTCATGAGGCGCTCCGGATCGGTGAGGCTGCCCTTGATCGCGGAGAAACCCTCCTTGACATGCGGCATCATCTTCGCCCGCAACTTGGGGACGGCGAACACCACGACGACCGCTGCGACGGCGACCACGATCACGACGGCGACGAGCTTCACGATCGGGCCGAGGTCGATCTCATCGGTATTGATCGCCTGACCGATGAACCTCGCGGAGAGCAGCAGCAGGATCACGTCGAAGCCCTTGGACACGATCGTCAACAACGGACCCTGTGCCACTGCTGCTGCGGCCGGGACTCCGAGCTTTTGTTGATACCGGATGTTCATCGCGATCGCTCCGGCGTCGCTGGGCACGGCGAGCGAGATGAACGACAATGCGTACCTGAACATCATCGTCGGACCGAACGGAACCGGCGATCCGACCACCCCCGCCAGGCTGATGTACTCCCCGACATTGGTCAGTTGAGCCATCAGGAACGCGATGATGACCCACGCCCAGATGGCATCGCTCATCTCGTTGGCGATCGTGTCGAAGCCGATATCGGTCAACGACGAAATGAGCGAGTACGCGGCGAACAAGGTCAAGGCTGCCATCGCGACATTGCCCCACGACACCCGCTGGAGCTTCGCCATCTCGGGCGCCTGGGCGCCGAGCACCTCGGCAACCTCATTACGCAGCTTGGCAACCTTGACCGACGCTGACTTCGCTTCCTGTTGGAGCACTCTGGGCAGCGCGGCCGCCTGCAGCAGCGGTAGCACGCTCAACAACTCGTCATCACCGAGGTTTCGGCGAGCAGCGGCGATCGCGCGATCGTTGCCGACCGCGACCGCGGTAGCGACCAGGAGTTGAGCGGCGTCCGCCTGCTTGGCGTCGTGGTCCGCAAGGATTCGAGCGGCAGCCATGTCGCTGAACAGCACGTCCCCGTCGGAGATCACGATCCGTTGCCGCTCGATCTCACCGTGCACGATGCCGGCCGCGTGGAACTCCTTCAACACCGTCCAGATCCGGTCGAGCACCGCATCATCGATCTCGTCGGGTTCCATGAGCGAGAGCCGGGTTCCGTCGACCCAGTCCATGATCATCACGGTGTCGTCCGTCGACGCTCGGGTCCATCCCACCAGTCGAGCCGTGGGTACGCCGGCTCGCTGGCATGCCAGCAGCATCAGACTCTCGTGCTCGGCGAGCTGATCACTGGTGGCCACGACCGATCGGTTCGCATCCCGGTACCAGATCGACCGCCAGACGCGGGACGCGAACGCCGCATCTGCGGCATCTCGCCCGAAGACCTTCACCAACAGGCGCTCGCCATCCGCGAGGCGCGCCTCCACCAGCGAGGCACCGACCGGCTGAAGTGGAAGGAACTCGATGTCGACCACATCCAGGCCCGACTCGTGCAACGCGGACATGATCCGCGCCCTGCTGGGAATTCCCAGGCCCGAACCGAAGACGAGGTGGACGGCCGCAGCCGCCCCGGCACCGAGCGCCAGGCCTCCGATCACCGCCGACACTGTGCCGTAGCTCAACGCCAGAGCACTGATCGACATCGCCGCCACCAGACGGTGACCGACCTTGCGCATCGGAACAGACAGGTACGGACCGACCACCCGGATCGCGGCGACCGCCATCGCCAGACGGGCGACCGGGAACGACGGGAACCCGTCCCGCTCCATCAACTCGGGGAAGAAGTCAGGAAACTCGGGACCTGCGAGGTAGGACGTGGCGAGGATCCCGACGAACGCGACGACCTCGGCGAGCAACATGTCGCGAGCGATCGCACCACGGCCGTGGCCGAACAACCCGATTCCGACGATCAACGCCACGCTGTACAGCCCGCCCAGAATGAACACGATCGTCGCGATCCCGCTCAGCCAGCCAGGCAGACCATCAGCGAAGAACTCGATCACACGGGTGTCGAGTTCGCCGCGACTCCGATGTGCCCACGCCAGCAACAAGACGACCAGGACGGTGACGACCAGCACGGCCACGTCGATGGGGCGTCGCGCGCGTGGGTCGTCCGCCGGCGCTGCGAAGAACATGTTTCTCGCGCCTTGATCCGTCATCGACCCGTCCATCGCCCCGATATCCATCTCACCGTTCGCTGTCGAGTAAGCGGTCGGTCCCAACCGATCGACCGAGTGGTACATGCGCAACCTACACACTCGACCGCGACCGCCGAGGACCAAACAGCGATGTCGTCTCGGCACCGGGACGCGGTCCATTCCTCTCTCGGGTGGCGGCCCACGCGTCGGCGTTATGCCACGATTCGTGGAGCGATCGGATCTGCGCTCGGGCGACCGTCGTGATCGAGGGGGCAGCTGGATGAACGACGCATTCGCAGGAGACAAGAAGAAGGGAACCTCGTTGCTCGGTCCACTCGAGCGACGGTTCATCAATTGGGGGATCCCCAAGATCCCCAAGCCGGTGATGAGTCACCACCTCACCTACGTCACCTTGTTCTGGTCGACGGGGATCGTCGTGAGCGGGTGGCTCGCGAACGACCACCGTGCCTGGCTGCACGTGATCTCGCTGATGGTGTTCGGCCAGTGGTTGACCGACTCCTTCGACGGATCGCTCGGCAAGTACCGCAAGCAGGGACTCGTCAAGTGGGGTTTCTTCATGGACCACATCCTCGACCTGCTGTTCGCCGGCTCGATCGTGATCGCCTACTCGTTCCTCGTGGAAGCGAAGTGGCTGGAGTTCCTGTTCCTGCTCTTGCTGTTGTCGACCTGTGCGACGATGGCGGTGTCGTTCCTGTCCTTCGCCGCGACCAATCAATTCCAGATCGCCTACTACGGCATCGGGCCTACCGAGGTACGGATCGGCTATATCGCGCTGAACACGATCGTGTACTTCACGGGCACCGAGATCTTCAGCTGGGGCGTGCCCGTGGTGGTCGCGCTCAACGCCGCCGCGTTCGCTGTGATGGTGGCCCAGACCAGCCGCAACCTCTGGAAGATCGACTACGACGCCAACGTCGACAACGCGCCACGCCCCTGAGCCCCCCAGCACACACGCACACGTCAGATCATCCAGCGACATCACCGCTTCGACCGAGCATCAACCGGAGTACGATTCAGCCATGACAGATGCCGCCGTCGACACCGCATCGATCGAACCGGGACGTCGGGCCACCCCCGAATGGTTGGCGGGCGTACTGGTCGCGTTGGCCACACTGCTGGCCGTCACCAGCGTGTTCTCGACCTGGGTCAAGGTGCAAGCCCTCGACACCGACGCGTGGGTGTCGCTCAGCGATCAGCTGCTCGATGAGCCCGAGGTCCAATCCGCGCTTGCGGTGTATCTCGTCGACGAGCTGTACCGGCAGCTCGACGTCACCGCCGAGATCCAGGACACGTTGCCCGACAATCTCAAGGGCCTCGCCGGGCCGCTCACCGCCGCGCTGCGGGGGCCGGCGACGACCGGCGTCGAACGCCTCATCGCATCCGACCAATTCCGCGCCACCTGGGTGAAGGTGAACCGCACCGCTCACGAAACGCTGGTCAACATCCTGCGCGACGAGACGCGCACAGGCATCTCGACCGCCGACGGCGTCGTCACCCTCGAGCTCGGCGAGCTGGTCCGGGTCGTCGGTGAGAATCTCGGACTTTCGGGAGCACTGCTCGACCGTCTCCCGGCCGACGCCGGCCGAGTCACCGTGTTCGAGCCCGACCAGCTCGACACGGCCCAACGCGGCGTACAGATCCTCGACTTCATGTCTTGGTTCCTGTTCGTCCTCGTCGTGGCGCTGTACGCCGCGGCCGTCTACATCGCCGCCGGCCGACGTCTGACGGTGCTGCGGAACGTCGGATTCAGCCTGATCGGTGCCAGCGCCTTCGTGCTGGTCGTTCGAGCGATCGCGGTTCGGGTCATCGTCGAGTCGATCGTCGCCAACCCGGCGAATCGACCCCTGGCGAGCGTCGCCGCGTATGTGGGGACAGGCCTCGTTCGTCAAATGGCCTGGTCGGGCATCCTCTACGGGCTCGTGATCGTCGGCTTCACCATGCTGCTCGGCGAACGCAGGTGGGCAACATCCACGAGGCGGTTTCTGGCCCCGCTCCTCAACGCATCCGACGCTGCCGTCGCTGGTGGGACGGCAATGCTCCTGGTCCTCATCCTGTGGTGGAGCCCCGGCCGCGCGTTCGACCGGTGGGTCACGGGACTGACGCTGATCCTGCTCGTGATCGGCGCCATCGTGACCCTGCGGCGAGCCACACGACGGGAGTTCCCGACAGCGACATTCGACCAGTCGATCGCTTCGCTGTCACGGGGCTCCGGCGATGGAATCGCGACCTACCCGCTGACGTCGTCGACCGCGGATCAGATGGAAACGTTGCTCGGCCTGCACGAGAGTGGAGCGCTGACCGACGACGAGTACGACCGTGCCAAGCAGCGCGTGGTCAACTCGTCCCGTCTCCCCGGCTGAGTCCCCGTCAGCCCGCGTGCGGGCTGACGGTCAGCGGTCGTGATCCACCGTTGCTTCGAGATCGAAGAAGCGGGCGAGAGCCGGCAGCTTCGCCGGTATCCCTCTCAGTCCGGGAAGGCCGAACACGACACGAGACAGGCTCCCGATCTGCTCGAACAACACCGCGTTCAGAGCAAACGAGAACGCCATCACCCGGCCGATGATGAAGAACCAGCCCAGTGTGGCAATCGCGATCCCGATCGTGCCGTAGATCGCTGACGCGCTCTCGATCTGACCAGGCATGTACAACTGGGTGACCGCCTGCAAACCGGCCAACGACACCGCGACGACCGACGCCCCCGGCAGGGCAGCACCAGGATCGGTGGTGCCTCTCGGCAGCGCGAGATACAACATCGACCACATCACGATGTAGATCGCTGCCACGGCGATGAACGACACCGAAGTCACCGCGACACCGCTCGCCGCCCGGACCCGGTTCAGAAGCGTCGCGACCAGTGCCATCCCGACCACGATGCCGACCACCACGCCCACCGCTCGCATCGGCGTCTTCTGTTTGCCCCCAAGTCGCCACGACAGGGCACTCGACAGCACCAACGCTCGCGTCAGAGAGCGGCCGGCGGTGGCGATACCCAACAGGCCGGCCAAGAGGGCGAACCATGGTGTCGTCGAACCTTGGTCGAACGCGTGGTCGATCTCGTTGGCCAACGAACCCGAGATGCCGACATCACCCGAGACCGTGCCAACGCCGAAGTAGTGACCGAAGACGCCGGCCATGCCGACCGCGAACAACACCAAGGGAACGAAGAACAGGAACAGGCGCAGCGACAACGCGCTGCCCAGCAACGTGCCTGCTGCATCCTTGTCGCGCTCGTAGACCCGCATCCCGACATCGATCGCCGAGACGCGAGTTCGGATGTCGTCGAACCATGTCGTTGCCCTGTCAACCCGCTCACGAACCCACGGAGGAGCCCAGACGAGGCGGCCGTCGGCAGCGGCCTGTGTGACCGCCGAGACATCGACCTCGGATCCTCCCGTTGGGAGGGAAGGCCCTGGTCCGCCTGCTTCGTCACTCATTTCGGGTCGGCGGCATGGCGATGCCAGAGACCTCGTCGCCGGTCGATCAGCGCGACGTCAACATGTGTTTCGAGAGCGACGTGCTCGGCACTCGTCGAGTACCAGCGCAGGTACCGCTCGGTGAGCGACGGCGCGGTCACCCCGTGGGCAACCACGCTGACGAGCACCGTCAACGTGGCGACCTGCACAATGCGTCCCGTACCCGGCAGCGCGGACTCCTCGACGATCGTGAGCATGAAGACGATCGTGGCGAGACCGCGCGGGCCGAACCATCCTGCAAACGCCATCGTGGGTCTCGTCGCCCCTGAGCCGACCAGAGAGATCGCGACGGGCAACATGCGCACCACGGTCAGACTGAGCACCGCGTACACCACCGTCGACACGTCGAGGTCGGTCACCCCGCTGCCGATCAGGGTCGCTCCGAACACGAAGAACGTGACGGCGCTGAGTACACCGCCGGTCTCCTCCATCAGCCGCGTCGTGTGATGTGCCACTGGCGCGCCGAGGCTCCGCCCGTACACCAGGCCGGCGGCGAACGCAGCGATGAACCCGCTGCCGCCGAGTTCGGCGGTCGCGGTGTACGCGATCGCGGCGGTGGCCAACGGAACGACCTGCCCCCATTCCTCGTCGAGCCAACCACGCCGACTCGAGGCCGTGTACACCAGAGCGACAGCGATCGCGACCACGACGCCGACGCCAAGAGCGATGCCGACCTCTTTGACGAGATCGACCACGATGCCTCCGTCGAACGTCGGTGCTTCGGCGAGCTCCGCGAAGGCCACCGCTGCGAACAGCAGTGGAACACACACACCGTCGTTCAACCCGCTCTCGACATTGAGCCCTTGGCGCAATCGCGATGGAAGTCGCTGATCGGACACCACGGTCTGACCCAGAGCGGCGTCGGTCGGTGCGAGCAATACGGCCAGTACCACCGCTTCGAACACACCGAGAGCGGGGAACATCACCACTGCGGCCAGCGCCCCGACGACGATCGTGAGCGGCAACCCGATCCCCAGCAGCCGTGCCGGGATGGCAGCTTCGCGAGTCAGCGCTCGCGTATCGAGAACCGCTGCGTCGCTGAACAGCACGAGCGCGAGCGTGACCTCCGCCAACAGGCGAATCGTGCCGGCGTCGAGAACCGAACCGGTCAAATCGAGCCCCTGATCACCGAGCACGTATCCGATCGCGACGAACACGATCGCCGGGGTGATCGCGGATCCCCGTAACCGACCGGAGAGCGCCGCGAACACGACCAGAACGATCGCCACCTGGGTGATCTGCCAACCCATGGCGAACCTCAGCCCACCACGTGGCGCGGGTGGTCAACCAGCCGCCCACCCGACTCGACTGTCGCCCGGCGACGGATACCTGTGCAAGTTCTCATGGCACCTCTCGGCTGGTACTCGGAGTTGTGACGTCGCTGTAATCACGATCACCGGCGGCCTGTGGAACCGACGCCGTTCTCGAAACTGCAGTCCACTCGCTGCGAACGATACCGCAGCCGGATGATCGCTCGATGGGTCCGTCGCACAGGGCAATCCCAACGAGTCCGATTCGGCCCCATCTGCGACCTGACGACGATGTGTCCGGGCTCGCCATCTGCAACAGTACGGCGATGATCAACGAATCGGATCGCGATCGGTACCGCTCAGCTGCGACACTCCTCCATGACGTCGCCAAGCCGATGCGTGTGCTGTCAGCGCTCGGCTGGCCCGGTGAGGTTCGCGAACAGTTCCTCGCCGATGGGGGGAACAAGCTGCCGGCGCCCGAGTACACGGCGATCGATCCCGGGCCGGTCATCGATGGGGTCGCTGCAGCCCGTCGCCTGCTCCACCCAGGCGAAGTAGTCGACGACTGGCTCGAACGCGAGGCGAATTCGATCGAGTCGACGGCGATGATGTTGTCGTCGGTCGGCACCGTGGATTTCCATCGGCACAGCGGCGAGCTCTACGGCACCCCGGACCGCCCTCTGCGCTTCGACCCTGCCACACCACTCGACCTCGCCCAACGGGTCGCGGAAGTGCTCTCCGAGCTCAAGACGGCCGCCTTGCTCAGGCCGGCCGAGAGGAACAAGACCAGCCAGGAGGTCGCCGCCCATCTCGAGGCCGCGGTCCGCACGCACTTCGGTGACGCTGCGCCGGATGTACTGATCGTCGACGAGCTGTCGGCCAATGCCGTCGCCTCGACCAGCCGGATCAAGGTCCGGCGGGACGCGAAGTTCACCGAGAAGGACGCGGCCCAGCTCCTCAACCACGAGGCGTTCATCCATGTCGCCACCGGCCTGAACGGCCGGGCACAGTCCGATCTCCCGCTCCTCGCCATCGGTCATCCCGGCACGACGAGAACCCAAGAGGGTCTGGCCGTGTACTCGGAGTATGTCTCGGGAACACTCGGGCTCGACCGACTCCGACGGCTCGCCGACCGGATCATCGGCGTGCAGTTGGTCTGCGACGGGGCCGACTTCATCGAGTTGTACCGATGGTTCCTGGACCGGAGCCCGGGGCCCGAGCAGGCTTTCGAATCGACACGCCGCATCTTCCGCGGGGCGCCGATCGAGGGCGGGGCTCCGTTCACGAAGGACTGCGCCTACCTCTCGGGGTTCCTCGGTGTCTCGACGTTCGTCCGTGCCGCCTTCGTCGCCGGTCGCGTCGACGTGATCGGTTTGTTGTTCGCCGGCAAGCTCGACCTGTTCGCGATTCCGGCTCTTGCTGTGTTGCGCGACGCCGGCCTGTGTCGGCCGGCCCGATTCCTACCCCCGTGGGCGCTCGACCCCGGCTGGGTACTGAGTCATCTGACCCTCAGCACGTTCATGGCGGGCGTGGACCTCACTGTCGTCGCGACGGCGGTGGGTGACATCCTCGACCAATGTCCCCGCGTCGAGATCGGAGATCGGATCAGCGGGTAGACATCACCGCCGTGAACTCACGGTGTGGACGGTGGCACCTCGACGGACCGGGGCCGATGCTGTTGGACACGTTTGGTGATCCGGATCATCATCGCCAGCACCGGTGACGACAGTGTGGCCCCGAGAAAC
>JAHEDX010000023.1:0-49859 GCA_024641005.1 Acidimicrobiaceae bacterium
ATCATGGCCGAGATCACGGCACTCGGCTGAGGGATCGCGTGGTGGCGCGGACGTAGTCTTCGGCAGTGCCCCTGCCTGCGTTGTTCTCGACGGTGGCGAAGACCTTCGCCGGCGAGGTGCAACTGACCGAACGCCAGGGCGCTCTGATGGTGGCCGGGTCGGGCGTGATTTTCAGTTTCACGGCGATCGCATACCGTGCTGTCGACGGCGCGACCGACTTCCAGTTCCTCGCCTACCGGGGAGGTTCGACGACGCTGGCGATGCTGGCCCTCGTGGTGCTGCGCCGCCGCTCCCGACCGGTGCAATTCCGGGGCACGACACCGCGGACCGTGCTGGCCGGACTGGTGCTGGCCGCGACCTCGATGTTGTACATCCTGGCGTTGGGTCGCACGTCGGCGGCGACGACCTTGTTCCTGCTCGCCGCAGCACCGATCTTCGCGGCGATCTTCGGTTGGATCCTGTTGCGTGAACACGTGCGCCGCCCCACGGTCGTCGCGATCTGCATCACGGGTCTCGGCGTGACCGTGATGGTCGGTACCGGGCTCGACGCGGGTTCGGGTCTCGGCGTGCTGTTGGCTGCGATGATTCCGGTCCTGGTCGGTCTCTACAACGTGCTGTTGCGGTCGGAGGGCCAGGCGGACCCGGTGGTGCCCGCCCTGATCGCCGGGATCTTCCTGGCCTCCAGCTCAGCGATGGTCGCGCTGGTCGAGGATGGGCTGATCATCAGCTGGCGCGACGCCGGACTGGCATGCATCACCGGCGGATTCGCGCTCGGTGTCGGCCTCCCGCTGTTCAACCTCGGTCATCGATCCGTCGCCGCCGCTCGCGTCTCGTTGCTGTTGATGACCGAGGTCGTGCTCGCTCCGCTCTGGGTCTGGATCTGGCCTGGCGAGACCCCCCGTGTCGGCACGCTGATCGGTGGGGCGATCGTGCTGGCCGCAGTGGTGTGGTTGGTGCTGGTATCGGCCGATCAGGACGACGTGCTGCTCGTGTCGTAGCTGTCTGCGTCAGCCCCCAGATCGGTGTGGGGGCTCCTGCGTCACGTCGGGGTCGCGTCGATCAAGGCCACGTTGAGGGGGCCACGGGTGACCGACGCCGTGGCGTCGTGAAACGTTCCGTGCAGCTGCACACGGGCCGCCGGCTCGGCTTCGAGGTTGGCGAGCCACTGCGAATCGGAACGCACGGTGCTGACGAACAATCGGTCACCGAGTCGCATCGACAGCAATGGAACCTGGCGGGGCTTGCCACTCGTGCGACCCGTCGTCTCGACGACGACGGCGCCGACACCGATCGGCAGAGGGTTGCCGATGCCGACCGCGAGCGCCGGCCTGACCACGCTGTTCAATGCCCGAAATGCCTGGCGGGTGACGCTGTCGGAGAGGGTGGTGTTCACGCAGATTCCAACCGCTGCCGGGCAGGAGAGATTCCTCGTTGCTCGAATCGACGATGGCGACTTCGGTCACACGTCGTCGGGATCCGACGTCGAAGGTGTTCCTGCACGAGAACGTGGCGCACGCAGCGTGGACCGGCAACGATGTCTGCATGATCGGTCATCGGTACCGCCTGTCCGACCGCTACCTGCTCGACACCGGGCAGGTCTTCATGTCCGGCGTGCAGGCGTTGGCACGGATCCCCATCGAGCAGTTGCGCCGCGATCGCGTCGCCGGCCGCAACACCGCTGCACTCGTCTCGGGATATCCCGGCTCGCCACTCGGCGGGTTCGACCTGGAGATGGCGCGAGCGCTGCGCGACGTGACCGACCTGCCGATCGTGCACCAGCCGGCGGTCAACGAAGAGCTCGGTGCCACTGCGGTGATGGGTTCACAACTGGTCGCGACTCGACCGGATGCCCGGTACGACGGTGTCGTCGGCATCTGGTACGGCAAGGCACCGGGTCTCGACCGAGCCACGGACGCGTTGCGTCACGGCGTGTTCGCCGGTTCGAGCGCGGGGGGTGGCGCGCTGGCGCTGGTCGGCGATGACCCGGCTGCCAAGTCGTCGACGATGCCCTCGTCGTCGGACGCTGCGCTCGTCGACCTGCACATGCCGATCCTGTACCCGGCGACGGTCGCCGAGTGCCTCGAGCTCGGCCTGCACGGCATCGCAATGTCGCGTGCGACAGGGCTGTGGTCGGCGCTCAAGATCGTGACGCCGATCGCCGACGGCACCGGCACGGTGACGTTTCCGGTGCTCGAACGGGAACCTGTGATACCGACGGTCGGCATCGACGGCAAGATCTGGAGACCACACCCTTCCGCACAATTCCTCGGACCGCGGATGGTGGCCGTCGAGCAGGAGTTCCACGAGGTGCGACTCGATCTCGCCCGACGGTACGGCATCGACAACGAGCTCAATCGGGTCACCTCCGATCCTCACGATGCGTGGCTCGGCATCGTGGCCACCGGATACACCTACTCCGAGGTGCTCGAGGCCCTGCGTCGGCTCGGATTCGGCTCGCTCGACGCGATCGCCGACGTCGGAATCCGGCTGCTGCAGCTGCGGTTGCCTGTCCCCTTCGAGGCCACTCAGATCGTCGATTTCGCCCGTGGCCTGCAGGAGATCGTCGTCGTCGAGGAGAAGAACCCGACCCTCGAGCATCTGGTGCGCGACGTGCTCTACCAGTCGACGATGCGTCCGCTCGTCGTGGGCAAGTCGGCCCCCGACGGCACCCGGCTGCTGCCGTCGCACGGGCTGCTCGATGCCGATTCCATCGCCCCCGCGTTGCGCAGCCGTCTGGTGGCTCGACTCGGTGAGCGTCTCGCGCCGCCACCTCCGGTCGAGCGCGAGCTGATCCCACTCGCCGTGAATCGAGCACCCTTCTTCTGCTCTGGGTGCCCTCACAACTGGGGGACCAAGGTGCCCGACGGCGCCGTCGTGGGCATGGGTACCGGCTGCCACGGCATGACGCTCCTGATGGACGAGGACCGGGTGGGTGAGAGCATCGGGATCACCGCGATGGGCAACGAGGGTGCGCACTGGATCGGGATGGCGCCATTCGTCGAGACACCCCACGTGTTCCAGAACATCGGCGACGGCACCTACTTCCATTCGGCCCAACTCGCCGTGCAGGCTGCGATCGGGGCCGGGGCGAACGTCACGTACAAGCTGCTCTACAACGACACCGTCGCCATGACCGGTGGGCAGGAGACGAGCTTCAGGGTGGGTACGGTCGACCTGGCACGCATCCTGCTGCTGCAAGGTGTTCGCGAAGTCGTGATCACGGCCGACGATGTGAGCCGGTATCGGGGACGCGCGCTGCCCGCCGGGGTGCGCGTGCACGACAGGTCCCAGATCGTCGCGGTCCAGCAACGCCTTGCCGGCATCGCCGGTGTCACCGTCTTGATCCACGATCAGGAGTGCGCCGCCGAACTGCGCCGAGCCCGTAGCAGGGGCAAGGCGAAGCGCCCGACGACGCGTGTGTTCATCAACCACCGGATCTGCGAAGGGTGCGGGGACTGTGGCGACGTCAGCAACTGCCTGAGCGTGCAACCCGTCGAGACACCCTTGGGCCGCAAGACCCAGATCGATCAGGCGAGCTGCAATGTCGATCTGTCGTGCCTCGGTGGTGACTGCCCCGCGTTCATGACCGTGCAGGTCGACCCCGACACCGCCATCACAGGGTCAGTGGCCTCACACCGCCTGGCACATCTCGAGCTGCCCGATCCGCCGGCGAGCAGTCCGACGACTGTCGTCGTGCGCTTGGCGGGTATCGGTGGGACCGGTGTCGTCACCGCCGCCCAGATCGTCGGGACCGCTGCGATGCTCGCCGGGTTCCATGTCGATGGGCTCGATCAGACAGGGCTCTCGCAGAAGGCCGGACCCGTGGTGAGCGACCTCAGTCTGACCGCTGCTCACCTGCCGCGCCGCACGAATCTCGTCGGGCGCGGCCAGGCCGATCTGTTGCTCGCCTTCGATCTGCTCACCGCGGCGTCGGACCCGGTCATCGGCGCGGCCACCAGCCGCAGCACTGCGCTGGTCGCTTCGCTGTCGATGGCCCCGGTCGGTCGTCAGATCAGCAATCCAGCGCTAGAAGTGGAAGACGCCGATGCGTTGATGCTGCGGCTCGCGTCGCACGTCGACCCCACCCGCATCGTGTCGCTCGATGCCGAGTCGGCGGCCGAATCGCTCGTGGGATCACGGGCGGCGGCGAACATCTTGTTGCTCGGTGCAGCGATCCAGTGCGGTGCTCTCCCCATTCCGGTCGACGCGGTCGCCGAGGCGATCCGCCTCAACGGCGTCGCGGTCGATCGAAACCTCGATGCGCTCGCGTGGGGCCGTCGATGGGTTGCGCATCCGGAGGTCGTCGAGCGCGCGCTGGCCGGCACGTCGGTATCCGGCCTGCGAGTCGACACCGGCGTGCTGCCGTCGGATCTCGGCGGTCGGGTCGACCGACTCGCGGTGACCGGTGCGGTCGGCGCCCGCGTTCGCATGCTCGCCGCCGACCTCGTCGGGTATCAAGATCGCCGCAGTGCCGAGCGGTTCCTCGGGCTGGTCGAGCGCGCAGCGGGCGTCGACGACGAGTTCGCCGACGCCGTCGCCCGGATGTTCCACAAGCTGCTCGCCTACAAGGACGAGTACGAGGTGGCCCGGTTGATGCGGTCGCCCGACGGGCTGGCCCCGGCCGAACAGATGACCGGAGGTTCGCTGTCATCGTTGACCTGGCATCTCCACCCGCCCACCACGCGAGCGCTCGGCATGGGCCGCAAGCTCCGGTTCGGCCATCGGTCGGCTCCGATGTTCGCCCTGCTCGAGCGAGGCAAGCGCCTGAGGGGAACGAGGTTCGATCCCTTCGGCCGGTCCGAACTGCGCCGCCTCGAGCGTGCCGTCGCGGCCGAGTACGAGATGGCCGTCGGTCGTCTGGTCGCGTCCGTCGTCGCGGGTGACCTGTCGGCTGGCAAGGCGACCGAGATCGCGTGGCTGCCCGAACAGGTTCGCGGCTACGAGGATCTCAAGATGCGCCGTCTCGCCGACTACCGCTCGCAGCTGGCAACTGCACTCGCAGATCTTCCTCGATGACCGACGAGAGCAGCAATCGATGATGGGTGATCAACCGCGAGGCGGGCGCGGTATCAGCACCGGAGTGTTCCGGACATAGGTCTGAAACCGTTCGTCGTCACCCCATCGCTTCTTCGCCCGGGCCTCGAGCAACGGGATGCCGCTCACCCTGGTCAGCAACACCACGACGAACACCGGTGAGATCAGTGTGACCCACCGCCATCCCGACAGCACGGGCAGGGCGATGATCGCGATGCCGGTCCAGAGCGTGATCTCGCCGAAGTAGTTGGGGTGACGCGACCAGGCCCACAAGCCCGACGAGATGAACCGCCCGGCGTTGGCCGGGTCCTGCTTGAACGCCGATTTCTGTTGATCTGCCGCCACCTCGATCGCGAACCCGGCGAGCCAGACCGCGATCCCGATGCCCGCCACCCATCCGAGCGACCTGCGTTCGCTGCCAGTGATGATCGCGAGCGCACAGGCCACGGTGAGCAGGACCCACAAGCCCTGGAGTGTCCAGGTCATGAAGAATCGGAGCGGATCGGTCTTGATGCGGTCGAAGCGTCCGTCCCGCCCGTCGCGGCGGACCCGCCGGAACAGGAACATGCCCAGCCGTGACGCCCACACGCAGACCATCGCGGCCACGATCACTGCGCGGGCGTCGAGCCCGTCGCTCAGCACGAGTGCTACCGCCGTCACGGTCAGGTAGGTGATGCTGCCCGTGAGGTCGAAGTAGTGCTCGGTCTTGGCCCGGTTCGAGGGGACGAACACGACCCAGTTGATGACGTAGGCGAGCAGTCCGCACAACGCGAACACGGCGATCGATCCGACCTTGGTGCTGCCGTCACTGCCGGCGAGCATCACCAGAGCACCGATCACCAGGCTGGCGACGATGCCCAGGACTGAGTTCCGATTCTGGTCCGTCATCGGTCGAACCCTAGATCCGACGCCCGAGCGGTGTTGTGTTGTGCTGGGCATCACTCGGGCTTCGCTAGTGTCCCACACAGCCGAGCGCCGAACCTGCGATTGCTGTTCTCGAGCGACGTCTCGGGATGGGGTCCGAGGGGGCGAGATGCAGGTGACCGACGGTGTCCATCTGGCGACGAGCGACGATGAGCGGGCCGCCATCTACCGGCAGCGCTACGAGATCTATGTGGCGGAGATGAACCGATACGGCTCGATTGCCGATCACGACAGACGTTGGCTGGTCGAGGACATCGACGCCGTCTCGCGCCTGTTCTACGCGGTCCGTGACGGTGTGCTCGTGGGCAGCATTCGCTTGACCCTCGGTGCCGATGGTGGGCTCACGACCGGGCTGATCGAGAAGTACAGCCTCGGCCCGTTCCTCGAGGAGATACCTGTCGAGGAAGTCATCGTCGGTGAGCGATTCATGGTGGACAAGGAGTTGCGGGGCACCGACGTCCTGTTCGAGATGTTCACCACCTACATGCGACTGGTCAACGAGATGCGCATCCAGCTGATGATCGGCGACTGTGAACCACACCTGCTGAACGTCTATCAGGCGCTGGGCTTCAGACCGTACGCCCAGCGCAACATCAACAGCGCAGACGCCGGCTATCTGATCCCGCTCGTCGTCGTCGCGGAGGACATCGAGTACGTCCGCGGCCTCAAGTCCCCGCTGGCGGAAGTGATGGCGGACTTCGGTGCCGACCGTCGGATACCTGCCTGCGTCGAACGTCTCGTCGATCCCCCGAAGGGAGTCACCAGCGAGCGTCTCGTCGACATCGCCGGCTATTGGAGCGAGGTCTACCGCTCGCTCGAACAGCTCGAGTCGAGCCGGATCTCGTTGTTCGACGGCCTCGATGCCGAGCAGGCCCAGCGCTGTCTGCACAAGAGCACGATCCTCGATTGCGAGGTCGACGATCGGCTGCTCAAGAGGGGCAACACCGCCCAGAATCTGTATGTCGTGCTCGATGGGGCGGTGGAGGTGAGAGATGACGACGGGGTGCTGGCCGTGATCACCCCAGGCGAAGTGTTCGGCGAGATGGCCTTCTTGTTGGGCAGGCCGCGCTCGGCAGACGTCTATGCCGTCGCCGAGGGAACGAGGGTGTTGAGCTTGAGTGAATCGTCGTTGCACCGATTGATCTCGGAGGAACCCGAACTCGCGGCCAAGCTGCTGCTCAACGTGTCGCGGATGCTGTGCTGGCGCCTGGCGCGGCAGGACTGAGGGTCGGGCGCATCCCGTGTGTCAGAGCCCCCGGACGTTTGGGATACGGTCGGACCGTCTCGGTGCAGCTGTGCGGGGCGTCTGAGGGGGGTCATGTCAGCTCGATCTGGTGAAAGCGCGCAAGGTGATCGTTCGGACGACGTACCCGAGCGCACGGCGCAAGATCTCGAGCGTGCTGCGCTGGTGATCGGGGCGGCATCGGAGGGTATGTACGACTGGGACATCAGCGGCGATCACCTCTGGGTCTCCGAGCGCCTGAACGAGATGTTCGGATTCGCTGCCGGCGAGCTCAAGTCCGGTTCGTGGTTCGAGCGGATCGCGTCCGACCATCGTGATGCTTATGCCGATGCGATTCGAGAGCATTTCCGCGGCGTGACGCCCCGGTTCGAGTGCGAGTACCAGATCCGTGATGCGGTCGGTGAGCTGCGATGGGTCTGCGACCGCGGGCAGGCTGTCCGCGACGGCTCAGGCAGAGCGATCCGACTCGTCGGTGCCATCGACGACATCTCGCGCCGTCGCGTTGCCGAGAGCGAACGCCAGACCAGCGAGGAGCGGTATGCGCTCGCGGTGTCAGCCTCCAACGAGGGGATCTACGACCTCGACCTCGACACCGGTCGGATCTACTACTCGCCGCGACTGATCTCGATCATGGAACTCGCCGACGTCGAGATGACTACTCCCGAGCATTGGCTGGCGCGCATCCATCCCGATGACCGTTCGGGATATGAAGAAGCGATACGCGAGCACGTCCGCGGTGACACCGACCACATGGAGTGCGTCTACCGCTATCTCAGCGGCACCGGAGACTGGCGCTGGGCGCGCCAGCGCGGGCTCGTCGCGCGCCGGCCGGATGGTCACGCCTACCGGCTGGCCGGTTCGACCGGCGACATCACCGAGACCGTTCGGCTGCAGAACGATCTGGATCGCACCCGTCAACAACTCCAGGACGCGATGGAGTCGATGTCCGAGGGGCTCGTCTTGTTCGACGCGAACGACGAGATCGTGCTCCACAACTCGAAGTATCGCGAGTACTTCGCTGCCGGGGCAGGGGAGGACGTCGCCGATCTCGTGCGGCCGGGCACCTCGTTCGAGTCGATCATTCGCGAGGCATTCCAGAGGGGGATGTTCCCGGATGTCGGCGACGACGAGGACGCCTGGGTCGAGACGCGTCTGGATCGTCGACGGTCGATGGTGGAGCAACGGCTCGAGCTGCGGCAGAACACGGGGATGTGGTTGCAGATCAACGAGCGCCGCACGAGCGAGGGCGGCGTCGTGTCGATCTATACCGATGTCACCGAGCTCAAGCAACGCGAGCTCGAGCTGGGCGTGGCGCGCGACCAAGCCGAGGCGGCGACCGCTGCCAAGTCGGAGTTCCTCGCGAACATGAGCCACGAACTGCGCACCCCGCTCAACGCCATCATCGGGCTGACCGAGATGTTGATCGAGGATGCCGAGGACGACGGCGTCGACGATCAGATCGAGCCGCTCGGACGTATCAAGCGAGCCGGCACGCATCTGTTGCATCTGATCAACGAGATTCTCGACCTGTCGAAGATCGAAGCGGGACGGATGGAGATTGTCGATGAGCAGGTCGAACTCGGGCCGCTGCTGACCGATATCGCGCTGACGGCTGAGACGTTGGCTGCGCTGAACACGAACGAACTGAGCGTCGAGATCGGCGACGATCTCGGTCAGATCCGCGGTGACACCGTGCGCCTTCGTCAGATCGCGCTCAACCTCGTCAGCAACGCGTGCAAGTTCACCGAACGCGGCAAGGTGGCCGTTCGGGCCGAGCGCTTCCCCGGCGTGGACGGCGACGAACTCCACGTGTCGGTGGAGGACTCGGGGATCGGGATCACCGAGGAGCAGATCGAACGGCTCTTCAGGGATTTCAGCCAGGCCGACAGCTCGATGTCGCGGCGGTTCGGGGGGACCGGGCTGGGGCTCGCCATCAGCCGTCGGTTGGCGGTGATGATGGGCGGTGATGTGCGGGTCGCCAGCACGATCGGCGTCGGTTCGACGTTCACGCTCGTGCTGCCCTACCGCTCGGCGACCTCGTCGTCGGTGATTCATGGCGATGCACGTTCGTCCGAGTTGAGCGGACTCGTCGGCGATGGTGCAACGGTGCTGGTCATCGACGACGATGCCACGAGTCGCGACCTCGTGCGGCGGGTGCTGGTCGCCGAGGGGTTCGACGTGATCTCTGCCAGTGGCGCCACCGATGGCCTCCAGCGGGCTCGCGCCGTCCGGCCCGATCTGATCACCCTCGATGTGGTCATGCCCGGCACCGACGGCTGGGATCTACTCCGCCAGCTCAAGGCCGATCCCGAGTTGTCGGGTGTTCCCGTGGTGATGCTGACGGTCGTCGACGAGCCCGCCAAGGGGTTCGCGTTGGGGGCCTCCGACTACCTGAGCAAACCGTTGCGACGCGACGAGCTACGGGCGGTGCTGGCTCGTCATGTCAGCGTGGATCGCCCCGCCCGCATCCTGGTCGTCGAGGACGATCTGCCGACGCGTGACGTGCTGCGTCGGTCGATCACCGATCTGGGATGGTCGGTCGCCGAGGCGGGCAACGGACGCGAGGGGCTCGAACGGTTCGACGAACTGGTTCCCGACCTGATCCTGCTCGACCTCATGATGCCCGAGATGGACGGGTTCCAGTTCCTGTCCGAACTGCGGGCACGGTCGGGTGGCGAGTCGATACCGGTGGTGGTGATGACGGCGGCAGAGCTGACCGAATCGGATCGGGCGGCCCTGCGCGGAGGTGCGGCCACGGTGCTGGCAAAACCGGCGCACGCGATCGAGGAGCTGCCGGCGGAACTCCGGGGCATGTTGCAGCGGATCGGACGGGAGCAGCACGGTGCCTAGGGTTCTCTATGTCGAGGACAACGACGACAATGTGTTCATGCTCAGCCGGCGCCTGCAGCGGCGAGGCTTCGAGGTCCTGATCGCCTCCGACGGCGAGTCGGGCATCGACATGGCCCGCCGTGATCGACCCGAGCTGATCCTGATGGATCTCGGTCTGCCGGGGATCGATGGCTGGGAGACGACGCGCCGGCTGAAGGCAGACGAGAGCACTGCCTCGATCCCGGTCATCGCTCTCACGGCCCACGCGATGGAGGCCGACCGCGAGTCGGCACTGATTGCGGGGTGCGACGACTTCGACACCAAGCCGGTCGACCTCGATCGCTTGCTCGCCAAGATGCAGGCATGCCTCGACCGCTCCCTGGCACCTGCGGCCGCCGCCGGGGAGGCGGAGACCCCGGAGGACGAACAGGGTCCGGTGCTGCTGGTCGTCGACGACAGCGAGGACAACCGCTACACCCTGATCCGACGGCTGAGGCGCCAGGGTCACGAACACATCCTCGAAGCCGAGAACGGTCGCCGGGCGCTCGATGTGCTCCGCGCCCGGCCGGTAGATCTCGTGTTGCTCGACATGATGATGCCGGAGATGAACGGCTACGAAGTGCTGAGCGCGATGCGGGAGGACATGGAACTCCGTGAGCTCCCGGTGATCATGATCTCGGCGCTCGACGACCTCGACAATGTCGTTCGTTGCCTCGAGCTCGGCGCGGAGGACTACCTCCCCAAGCCATTCGATCCGACCGTGTTGAACGCCCGGGTGACGGCGTCGCTCGAGAAGCGGCGGCTGCGCAAGGAGCAGGCCGCCTACGTGGCTCTGGTGGAACGTGAGCGCGAGCGTGCCGACCGCCTGCTGTCGGCGATGGTGCCCACCGGTGCGGTGGCCGAACTGAAGGCACACGACACCGTGGTGCCCCGCCGTTACGACGACGTGGCCGTGTTGTTCTGTGACATCGTCGGGTTCACCTCGTTCTGTGATCGGACCCCGCCCGAGCAGGTCGTCAGCGGGCTCGATGCACAGGTCGTCGAGTTCGAGCGGCTGATGACGCTGCACGGGATGGAGAAGATCAAGACGATCGGCGACGCGTTCATGGCGACCGCAGGGATGCACGTCGTCTGCGAGCATCCGATGGAGGCCGCAGTGGCCTGCGGGCTCGACATGGTGAACGTGGCTCGTTCGATCGAACCTCACTGGGAGGTGCGAGTCGGGATCCATCTCGGCCCGGTCGTCGCCGGGATCACCGGTAAGCAACGGTTCCAGTTCGACCTGTGGGGCGACACCGTCAATGTCGCCGCGCGGATCTGCGACCGGGCAGCGCCTGGATCGGTCGTGGTATCCGCGTCGAGCTGGCCGCTGGTTCGGACGCTCTACCGCGGCCGCTCGATGGGCCAGGTCGAACTCAAGGGCAAGGGGGCGCTCGAACTGGTCGAATGCCTGCCCCTTTCGTCTGACTGACTCAGGCCGCTCTCTGCTCGACCCACGGGCCGACGCCGCTGATGCGGTCGATCGTGGTGCGCACGACGACGCTCGTCGGCGAATCGCGCAACGCCAAAGGATGTCGCCTGAGCCGGAGGTACTTCATCGCCAGGCGGTCCATCAGCTCGGGGTCGGGCCCCGGCTCGATTGCGGCGTGCCCGCGAATCACGAGGTGTCGCTGGAAACCTCGTTCGTTGCGTGTCACATCCTCGATCGACAAGACGACACGTGGGTCACGTGCCAGGTTCTTGGCCTTCTGGCTGTTGGCGTCGGTGCCGAAGAGGATTTCGTCGCCGTCGGCGATGACCCACACGACGGACACCTGAGGCGTTCCGTCGGGGTTGGTGGTCCACACGTGAGCGACGGCGTCGGACCCCAGGAGCACCTGTGCCGGTGCGGAAATGGAAAGCATCGCTGACCTCCTCTCGATCGGGACGAATCGACCCTTCCCCGATTCCACCATGACATCGCCGACGTGATCACGCAAGCGCGGCCCCTTGCCGCTGGACCGGCGGCGATCCCGCGGGACCGGCGGCGATCCCGTGGGCGGCGCGGGCCTCATGCCCTTTTGCCCTAGGCAGGAAGATCACGACTACGTACGATCGAATTGAGAGGCTGGGCCTCCCGTGGCCCGGTCACGACCGGGTCGGAACTCGGAGGTCCCGGCCCACCGAGAGAGGTGAGGACCATGACGGATCTTGCCGAAAGGACTACCGGATTGCCGGTCGTCGAGAAGACGACCCAACCTGTCGAGAAGACGATTCAGCCTTCGGCCCCGAGCCACGCACCCCCGGGTCGAGTACCCCGTACGACGCCTCATGTGACGCCCCCTTGGCCGCCGCGGGCGAAGTTCCTCGTGGTCGTGCTGGTGGTGGTCGCCGTGCTCGGCGCCGTCGGAACAGTCATCGGATTCACGTCGGGTGATGATCGGACGACCACCGAGCAGAACCTCCAGGCCACGATCGACACGCTCAACGCCGAGCGTTCAGATCTGGTTGCCCAGACGACGGACCTCCAGGCGACGATCGACACGCTCACGGCCGAGCGTGACGCTCTCGTCACCCAGGTGAACGAGCTCGAGGCGACGGTCGAGTTGAGGACCGGCCAGCGCGACAGCCTCGTTGCCGCGGTGGACCGGCTCGAGACCACGATCGCGACGCTGACGGCCGACCGTGATGGTCTCGTCGCCCAGGTGAACGAACTCGAAGCCAACCTCGCCTCGCAGACGAGCCAGACGGTCACGGCGGTCGCCGAGCGCAATGCACTGGCGAGCCTGTTCCCGATCGCTGTGGACGCATCGCTCGACAATGTCGATATGGCCGACCTGGTCGGTACCTACGACGTCAAGCTGACCAAGGCGTACTGCGAGGGGTTCACGACGTGCACCACCTTGCCGCCGGTCGCCCAGATGACCATCCGCGAGACGCCTGAGGGCTATCTCGAACTGGTGATGAAGAACTTCTTGACGGCAGGCCTGTACAGGGTCGACGGAGCGCTGTATGCGATCGCCGACTCCACCACGGCCGTCACCGCTTGCGACGGGACAGCCCGGGTGGCCCGGGTCGCGGTCACCATCTACGGTCAGGGTCTGAGCGTTGCCACCGACGGGACCGGGCAGATCTCCGATCTCGGTGCCAGCATCACGGTGCAGGCACCTGCGGTCGCGAGCTGCCCCGCCGGCCTGGCGTTCTACGGCGCGCAGATCTCCCCGCAGGCATAGTCCGGGAACCGGACGCCCGACGTATGCAGATTCGCCGGGCGACATCGGATCGGCCGGGTCGCAACCGTTGAGGAAGCGATCCGGCCGGTTCGCGTCGTGTCAGCCCTGCTGCAGGGTGACGTCGATTGCAGCGAGGGCGGCTCGGGGGCCCCCATCGCGCAGGAATGTCTCGGCCGCGGTCAGCTCCGGTGACAACACGCGGTCAGGTCCGGCGCCGTCGACCGTCGATCGCAGTGCTGCGATCACGGCACCGGTCGCAACCGCGGGCTGAAGCGGAGCACGCATGTCGACGGCTCGGGCGCCGATCACCAACTCGATCGCCAGGATGCGCCTCAGGTTGTCGACCACCCTGCGTAGCTTGCGCACCGCACCCCAAGCCATCGAGACATGGTCTTCCTGCATGCCCGAGGTCGGCAGCGAGTCGACGCTGGCCGGAGCTGCGAGGCGACGGTTCTCGGCGCACATCGAGGCGGCCGTGTACTGGCCGATCATCAAGCCGCTGTCGACGCCGACCTCATGGGCGAGGAACGGGGGGAGCCCGTGCGAGCGGGTGCGGTCGAGCACCCGGTCCATCCGGCGCTCCGCGATCGCTCCGACCTCGCTGAGAGCGATCGCCAGGAAGTCGGCAGCGAACCCGAGCGGCGCCCCGTGGAAGTTCCCCCCGGATTCGACGCGGCCATCGGGCAACACCATCGGGTTGTCGATGGCGGCAGCCAGTTCCCATTCGGCCACTCGGCGCACATGGTCGTGGGTGTCTCGGGCAGCGCCGTGGACCTGCGGTGTGCAGCGGATCGAGTAGGCGTCCTGCACTCGACTGTCGTCGGTGAGGTGGCTGGCGACGATCGGTGACCCGGCGAGCAGCGTCCGGAGATTGGCAGCGCTCGTGGCCTGGCCGGGGTGTGGGCGCAGCGCCAGCAGGTCGGCAGCGAAGGCTCGGTCGGTGGCGAGCAGGCCCTCGACGGTGACCGCGGCCGTGACGTCCGCCTGGTCGAGCAGGTCTGCTGCGTCGTGGATCGCCATGCACAGCATGCCGAGGATGCCGTCGGTGCCGTTCGTGACGGCGAGGCCTTCCTTCTCGGACAGCGTGATCGGAGCGAGACCGGCGCCGGCGAGCGCCTGCCCGCCCGGGATGCGTCGGCCCTCGACGAAGGCCTCGCCTTCGCCGAGCAGGGTCAAGGCGGCGTGGGCGAGCGGGGCGAGGTCGCCGCTGGCGCCGAGTGAGCCGTATTCGGGTACCACCGGCACGATGTCTGCATTGACGACATCGAGCATCGCCTGGGCCACGAGGGGGCGTGCGCCGCTGAAGCCGAGCGCGAGCGTCCGCGCCCGGAGGAACATCATCGCCCGCACCACCTCGGCCTCGACGGGGTCTCCCATGCCGGCAGCATGCGACCGCACCAACGCGTGCTGCAGGTCTTGGCGACGCTCGGGCGGGATCGAAACGTTGGCCAGAGCACCGAAGCCGGTCGACAACCCGTAGACGGCGTCGCTGCCCGCTGCGAGACGGTCGACGACCGCTCGCGACGCCGACATACGCGAGACCGCCGCAGCGGTGAGTCGCACGCGTGCGTCACGGCGGGCGACGGCGACGACGTCGTCGATCGTGACACCTGGCCCGTCGAGTTGAATGATCGTCGATGTGCTGGTCATGGGAGAGCACTCCTGCATGGCTGTTGGATGGTGAGGTTCATGATGCGGCGCGTTCGAATCCGAGTTCGTCGATCAGGCGATCGACACCGTGCTGCAGTGCGGCGGCGGCGGACTCGACGGCCGCTCCGTCCATGCGATGCGCCGGGCCGATGATCGAGACGGCGCCGGCGATGAGTTCGCCGTCGGGTATCGCCCTGGCGACAGCGGTGATGTCGGGCTCGACCGCACCGGACCGGGTGCGCGCTCCCGGCAGCCCGGCGAGTGCCTCGCCGACGGCGGTGCCGACCAGTGGCACCGCCTTGCCGACCCAGCCGACGTGTCGGATCGACCGGGTGCTCTCGCACGTGGCCAGGTAGACGGCGCGATCACCGTCGCAGATGGCGAGGTACGACGACTCGCCGGTGCGATCCGTCATCTCGTCGAGCACCGGTTGGGCGAGGCGGACGAGACGGGCGAACGGGCCTTCGGAACGAGCCGTCGCTGCGAGTCGCAACACGGTCGGCCCGGCCGAGTAGCCGCCGTCGGTGCCACGCCGCACGTATCCGCGCGTCTCGAGTGCGCGGAGGTGACGCAGGGCCGTGGTGGGAGTGAGCCCGGCCGTGACCGCCGCCGTGGTCAGATTCGTCTCGCCTTCAGCGATGACGATCTCGAGCAGATCGAGCGCTCGTCCGACCGAACGGGGGACCGCCTCGTCGCTCGGCTGGGGAATCTTCGGCATTGTCACTCCATGACAAGAGGTGTCGGCTGTTGACAACGTACGCCACGGCGGGAGAAACTGCAAGCACGACCCGGCTCGAACTGCCGGATCGAAACTGGAGGAGCGATGACGATCCCGAAGGTGTCAGCACCACGCGGTACCACCCTGAACTGCCTGGGATGGCAGCAGGAGGCCCCGTACCGAATGCTGCAGAACAACCTCGATCCCGAGGTTGCCGAGAACCCCGACCAACTCGTCGTGTACGGCGGCACCGGCCGCGCAGCGCGATCGTGGGATGCGTTTCATGCCATGAAGCGCACGTTGACGACGCTGGCGGCCGACGAGACCATGCTCGTCCAGTCGGGAAAACCCGTTGGTGTGATGCGCACACACGAATGGGCGCCACGGGTGTTGATCGCCAACTCGAACCTGGTCCCCGACTGGGCGAACTGGGACGAGTTCCGTCGTCTCGAGCATCTCGGGCTCACGATGTACGGCCAGATGACGGCAGGCTCATGGATCTACATCGGCACCCAGGGCATCTTGCAAGGCACGTACGAATGCTTCGCCGAGATCGCCCGTCGGAAGTTCGGGGGCAGCCTGGCGGGGACCCTCACGGTCACGGCCGGCGCCGGTGGGATGGGCGGCGCCCAGCCACTGGCGGTGACGATGAACGACGGTGTCGTGCTGATCGTCGATGTCGACCAGCACATGTTGCAGCGCCGGGTCGACCACCGCTACCTCGACGAGATCGCCCCCGACTACGACAGCGCCGTGCGCCGCGTGACGGAGGCCAAGGCTGCCCGACGGCCGCTGTCGGTCGGCCTGCTGGGCAACGCCGCCGATGTGCTGCCACGACTCCTCGCCGACGGGGTCGCCGCCGACATCGTCACCGACCAGACCAGCGCCCACGACCCGCTCAGCTACATGCCCAACGATCTCAGCCTCGAGGCCGCCGCCGAACTGCGCAGCAACCAGCCCGCCGAATTCATCCGCCGGTCGCGCGCCTCGATGGCGACGCACTGTGAGGCCATGGTCGGCTTCATGGACGCCGGGTCGGAGGTATTCGACTATGGCAACAGCCTGCGCGCCGAGGCGCAGCTGGGTGGGTATGACCGGGCTTTCGACTACCCAGGGTTCCTGCCCGCCTACATCCGACCGCTGTTCTGCGAGGGCAAGGGGCCGTTTCGATGGGTCGCGCTGTCGGGCGATCCGGCCGACATCGCCGCAACCGATCGAGCGGTGCTCGAGGAATTCCCCGATGACGAAGGCCTGGCGCGCTGGATCAAGATGGCCGGCGAGCGGGTGGCGTTCCAGGGGTTGCCGGCTCGGATCTGCTGGCTCGGTTACGGCGAACGGCACCGCTTGGGGCTGCGGTTCAACGAGATGGTGCGGTCGGGTGAGCTCAAGGCGCCGATCGTCATCGGGCGGGACCATCTCGACTCGGGCTCGGTCGCCTCGCCGTACCGTGAGACCGAGGACATGCTCGACGGGTCGGATGCGATCGCCGACTGGCCGTTGCTCAACGGGCTCGTCAACGCCTGCTCCGGTGCGACCTGGGTGAGCATCCATCACGGGGGTGGGGTCGGCATCGGTCGATCGATCCACGCCGGCCAGGTGTGTGTCGCCGACGGCACCGACCTCGCGGACCAGAAGCTCGAGCGGGTCCTCACCAATGACCCGGGCATGGGTGTGATCCGCCACGTCGACGCCGGCTACGACCGCGCGATCGAGGTCGCCGCCGAACGTGGGGTCCGGGTGCCGATGAGCGAGGGCGACGCATGACCGTCCGGACCGTTCGCCGCATCGGGGACCCGGTGTTGCGCGAGCGCGCTGTGGAAGTCGACACGACCGAGGTCGGCGGCCCCGAGATTCAGAGCTTGATCGACGACCTGATCGACACGATGCGTCACGCGAACGGTGCCGGGCTGGCAGCGAACCAGATCGGGATCGCACGCCGCGTGGTCGTCATGGAGGTCGGCGACAATCCTCGCTATCCGTACAAGCCGCGGATCCCGCTGACCGTCGCGATCAACCCGGTGATCGAGCCGCTCGACGACGAACTGGTCGACATCAACGAAGGCTGCCTGTCGGTACCGGTCCGGGGGGTCGTCGCTCGGCACGTGAACATCCGGGTGCGTTACGTCGACCGCGAAGGAGTCGAGCACGACGAGGTGAAACGAGGGCTCACGGCAGGCACCTGGCAGCACGAATGTGACCACCTCGACGGGGTGCTGATCGTCGACCGCGTCGTCGACACGCACTCGTTCTCCGAGTGGGCCGAGTTCGAGACCCATCACCGCGATCAGTTCGTCGAGCGGATCACAGCGTTCGTCCAGCGCGTCGGGTCGTAAGGTCGAGGCGTGACGGCGACGACGCGACTGTGGTGCGAGTACGCGCTGTTGCCCGATGGCCTCGCCGAGCACGCCACCATCGACATCGTCGACGGACGCATCGATGCCATCGAGGTCGGGACGCCCAGACACCCCGACGGTCACCGCCGTTCGGGCCTCACGATTCCGGGCGCCGCGAATGCCCATAGCCACGCGTTCCATCGTGCGCTGCGCCACCGCAGTCAGCTCGGGCGAGGTTCGTTCTGGACCTGGCGCGAGCAGATGTACGCGATCGCTGCAGCCCTCGATCCCGACACCTACCACCGTCTTGCTCGGGCCGTGTTCGCCGAGATGGTCCTCGCCGGGTACACCACGGTCGGCGAGTTCCACTATGTGCACCACACGCCGGGTGGCCGGCCATATGCCGACCCGAACGCCATGGCCGATGCGCTGACCGAGGCGGCCGCCGACACCGGGATCCGGCTGACGCTGCTCGACACGGTCTACCTGCACGGTGGCCTCGGCGGCGACGGGTACCTGCCGTTGTCGGACCGGCAGCGACGATTCGGCGACCGGTCGATCGATGCCTGGGCCGAGCGGGTATCGGCGTTGCCGGTCGACGAACGCCGGCGGGTCGGTGCCGCCATCCACTCCATCCGAGCCGTCGACCCCGACGCCATCGCGGTCGTCGCCGGTTGGGCGGCGAGGCGTGGCGCTCCGCTGCACGCCCACGTGTCCGAGCAGCCGGCCGAGAACGAGCAGTGCCTGGTCACACATGGCTGCACCCCGGTCGAACTGCTCGCCCGTCACGGGGCGTTCGACGCTGCGTTCACTGCCGTACACGCGACCCATCTCACCGAACGCGACATCACCCTGCTCGGCGAGGCGGGCGCCACGGTCGGATTGTGCCCCACGACCGAACGCGATCTCGGCGATGGCGTCGGGCCGGCGCGCCGGCTCGCCGATGCTGGGGTCGTGCTCGCGATCGGAAGCGATTCCCACGCGGTGATCGAGCCGTTGGAGGAGGCCCGGGCGATCGAACTCGACGAGCGGCTGGTTCGCGGCGAGCGCGGCTGCTTCACGGCCGCCGATCTGTTCGCCGCCACGACCGCCGGGCACGCGGCCCTGGGTTGGGATGACGTGGGCGCGATCGCCGTCGGGCAACGGGCCGATCTGGTGACCATGGCGCTCGATTCGCCCAGGACGGCGGGTTGTTCGGCCGATTCGCTCGTCGAAGCGGTGGTGTTCGCGGCGACGTCGGCCGATGTGACGCACGTGATGATCGATGGTCGCGACATAGTCGAGTTCGGCCAGCACGATCGCATCGACGTCGCCGCCGAACTGGCCGCTGCGATCGCCGAGGTCGTCGAATGAGCGCACTCGTGATCGACCGGATCGGATCGCTGGTCACCAACGATCCCGATGTGGGTGAGGGTCCGTTGGGGCTGATCGCCGATGCATCGGTGGTGATCGAGGACGGGGTCGTGGTGGCGGTCGGCCGGGCGGGTGCGATCGCCGACGAGCGCATTGATGCCGACGGAGGGTGCGTGTTGCCGGGGTTCGTCGACTCGCACACCCATCTCGTGTTCGCCGGGGACCGGGCAGCCGAGTTCAGCGCCCGCATGGCAGGAGTGCCCTATGACGGCGGTGGGATCGTCGTGACCACCGAGGCGACGCGTGCAGCGACCACCGACACGCTCGATCGGCTGACGCTGCAGCGCGTCATCGAGGCCCGTCGACACGGAACGACGACGCTCGAGATCAAATCGGGGTACGGGCTCGACGTGGCCAACGAGGTGAGGGCGCTCGACGTCGCCGGGCGTCACACCACCGAGACCACCTTCCTCGGGGCCCATCTCGTGCCTGGCGAGTACACGGGGCGGGCCGACGACTACATCGACCTCGTGTGTGGCGAGATGCTGGCGGCGACAGCTGGACGTGCACGTTGGATCGATGCCTTCTGCGAGACGGGGGCGTTCGATGCCGATCAGTGCCGCGCGGTGCTCGACGCCGGGCGGGCGGCCGGGCTGGGGCTGCGGCTGCACGGCAATCAGTTGGGCCATGGCCCTGGGGTGCAACTCGCCGTCGAGTGCGGGTGTGCGTCGGTCGACCACTGCACCTACCTCTCGGATGCCGATATCTCAGCGCTCGCCGCCAGCGACACGGTCGCCACATTCCTGCCGGCAGCAGATTTCTCGACTCGACAGCCTTATCCGGATGCTCGCCGGGCGATCGATGCCGGCGTTGCAGTGGCGATCGCGTCGAACTGCAACCCCGGTTCGAGTTACACGACCTCGATCCCGTTCTGCATCGCGCTCGCCGTCCGCGACATGAAGATGACGATCGACGAGGCCGTTCAGGCGGCAACGCTCGGAGGAGCCAGGGCATTGCGTCGCACCGACGTCGGGCATCTGTCGCCCGGCAGCGCCGGTCACGCGATCGTGCTCGACGCGCCGTCCCACCACCACCTGGCGTATCGCCCCGGCGTCCAGCTCGTCCGCCACGTCGTCGCGTAACGGTTCGGTGCCCAGGCACCAGAGCGTTGCGGGTCAGCCGTCTACTCCCCGATGTTGAGCACCATCTTCACGGGCGGGGTCTCGCCGCTGACGATCGTGTCCGAGTCGGCCGTCGCCGACCGGAAGATGCCCTTCGCCATCAACGAGGTCTCCGTCGCTCGTCGCGCCGTATAGATCTGCGAGCGCGCCTGGTGGACTGCCATCGACTCCGGGTCGGCGGCGACGGCGTACTCGATCAGTTGGCAGGCCAAGCGGTGCTCTCCGGAACCCGATAGTTCGATCGCCCGATCGACGAGCCGGTCGACACCGCCCGCGAGGGCGGCGAGCTCGGTGCCGACGGCGAGATCGGAGGGTGGCTTGAGGCGGGCCGGGTTGCCGTCCCACCATCCGCCGAACAGGCGCCAGATATTGCGGACCACGAACTCGGGCTCGTCATACAGGGGGCGCAGATAGGGCAATGCGAGCACGTCATCGGGGACCGACACTGTGTGCACGATCTCATCGAGCGTCGCGCCGGAGTTCATGGCGTCGAGCACTTGCCCGACCAGTGTGTCGAGGGTCGTCGCCACGATGCCGAGGCACTGCTTGATGCGGTCGTTCCCGGCGATCGGGAGCCCGTGTGCGGGGACGAAGAGCTCGGCGTCCATCGCTGCCATCGCTCGCAACGACTCGGCCCATTCGATCGGGTAGCGCTGCACCTTCTGGGGGTTTCCGCAGTTCGGGAAGTTCCAGATGAACTGGTCGCCGGCGCTGATCATCCGGTGCTGCGGAATCCAGGTCCAGGTGTGGTCGTCGGTCTCGCCCTTGCAGTAGTTGTACTCGAAGTCGACGTCGCCGATCCGCTCGACGAGCCGATCGTCGTAGGTGACGTCCGGTCGCAAGGTCCCCGGCGGCAGGAACGGCCGGTCGCTCGCCTGGCCGGCAGCCCGTGCGGCCCCGCCGAACTGGCGCATGTTGATGATTTGGTTGTAGCCCCTGGTCAGCTCGTAGCGCTCGAACCGGGGGAGCACGCGCGCGTGGCCCACCACCCGGGGTTGGGGCCGTCCGTGCGTCGTAGCGTCGGCCGCGAACGCGCGCGATCCACCTACGTGATCGGCGTGTCCGTGGGTGTACACGAGTGTGTGGACCGGTTCGTCACTCCACGCCCGAAGCGACTCGACGACCGCACGACCCGAGTGGGCACTGCTCGAGTCGAAGGCGACCAGTCCGTCGCCGGTGTCGACGACGACCACATGGCTGAACGATTCGATCAATGCCACGCCGTCGGCGAGTTCGGTGAGTTCTTGCGTGATGCGGTTGGGTGGTGTGTCGACGGCGCCCGAATCGATCAGACGGGTCGACAGCGCCAGAGGGTGCTCGCTCATGGGGCGAGTATTGCGGCGGCCGGGCGGTCTCGACGTATCGATCTGTGCGTGCGTGGTATCGATGGTCATCTCCGGTGGCCCCTCCGGCGCTGTGACATTGTTCTCTGCACGTCGCTGTCGGCGCAGGGGATGATGAAGGGGAAGCTGATCGATATGACGAGGAGGTCATGATGAGGAACCTCGTGGTCGGCGTCAACGGAACGTCGTCGTCGGCGCGTGCGCTCGAGTGGGCGGCCGCCACGGTCGGTCCGCACGGTCAGGTGCACGCCGTCGCAGCGGTTGCGCCACCGACCGAGCTGGCCGTGGTGCCGCCGCCCGGTGGTGGCGAGACCTATCTGCAGCTGTTGCAGCGTGAACTCGAGCAGGTGTGGACGGCCGGCATCCGCGACCGAATCGGCACGTTCAGTGCCATCGCGATGGAGGGTGAGGCGGCCGACGCCCTCGTGGCTGTGGCCGGAGTCCATCGTGCGGACGCGATCGTCGTCGGTGCTCACGTGCCTCCCCGAGCGATGCCCAAGACGATCGGCACCACCACTCGCCATCTGTTGCGATCGTTGGAGTATCCGTTGGTCGTGGTTGCCGACGGCGCCTCCGACGGGCTGATGGACGGGGGTAACGTCATCGTCGGGATCGGGCACGGAGAGGCCACTGATGCCGCTGTGTGTTGGGCGGCGCGGCTCGCCGACGAACGTGACCTCGCGGTCGGGCTGGTTCGGGCGACCGGTGAGGGTCCGGTGTTCCAGGTCGACAGCCTGCTCAGCCTGCTCGCCTACTACATCGATCCGAGCAAGCGGGCCGAGTGGACCAGCGAGGATCTCGCCGACTTCGCGCTCCAGGTGCAATCGATGACGAAGCGGGACCTCTCCATCGCCGTCTCGGCACCCTCCGGCCTTCCGGCTGTACGACTGGTCGACGAGAGTGCCGCGGCATCGCTGCTCGTGCTCGGTCAGCACCGTTCGATGATCACCGGCGCTGCACACTCCACCCAGCCACTCCGGCACGCGCTGACACATGCCCGTTGCCCTGTCGTCGTGGTCCCTGCCCGGTCCGAGCCGGAGAGCTAGGGGATGGCCGACACGGCCGACGCCGTGGAGTTGCGCGGGTTGACGACCGACGAGGTCGACGAATGCGTGCGAACGGGACAGGTCAATCATCAGCCGGACCGCACGTCGAGGACCTATGGCGGGATCGTCCGCAGCAATGTGCTGACCAGGTTCAACCTGATCATCTCGATACTGGCGGCGGTCGTGCTGGCGGTCGGTCAACCGGCCGATGCCCTGTTCGCAGGGGTGATGGTGTTGAACGCGCTCGTCGGGATCGTTCAGGAGGTCCGCGCCAAGCGCACGCTCGATCGCCTCAGGATTCTCATCGCTCCGCTCGTGACCGTTCGTCGAGACGGCGTCACACTCCGGGTCCCTCCCGAAGAGGTCGTCCTCGGCGATCTGCTCGCACTCGGCCAGGGCGATCAGGTGCCGGTCGATGGTTCGATCGTGAGCGGTGACTCGCTCGAGGTCGACGAATCGGCGCTCACCGGCGAGTCCGACCCGGTGCTCAAGCTCGAGGGCGACGAGGTGCTGTCGGGGAGCGCGGTGCTGTCCGGTTCGGCGCTGGTCGTGGCCACGCGGGTCGGTGCAGATGCATGGATCCACCGACTGATCGCGCAGGCCAAGGAGTACGTGCTCGCCACGTCTGAGCTGCGATCAGGGGTCGACCAGATCCTTCGGGTCGTCGGCTGGATCCTGGTGCCATTGGCCTCGCTGTTGTTGTGGAGTCAGCTGCGTGCGAACAGCTCGACCGGTGACGGATTGGTCTCTGCGGTGGCAGGCGTCGTCGGGCTGGTACCGCAGGGCCTGGTGTTGCTCGTGAGCATGGCGCTCGCCGTCGCCGTCGTCCGGTTGGCACGCGAACACGTCGTGGTGCAGGAGTTGCACGCGGTCGAGGGACTCGCTCGCGTCGATGTGTTCTGTGTCGACAAGACCGGCACGTTGACGACCGGGACGATGCAGGTCGAACGGTTCGATCCGATCGATGCCGACATCGAGGTCGTTCGGCGCAGCCTGGCATCCTTGCTCGGCACGGACCCGAACCCGACGATGACGCTTCGGGTGATCGGCGACCACATCGGGGAGATCACACCCTGGCCCGTCACCCATCGTGTGCCGTTCTCGTCGGCTCGCAAGTGGAGCGGCGCCACCTTCGACACCGCTCATGCCGGTGGCCCGCCCGATGCCCTCGATCGGACCTGGGTCCTCGGGGCGCCGGAGATCCTGCTCGATCACGCGGATGCCGCCGCCGCAGCGGCGATCCTCGGCGACATCGAACGAGCGGTCAACGACGCCCATCGTGTGGTGCTCGTCGCCTCCTCGGTGGCACCGCTCGGCGACGCGTCCTTGCCCGACCGGCTCACCCCGCGGGCGGTGATCGCGCTGTCCGAACAGATCCGACCCGACGCTGCTACGACCATGGCCTACTTCCTGCGGCAACACGTGTCGATCAAGGTGATCTCTGGGGACAGCGCCGCCACGGTGGCCGCCGTGGCCGGCCGGATCGGGCTCGAACACGCTGATCGGGCCGTCGACATGCGTCACGTCGACATGGATGACGAGGCCACTCTGGCCGAGCTCGTCGAGCACAACGTCGTGTTCGGCAGGGTGCTGCCCGAGCAGAAGCGAACGATCGTCGACGTGCTCCAACGTGCCGGCCACACGGTTGCGATGACCGGCGACGGGGTCAACGACATCCCGGCGCTCAAGCGCGCCGACATCGGCATCGCGATCGACACGGCGACGCCGGCGACCAAGGCGATCTCACAGCTCGTGCTGCTCGACGGACGTTTCGACCGAATGCCACACGTGGTCGCCGAGGGGCGCCGGGTGGTCGCCAACATGGAGCGGGTCTCGGCACTGTTCGTCACCAAGACCGTGTACGCCGCGCTGTTCGCGCTGGCGATCGGCCTGTCGGGCTCGATCTTCCCGTTCCTGCCCCGACAGATGAGCCTCGTGTCCGAACTCACGATCGGGCTTCCGGCCTTCTTCTTGAGCTTCCGGGCCGCTGATGATGTCTGTCGGCCGGGTTATCTGCGTCGGGTGTTGCGGTTCGCTGTTCCGGCCGGCGTGGCCGCCGGTGCGGTCACCCTCACGTCGTACTGGGTGGCCAGGACCTCGGCGATCGGCGCCACGTTGGAGCAATCGCGGTCGGCCTCGACGATCGCGCTCGTCCTGTTCGCGTTCTGGGTGTTGTATGTGTTGATGACGCCGGTCGATCATCTCGACGCGATCCTGCTGGCGTCACTGATCATCGCGTTCGCGCTGACGCTTGCCATCCCACCGATCCGTGACTTCTATCGGCTCGAGTCACTGCCGCCCGCCGGCTGGTTGTCAACGGGAGTGACCGTGGTCGGAGGCGTGATACTGGCGCAGACCATCGTGAAGATCGCAGCGAGATACTCGGCGCGTCGGGAGCTGTCGGCCGAGACCTCGGCCGCTGCCGCGCGACCGCGTACGGGCGATTGATCGGGGACCTTCGGGACGTTCGACACTGGTGACGGTTCCCACCTCGTGCCTGACTGGAAGCGAGGAGGATCGCCGTGTGCCTCGGAGAGTACGGAACCATCGTGGCCGTCGTCGATGTCGGCCGGGCGATCGTCGCGTTTGCAGACGGTCGCACGAGCGAGGTGTCGTTGGCCGTGCTGGTTGCCGAAGGCATCTCGGTACGTCCGGGGGACCGTGTGATGGTCTCGATCGGCATGGCGCTCCATCTCGACGAGTCGGGGCAGCCCGGGTCGGACGAGTTCGCACGAGACGACAGGGAGGTCGCTCGATGAGTCCAGACGCACAACGCAGCAGAGGCATCGCCGTCGCGGTCGGCGCGGCGGTGATCAGCGGCTTCGCCGTGTTCGTCAATGGTCTCGCCGTGCAGCGGTTCGCCGACGCCACCGTCTACACGACGGCCAAGAACCTGATCGCCGGCGCGGCCCTCGCGATCGCGCTCGTCGCGACGACCACGGTGTCGTCCATACGCCGCCCGGCAGCGGTCCCACGGTCGGCCTGGCCCGCTCTGGCGGTGATCGCGCTCGTCGGCGGTGCGGTGCCGTTCGTGCTGTTCTTCGAAGGGCTCGCCCGGGCGACCTCGACCAATGCCGCGTTCATCCACAAGACGCTCGTGATCTGGGTGGCGGTCGGTGCCGGCGTGTTCCTGAAAGAGCGGGTGACGGCGGTGCACGTCGGTGCGATCGCCTTGCTCGTCGTGGGTCATCTGATGCTCACCGGTGGGCTCGGCGGGGCGACGTTCGGTGGTGCCGAGCTGCTCGTGCTGGGAGCGACCCTCTGCTGGGCTGCCGAGGTGGTGATCGTGAAGCGCATGCTGGCGACGGTGCCGTACCAGATTGCCGCGGTCACCCGCATGGTGGGCGGCAGCGCCCTGCTCGTCGGCTGGCTCGCCATCAAGGGCGATCTCGCTGCGCTGGTCGGCTTCGATCTGTCGCAATGGTCATGGCTGGTGGTGACGGGCGCCACGCTCGCCGCCTTCGTCGGCACCTGGTATGCGGCGCTGGCGCTCGCGCCTGCCATCGATGTCACCGCCGTGCTGGTCCTCGGTGCCGTGATCACGGGGCTGCTGAACTCCGGCTTACGCGGGGTGCCGCTGACAGCCGACTCGTATGGGTACGTGCTCATCGTGCTCGGCGCGGTCGGCGTCGCGGCCCACGCCCGTCGCAGCCCACGCCCGCAGCGGGTTCGTGCGTGATCGCCACGATCACTGTGCCGTCGGGTCCGGTGCGCTTCGCCCGGTTCGCGTTTCCACCCAACCGGCTCGGCTATTGCGGGCCGGGCGACGGCGGTGAGCTGGCGCACTACACGCAAGGTCACGAGGATCCAGGTCTGCGCGAACTCGCCGTCGGGTTCGAGGGGGCATATCCCTACCTTCAGCTGATCGCCGGCACCAACCGTCGTGACGATCCGCTCGCGGCCGACGTCGTCGAGGCGTACTGGCTGGGCAATGAGCTCCTCGATCATGTGCCCTTGCACGATTTCGGGAACTCGATCGACGAACGATTCCGGCGCCGCGCCGGCGCAGCGTGGCGACACGTCGATCGCGCCATCCCCGATGGTGTCGCCAACCACGCGTTCCATGTGCTGCACGTGATGCCGTGGGCCGGTCTGCTGCGCGACGGGCTGGTCGACGAGCCGCTGCGGATCATCGATCGGTGCCACATCAGTTGGGCCACCGTGATCGGCCCCGTCGGCGACCCTGCAGAGCATGGGCGTGTCCTCGTCGACCGAACACCGCTGGTCTGGTCGGGAAGCCGGCTGGAACTCGGTGATCCGGTGGTCGAAGCAGTCGATTCGCCGTTCCCGGTCTGGCCCGGCGACGTGGTCGCGGTGCACTGGGACTGGATCTGTGAGCGGCTCGATCAGCGTCGATTGGGCTGGCTCGAGCGGGTCACCAATCGTCAGCTGGCCGAACTGCACGCCGGCTGACCGATGCGACGACTCGGCCGGCGGCGCGCTGGACGGCAGGCGTGAGCGGCGCACCGAACTCGAAGGTCTCGCCCTCGACCCCGATGATCGTCAGCTCGATGGGGAGGCGATCGAGGGCCCGCGCCAACTCGATCGCTGCGCCGACATCGATCGCGTGAGTCGACACGGCACCCGGTGCCACGAGCCGTGTGGCGAGACCGTCGATCCGCGTGATGCTTCCGGGCTCGCCGGCGGGTGCCGCTGCGTCGACGATCACCACCCGATCGTCTGCCGACCAGCGGATCGGCAGATCCAGCACCGATCCCTCCAGCACGATCGTGTCGAGACCTGGCAGCGAGCGTTCGATCATCAGGTCGCACACCACCGGGCCGACGGCATCGTCGCCGCGGTCGCGGTTGCCGATGCCTATCAACACGAGGCGCGGTGGCGGGCACATCTCGGCGACCTCATGGAACGCGTTCGATGGAGAATCGGAGGAAGTGGGTCGCGCACGAGATGCACGGGTCGTAGTTGCGGATCACCTGCTCGCAGCGATGTCCGAGCGTGTGGTCGTCGAGATCGAGATGGGATGCCACGAAGTCGCGCAGATCGGTCTCGATCGCGTCCAGGTTCTGGGATGTCGGGGGCATGATGACTGCGTCGATGATCGTGCCGGCGGCATCGATCTGGTAGCGGTGGTACAGGACGCCGCGGGGGGCTTCGGTGCATCCGTGCCCGACGCCTGCCACCGCGGGAACCTTCATGGCCGGGGCAAGCGGAGGGCGATACCCGGCGATGATCCGCTGGGCCTCCTCGATCGCCCACAGGGTCTCGAGCCCGCGGACGAGGATGCTGCGGAACGGGTTGGTCTCGACCTCGGCGACACCGACCTCTTCGGCGAGTGCTCGAATGGAGGCGGGCACGAGATCGGCGTTGTTCATCCAACGTGCCAGCGGGCCGGTTTGGTAGTGGCGGCCACGCCCGCGATCGGTGTCGACGACGGCGTGCAGCGCGGTCGAGTGTGCGACCTGGTACTCGTGTACTCGCTCACCGAACGTCGCAGCGTCGACGTCGAGCCCGAGGTTCGACACGATCCGGCCTTCGTTGAGCGGGTACTCGGATCCGTGCCGGAGCGACACGTACTCGGTTCGGCTCACCAGTCGGTCGGGGATGGACGGGTAGTCGAACGTCGCAACCCATCGCAGCAGCGCGACGGCTCCATCGTGGGCGCGTTCGAGATCGGGCGACAGTGCCCGGAGTTCTGCCTGTGTCGGGGCGCGGTAGAAGCCGCCGAGGCGCACGTTGACCGGATGGATCGGCCGTCCGCCGATCACCTCGAGGATCCGATTGCCGGTCTTCTTGAGATGGAGCACCTGTTGCATGAGTTCTGGGTGCAGGTGGGCGATATCGATGCCAGAGTCGACACCGAGGAAGTCGGGCGCGTGCAGAAACGCCATGTGCAGGACGTGGCTCTCGATCCATTCGCCGCAATAGAGCAGGCGTCTGAGTTCCCTGATGGCGCCGCTCGGGCGGATCCCGGCGATCGATTCGATCGCGTGTGCTGCGCTCATCTGGTACGCGACCGGACAGATGCCACAGATCCGAGCGGTGATGTCGACCGGTTCGGTGTACTTGCGGCCGCGCAAGAACGCTTCGAACAGGCGCGGCGGCTCGTAGATCTCCAATCGCACGTCGGTGACGTCCCCGTCGTGAACGGTGACGTGCATCGCACCCTCACCCTCGACGCGGGTGAGGGTCGGAACCTTGAGGTTGAGCGTCTTGTGGGTCACGGCGGGCCGCTTTCCGGCTCTTGTTCGAACTCGGCGAATGCCGGGCCGTTGAAGGTGTCGAGCAGACGGTCGATGCCGGCGCCGTCGAGCCCGAGCAGTTCGAGCTGGGTCCGCAGAGCGGGGACGTTGGGACTTTCCATCGGTCCGAAGCACCCGTAGCAACCGCGGTGGAACGAGGGGCACAGAGCGTTGCACCCCGCCTGAGTGATCGGCCCGAGGCACGGTGTGCCGTGGGCCACCATCACGCAGCTCGTTCCGCGGGCCTTGCAGTCGACGCACACGCTCGTCGTGGGCAGGCGCAGGGCGTGTCGATCGAGCAGGGCGGCGAGCGTCTGGAGCAATTGGCTGCGATCGATCGGACAGCCGCGCAACTCGAGATCGACAGGTACGTGATCGGCGATCGGTGTCGATTCGGCGAGCAGATCGATGTATTCGGGATGGGCGTACACGATCGACCGGAAGCCGTCGACGTCGCGTCCGTTGCGCAGCGCCTGAATCCCCCCGGCCGTTGCGCACGCTCCGATCGTGACCAGCAATCGGGACTGACGGCGGATCTGTCGGATGCGTTCGGCGTCGTGTGCCGTGGTGATCGATCCCTCCACGAGCGACACGTCGTACGGGCCGCTGACCATCGCTGTCGTGGCCTCGGGAAAGTACGAGATCGCGACTCGTCCGGCGACGGCGAGCAACTCGTCCTCGCAGTCGAGCAGGCTCAGCTGGCAGCCGTCACACGACGCGAACTTCCACACGGCGAGCGACGGAGGCTCGCCCCGATCCAGGCTGTCGGGCCACACGATGGGGGATGGGCTGGCGTGTTGCATCGATGCCCCTCACAGCTCCTTCACCATCAGCGACTCGGCCACCGACGGATATCTGACCACCGGGCCATCACGACAGATGATGAGTGGGCCCAGCTGGCAGTGGCCACACAGGCCGTTGCCGCACTGCATGTTGCGTTCGAGCGTGAGCTGGATGTGGTCGGGGGAGACATCTGCACTGATCAGCCGTTGCGCGGTCAGCTCCATCATGATGTCGGGACCACACATGAGCGCGCTGGTCGCCGGTCCGGCGACGTCGAGTGCTGCGACCGCCTCGTTCACGAAGCCCACCCGACCAGACCAGCCGGGCTCGGGTTCGTCGATCGTGTCGAACACGGCGAGACCGTGCTCGCGCCACATCTCGTACTCGTTCGAGTACAGCAGCAGCGCAGAACTACGGGCACCGACCACGAGCGTTACGTCGCCGTACCGCTCGCGATGCTTCAACACCTCGTACACCGCAGATCGCAGCGGTGCCAGCCCGATGCCGCCGGCGGCGATCAGGATGTCGCGCCCGTCGAGGTCGAGGTTCCACGGCTTGCCGAACGGCCCACGCACCCAGAACTGATCACCGGGGCGCATTCGGGTGAGAGCGGTCGTGATCGACCCTGCCCGCCGGATGGTGTACTCGTGAAATCTCGGCTCGCTGACCGGCGAGCTGATCGAGATCGCTGCCTCCCCGACACCGAACGCACCGACCATGCCGATCTGACCCGCCTGGAACGGCGATGGTGGACCGTCGATCGGCGCACAGCGGATGGTCACGACGTCGGGGATCTCGTCGATCATCGCAGTGACCTCGTGCACCCGCGGTGCGAGCAGTGGATCGTTCGGTGACGTTGTGCCGGACACGGCGGTGCTCATGGCATCTCCTCTGACGGGCGCGACAGCGGGTCGAGTGAGAGGGATTCGATCTCGGCTGTCAGGTCGATACCGACCGGACACCATGTGATGCATCGGCCGCAGCCGACACAACCTGATTCGCCGAACTGGTCGTGCCACGTGCCGAGCTTGTGCGACAGCCATTGCCGATAGCGCGCTGCGGTAGATGCTCGATGCGGTCCGGGGCCGAGGTGCGAGTACTCCTGGCTGAAGCAGGTGTCCCACACACGGGTGCGCGTCGCGGTCTCGCCGTCGAGGCCGACGCGGTCTTCCATATCGGTGCAGAAACACGTCGGACAGACCGCGGTGCAGTTGCCACACGTGAGGCATCGTTCTGCGACGACCTCCCATTGCGGGTGATCGGTCTGTCGTACGACATCTGAAGCGTCGTTCGGAAGCTCCCGTATGAAATCTCGGTTGGCCTCCTCCAGCGCGCGAGTCCGCCGCTCGATCTGTCTCGGTGGGGCGTACCCGAGGTGGAGCGCAAACATCATGGAGCGTCCCCGATCGGTGCCGGCACGTACCAGGTAGACGACGCCGTTGGGGTCGTCGAGTTCGGTCACCGCCAGGTCGAACCCCTGGTCGGCTGCGGGTCCCTGCCCCGCTGTCTTGCAGAAGCAGGTCGGGGCCGGATGCGTACAGTCGATGGCAACGACGAACAGCTCGCTTCGGCGAGCGGTGAATGCGGGGTCGGCGTGGGGGCCGCCGGTCTGGGTGCGTTCGAGGATCTCGAGCGCACGGATGTCGCACGCGCGGGCCCCGATCACGGCCCGCGTCGTGGTGCCGTGCAGTGCAGGATCGACGACCAACGAGCCGTCCTGTCGCCGCATCGTCCAGACCGGGCTGCGTGGGGGATGCACGATCGACTTCAGGGAATCTGGTCCCAATCCGTAGGAGAAGCGCAACGCGGTGCCGGTCTCGTGCAGCCGGTACGAGGCCGTTTCCTGCTCCTCGGTGACGCCGATCGGCAGATCGGCAAGAGAGTGGATCTGTCGCACCCGGATCACGCCGTCGACGGCAACCGGGCCGAACACCTCGTCGAATTCGACGGTGAGCAGCGAGACGAGCCGATGCAGATCGCCGGCTCGCATCAACCACCACTCGGCCGCCGGTTCGCTGCTCACACTCCCAGGATCGACCCCGGCCCATCGCTGCGCCAGGGTCATTGGTCGATACCGATGCGGTCGACCGGGGGCCGAAAGTCCCGTGTTGCCTGAGCGTGGCTACATGGCGCCGAGGATCGACTCGATGTCCCGGACGGTCGTCGTCGGGTTGACGAAGCACAGCCGGAAGATCGTCTCGCCGTCGTGCACCGTCGGTACGACCAGGGCGAGCCCGTTCGCGAGAGCTCTGTCGGACCATGCCTGATAGTCGTCGGCGTTCCATCCGAGGCGTCGGAACAGCACGACCGACAACTCGGGCTCGAGGATCAACTCCAACGTCGACGTGTCGGCGATCATCCGTGCCGCCTCGTGGGCGAGTTCGATGCCCCGGCTGACCGCCCGGTCGTAGGCCTCGACGCCGTGTGCTGCGAGCGAGAACCACAACGGCAGCCCTCGCACACGGCGCGTCATGTGGATCGCGAAGTCCGACGGGTTCCATTCGGCGGTCGCGTCGAGCGTTTCGAGATACTCGGCGTGCTGCGTCAGGGCTGCTCCGGCCAGAGCCGGATTGCGGTACACGAGCGCACAACAGTCGAACGGCGCGAACAACCATTTGTGGGGATCGACCACGAACGAGTCGGCCGATTCGATGCCCGCGAACAGTGGCCTCCCGACCGTCGACACCAACGCCGCGCCACCGTAGGCGGCGTCGACGTGGAACCACGCGCCGAGTTCGGTCGCGACACGTGCGGCGCCGGCGAGGTCGTCCACGATCCCCGTGTTGGTGGCGCCACCGGTACCCACCACGGCGAAGACGTCGAGGCCCTCGGTGGCCGACCGCTCGACCGCCGCGCGCAGAGCGGTCTCCGTCAGCCGTCCTCGCGCGTCGGGATCGACCGGGACGATCGGCACGTCGAGCACCATGGCCGCCAGCCTGATCGACGAATGGGCGCTGGGCGCACAGGCGATCGCGGCGGGGCGGTCACGCCCGTGGTGGCGTCGCCATGTCTCGCGTGCCGTGGTCAGCGCAGCGAGGTTGCCGGAGGTGCCGCCGCTGACGAACACGCCACCGGCGCCATCGGGTAGACCGGCGAGGCCCGCCATCCATCGCAGTGTCTCGTTTTCGGCATGGATCGCGCCCGCACCCTCCAACCACCAATCGCCATAGATCGACGACGCCGACACGACGAGGTCGAACAGGGTCGCGGCCTCGCTGGGTGCCGTCGGCACGAAGGCCAGATAGCGAGGATGATCGCTGGAGATGCAGGCGGGAGCGAGGACGTCCCTGAACAACTCGAACGCCCTTTCGTACCCGAGACCGGTCCCGGTGATCATCGTTCCGGTGGCGGCGCTCAGTTCGGCGGCGGTGAGCGGACCGTCGAGCGGCGGTGGCGACATCCGGATCCGGTCGAGTACGTACTCGAGGATCTCGTGGGCCATCGACTCCGTCGCCGGGTCGAGTCCGTGGAGCGGTGAGGGCGAGACGTCCGGCATGCGGCCGATCGTAAAGCCTGTGGGCGAGGGTGAGCGGATGCAGGCAGCCGTGCATCCCCGGTCATCGCCTCCGGTGCGTCAGGACCCCGACAATGCAGCGTTCACGGCGTCGTCGACGCTCGCGTGGAAATGGTCGGCTCCGAGGTGTTCGACGATCCCGTCGCCGGCGAGCATGTGCAGTACGTCGTTCTTCATCCTGGCGAACCGAACCGATATCCCGCGCTCGTCGGCGAGTTGCAGTATGCGTCCGATCTCACCCACACCCTGCGAGTCGACGAAGTTGACAGCCTCGAAGTCCAAGACGACGTGCTCGAGTGGAGCGGCTGCGGCACGTTCGCGCAGCAGCTCGGTCAACAGCTCGGTCGTGACATAGAACAAGCCGCCGTCGAAGCGCATCACGAACAGGCCCGGATAGGTCTCGTAGTCGGGAAAGTCGGCAAGCGATCGGAACGTCGTGGTACCTGGACGGCGCCCCAACTCGGGAGTGGCCGGACTGGCGTTGACGTACACCAACCAGCCGAGCGAGAGCACCATCCCGATGACCACACCGGCGAGCACACCACTCGTCAACACACCGAGGATCGCTGCGATCGATATCCAGAAGTCGACGCGACTGACCCTCCACAGACGACGAACCTCGGCGACGTCCATCATCCCGAACACGACCGCGTCGATGATGATCGCTGCGAGTACCGGCTTGGGCAGATCGGAGAACAGCGGGGCGAAGATCAGCAGTGTGAGGATCACCATCACGCCGGTGATCACCGAAGCGACCTGGGTGCGGGCACCGGACGAATCGTTGAGCGAGCTGGCGGACAAGCTCGTCGACACCGGCATGCCCTGGAACAGCCCGCTCCCGACGTTGGCGAGACCCTGCGCCACCGATTCCTGGTTGACGTCGATCCGGTAGGAGTGCCGCGACGCGAACATCCTGGCGTCGCCGGCGGTCTGCGAGAAGCCGATCAGCAACAGCGCGACCGCTGCGACCGCGATCGTGGGGAAGTTCTCGGTGAACATCGACACCCCCGGGAACTCGGGGCGTGGGAGCCCGCGCGGTACGTCGCCCACCGTTGCAACGCCTCGGTCGGACAGATCGAACACGCCCGAGGCGATCAGCCCACCCACGACCAGCACGAGGGCCCCTGGTAGTGCAGGTCGGACGAACCGGAGAGTCAGGATCACCACGACCGCGATCGCGCCGACGATCAAGGTGGCCGAGTGCAGATCGTCGACGGTTTCGAGCCAGCTGACCAGCTTTCGCCAGCTGTTCTTGCCCGACGCAACGGTTCCCGTCAGCTTCGGCAGCTCGCCGACAACCACCTCGATCGCGGCTCCGAACAGGAAGCCGGTGATGACCGCCTTGGAGAGGAATCGCGAGATCCATCCCATCTTCAACACCGCCAGCACAACGAACAGCACCCCGGCCATGAGCGTGACAGCAGCGACCAGTTGTGGTGCCTGCTCGGGTGGGAGTCCGGCCGTGACGACAGCGCTGGCAGCAACAGCGGCGAGTGCAGAACTCGGTCCTGTGGAAATCTGGCGGGAGGTACCGAGGACCGCATAGACGAGCGCCCCGACGGCAGCTGCGTACAGACCGTTCTGAATCGGGACGAGAGCGATCCCTGCGTAACCGAGCGCCTTGGGCACCACCAAGGCCGAAACGGTCACCCCCGCGATCAGGTCGTAGCGAAGATCCGACCGCCGATACCCGGGCAGCCACTCACGGATCGGCAAGAGGTTCATCGGGCGCTCAGTCTGCCGCCTGGCTCACCTGATGGGCAAACGGTTTGTCAGCTGCTCGAGCAGATGGACGTTCGCTTCGCTGTCGACGTCGATGTGGCGCTGGCGATGACCCGGTCTGTCGGACGAGTGGAGTCTCGATCAGACCGCCGGAGCGGCCGATCTCGAACGTTCGAGCTCGTGTTCGCCGAGGTCGGGGAGCGATTCGATCTCGACGCCACGGGTGTGGAGTCGGCGGCGATGCACGCCATACGCGAGCGCCCCGAAGGGAATCGGGAACCAGTACGACACGAGGCGATACGCCAAGGTGGCCAGGACGGCGTCACCCGTACTCAACCCTGCGAGTACGAGCGTTCCGGTGAGCCCGGCCTCGACGAAGCCCAGGCCGCCCGGCGTGAAGGGGATCCTCGACAGGAGGGATGCGGCGACGAACGCCAAGAGCAGAATCGACGACAGGTCGTCATGGCCGACGCCGCGCACGGCCATGACGAGCGCAAAGTATTCGAACCCCCACTTACCGAGGCTCGCGAGCAGCACCCATTTCCATTTCGTTGCCAGGTTGGACCGGATCAGGTCGCGTGATTCGAGAAACCGTGTCGAGCGCGGTGTCGCTGTCGGGTCGAAGCGTCGGATCCGCCTGGCGATCCCGTCGACGGCGCGACCGAGCAGTTCCAGCGGTCGGTTCTTGAGGAACACCACCCCGCCCACGATCGCGACGGCGACGAACCCGATCACGCCCGCAAGCGCGGCGCGTAACAGCGGTGGGGCGACCGGAGGACCGAACAGGATGGCCGGTACCGAGAACACCGGCAGTGAGAACAGCACCGCGAAGTTCAGGATCGTGGCCACGGTGAGTCCGGTGGCCGCATCGCTGTTCGACACCCCTGCGTCCTTGATCAGCCGGTACTGCACGGCAGTCGCCGTGGCGGCCCCTCCGGGCACGATCCTGGCGACTGCCGACGATGCCAGCTGGGACATCGCCATCAAGATCCACTCTGTCGAATCGAGACACAAGCCCAGCAGGATCCACAAGCAGACCAGGCTCAGCAGGATCAGCAGCGACATGATGACCAGTGATCCGGGTCGGAGCCGCTCGAGTTCCGGCCACGAGCTGAACACCTCGATGATGCTCGGGATCACGAGATAGACCGACACGGCGGTCACGGCGAGGAAGATCGCTCGCTTGGTGAACGTCTTGGTCCGACTCATCGCCCGCTGAGCACCTTGCGCAAGTCGGATCCAGCCGTCGAGAACCGCTCGTTCATCGCTGCGCCCGTGGTGCGCCGATCGGCCCGTTGACGACACGAGCGGCGATGTCGTCCGCGAGCCCGGGGAACTCCTCGAGCGGCCCGATGTCCCAGTCGGACCCGAGTTGCTCGGTCACGCTCGCGTCGGCCAACACCTGGCCGGGCTGCGCCAGCGATGCGAGTGTGACGGCCGTGCCGGGAGGGTCGCCCCACACGCCGAACGAGAGTTGAGCGTTTCCGAGCACGCCGGTCGCCACATTGCCCGCCGACATGCCCACTCGCGCCGTGAATGCCTGCCCGAACTCGGCGCCGACCTCGGCGACGGTCGTGATGGCCGCGAACGCGAATGCGGCGGCGTTGTTCGTCTTGGCGTCGTCGCAATCGAGGCCGGCCAGGTAGAGCTGGCTTCCCGACGACCGTCGGACTCGTTCGATCCCGAATCGCTGCATCAGCGCGTCCGCTTCGTCCAGAAGACGCTCGGTGATCTCGAGCGCCAGGTCCTGGTCGGCTCCCCCGGCACCTGGGATTCCTTCGATGGTGATGGCGATCGCCGTCGCCGTGTCGAAGATGTCCTCGATCGCGTGTTCGCCACGGCGGACACGGTCGACGAGCCGGTCAGGCAGCGCGGCGCTCAACATGTCGATGATGTGTTGCTCCTCGTCGAGGATCGCCTGCTCTTTGGACTCGAGCTGTCGGGCGACCCCTTCGAGCTGTCGACCGAGATCTCCCAACTCGTTGCGCCCGAGATCGTCCACGTTCGTGTCGAGCTGGCCGTCGGCGATTCGCGCCGCAGCGGCGACCAACTTCTCTGCAGGACGAGTGAGTGTGCGGGCGAGGAGCCATCCGATCGCGGCGATCATCGGGAGCAGGATCGCGAGTACGACCAGGATCGCTCGAAGCAGAGAGTTGAGCGCCGAGCTGGTTTCGGATGTGTCCTGTTCGACGATCACCGACCAGTTCAGTCCGCTGATCTGGGCGGGAGCAGAGGCGGCGAGCGTCTGAGTGCCGAGATAGTTCGTGACCGTGCCGACGAACTCGTCGCCCCCCAGCGCCGCCGATACCGCAGCGTTGTCGACGGGCTGAAGAAGGACCGGAGAGCCGACCGTGGCGATCAGGTCGGCGCGTGCCTGATCGTCGTACTGGTCGACGAACTGTCGAAGGTAGGCCTCGCGATCATCGATCCAGACCCTCGACTCGGAGCGGAGTGTGCCGTCGCCGCCGACGACATAGGCCTCTCCGGTCTTCTCGAGCCCGAGCAACTCCCAATCGTTGCCCGCGGTCATGAGCGCATTCAAGCTGCTGATCGGGATCTCGGTCACGATCGCCCCGACGACGTTCGATCCCGATCGAACGGCGGCGGCGGCGAACACCACGGGGGCTCCCGCGGACGGGATGTAGAACACGGCGTCCGACAGTGCGGCATCGCCGGCGGCAACACCGCTGAGCTGGTCGAGTGCCGAGCCGATACCCCTGATGTTCGGGAAGTCGGCGACCTCGGGCCAGGTCGACCCGTCGGTGCCGAGATCGTTCCGCTTCTTCACCGAGTACACGACCTGGCCGCTGTCCGCATCGACCAGAAACAGGTCCGCGAACCCACCGTTGCGCATCAGCTCACGCAACATCGGGTGATACGTGGCATGGGCCGTGCTGTACACAGATCCGTCGCCGGCGTCGTCGAGCAGGTCACGATCGTCGAACCCGTTCGGGTTGTCGGCGATGTACTGCTGCTGGACATAGCGCCCGGCCGTGGAACTCGGGAGCAGCTGCGCTCCGGTGATGTCGACCCCGGCTGCGACGAACGGTGGGAGGAATTCGTCGTCGTAGATCTGCGACAGCCCGTCGAGTTGCTGTGGGGTCAGTTCCGTATCGAGCTGTTCGAATCCGGCCGCGAGGTCGGTGAGCGCGGCTACGACGCTCGGGTCGGCGGCGTACGTCGAGACCCGCGATTCGACACGGTCGACACCGTTCTGGAGCGCCTGGATACGGCCGTCGCGGATGCTTTCGAGCAGGCCCTTCACACTGTCGTCGATCAGGAATCGAGCGAACGTGTAGTTGACCGCGGAGAGGAGCAGCACCGAGACCAGAGCAACCCCGACGAGGGTGAGCGACAGGCGATGCCGGAGGCCCGCGTTGTGTGCTGGTCTCACGACTCGCCGTCCTGATTCGTCGCCTCGACCCGGTTCGGCGTTGCCCTGCGCGCCGGCTCTGCGGCTTCGCGGGCGAGTCGTCGGAGCACCCGATCGACCCGCCGACGCCGGGTCACGGCCAACTGGTCGAGCAAGGTGGCGATCTCGGGCACCAACGCGACCGCTCGGGCGGCCGCGTCGGCCGGGATACGCACGACCTCGCAATCGGTCACCGCGACGACGACCACCCTGTGGCCGGCGTCGGGTGGATCGTCCACCGCTCCGATGAGTTCCCCGGGCTCGATGTCGGCGACGACGACATCGTCGTCGCCGTCTCGCCGAAGCATCAGACGTGCCCGTCCCTCGTGCAGCAGATAGACGTCGTGGTGCTCGCCTTGGGCGACGATCGTCTCACCGAGTTGGTACTGGTCTGCCGACGCGCTCGCCGCAATCTGATCCATCACGTTCTCGTCGAGCTGTGCCATGGCCGGAGCGTCCATGAGGCGTCGGCGAACATCGGCGGTGGTGAGTTGGCTCTCGATTGCCGTCTTGGCCCCGTCGAACAGGTAGAGGTCCTGGGCGGGGTTGGGGAGCGGAACGCCGTGACGATACGAGAGATACCAGACCAGTGCGCCGAAGTCGGCTTTGACCAGCGGAGCGATCGAGTAATCGTCGATCCACATGTAGGTCTGGTAGTCGACGACCGGATCGGCGATCTGCGTCACGACCACGAGCGGCGGTGGGTCCTGGAGGACACCTGGTGTGGAACGCGCGGCGTCGAGGAACATCGCTTTCGCGGCGGTCGGAGTGGCCGTCCTCTCGATCTGGACGGGCACCATCACACGGTGGAGGCGGCTCGGTCGGTCGTAGTTGGTGATCGTCGCCTTCGCCAACTGGCCGTTCGGGACGACGATGAGATCTCCGTCGCGGTCCTGGATGCGTGTGGCCCGCCAGTTCACATCGACGACTCGACCCTCGACGTCATCGGATTCGATCCAGTCCCCAGGGCTGAACGGCTGGTCGGCGAGCAGCGTGAACCCTGACGCGATGCCGCCCAACGTGTCCTGCAGGGCAAAGGAGATGACGAGCGAGGTCACGCCGAGGGCTGTGAGCGCCGACGACAGGTCGACTCCCCAGACAAGGTCGATCAACAACCAAGCGGTTGCCAGGATCAGCAGCAATCGCGGTAGGGCGAGGAGCAATCGCGGGATCGGACGTCGTCCACTCCGGCGGGGCTGGTCGGTGAGCCGAGTCACGACGACTCGGAGGGCGGAGAGCGCTGCGGTCGCGCCGGACAGCAAGATGGCGGTCCCGAGTACGCGGAGCAAGAGGTTGTCGGTGCTGACGTCGAACAGGGCGCCGGCAAGCACCCAGACGGTGACCAGTGGCACCACCCAGATCCTTGCGGTGGAGACGGCCTCCTTGAACGGTGAGTCGCGCTGGCGCAAGCGCTCCTCGAACTCGCGCGTACCGATGATCAACAGTGGCAGGAGGATGATCAACAGACCTGCCCAGGCCGAGTTGGAATCTCGGAAGAGGCCGGTCATCTGGCGGGCTCCGGGTCCGTGTTCCGGCCGGTGACGACGACGGCATCCGGCGCCCCGACAACGTGGCGGTCGTCGATGTCGAACGTGGACGGGATCTGCGCTCGTGTCGACGTCGACACGAGCACCGTGTCGGGCGCGGCCCGCTGGGCGAGATCGGCTGCCCGTTGGACGGTCGCTCCCCACGCGTCGTAGACCAGGCCGGTACCACCGGTCAGCCCGACGGTCACCGGGCCCGAATCGACGCCGGCGCTGATCGATATCGCCTGTGATGCGTCATCGGACAGGTCGCGCAACAGCTCGCGCACATCGAGGACGAAGGCCAACGTTCGCGCCGCATGGTCGATGTGTGGCCGCACCGTGCCGCATCCTGCGAAGTATGCGTCGCCCGTCAAGCGGAGTCGTTCGAGGCCGCGTTGCCTGGCCAGCACGTCGGCGTCCTCGACGAATCGATCGAGCAGCACGCGCGCTTCGTCCCTCGATCCGGATCGCAAGAGCGGCCCGAGCCCCCGGACCACCACGACAGCGATCGTTGCATTGGCGATCTGGTCGATCACGTCGCGCTCGCCGGCCTCGGCGCGCTGCGCTGCTTGAGGTGGCAAGAGCCGCTGCAGCAGCCGGTGTCGTTCGTCGGCGCGTGCTCGGGCGTCGGCGTTGCGCGAATTCAGGGTCGCGAGCATGGTGTCGATGTCCCCGGCGAGCTGTACGAACTCGGACGCGCTCGCGTTCGGGAGGGTCGTCGAACTGAGGTTGTCGTCGCTGTCGACCGCAGCACGAACGCCTCGCAGGTTGGCCGAGATCACCCGCACCGGTTGCAGTAGACGATCTGACCATCGCACCGCGAGGAAGGTGATCGCGACGAGAAAGACAGCGATCGCAATCAGCAGATTGCGGGTGAAGTCGACGAGTGGTTGTTCGAGTTCTTGTCGCTCGACCTGGGCGATCATCACCCATTCGACGCCGTCGATCTCGAGTGCCCGACGGGCCTGGAGCACCTTGGCGCCGAGGACATCCGAGGTCTCGATCAGGCTCGACGGCTCGTCGACCGTGGCAACGGATTCGATGTCGTCGATCGGCTGGAACAGCACATTCGTACCGAACTTTTGCATCAGGCGGATCTGCTCGTCGGTCGCGGCTGCGTTGGCGTGCACGGCGGTGAGGTAGCCGTTTTGGTTCTCGACGAAGTCGCGGGCGTCGGAGCGCATGAGCCCGTCGCTGGCCACCAGGTATGTCTGCTCGGTTTGGGCGTTCCAGGAACCGTCATCGGTCGTGATCGCGTTCAGCCCATCGGGACCGAATCGGAACGCGACGAAACCGGCCAGGTTCCCGTCGATGACGATCGGGCTGGCCACGAACGCGCTCGGCCGGCCACCGGCGCCGCCATAGCTGGTGAAGTCACGAATCTTCACCGTCCCGCGCTCGGGGTGGTCGCCGAATGAGTTGATCAGGATCGCGAGGGCGGTTCCGCTCTGTGGGCCGGTCAGCAGGCTGGTGGCGAAGTCGATGTCTTTCGCCGTGGAGTAGACGATCGTGTGGCTGATCGGCTCGATGAGGTACAGGTCGTCGACTCCGGTCTGGACTGCGACCTCGCCGAAGGACTGGTGGAGCGAGTCGTGCAGTCGGGACCAGCTGCTGCCGTCGCCTGCGTCACCGAGCAGGCTTCGATCGTCGCCTGCCCTCACGACGTAATTGGCCTGGAGGTAGACCGCGGCGGAAGACTGCGGGATGAGGCTGGCCGCAGAGATCGGTCTACCGCGGACCTCCGAGAGTTCCGGCGCGACCGTGTCGAGGTAGAAACGATCGACGTCGTCCTGGTCGGCTTTGGACGGGTTGTCGGTCTGGAGCTCGCGGTATGCAGCCGCAAAGGCGTCGATGGCGTCTGCGGTGCCCGGGCTGATCGCCTGTGCGATCGTGGCGCGCTCGAGGGCGTCGACATACCGCGCCACCTGGTCGGCCCTCGAGGCGCCGAGCGCGTTGATGCGGTCGCGCAGCACGCCCTCGGCGAGATCGCTGCCACGCTGCAACCCGACGATCGACGTGACCACGAGAGATACGAGGACGACCATGAGGACGACCAGCGAAAGTCGTGTTACGACCGAGGTGTCGCGGACGACGCGGCGCGGGACCTTCGTCAACTTCGCCATCGTTTCGCCCACCCGACGAATCTAACCCGACCGCGGCGCGCGGCCGAAGCCATCTCTTCGCGGTGGCACGGGCCTGCTGGGCAGGTTGATCACTCGTGGCACCGCTGGGCCGAGGCGTCGATCACGATCAGGTCGTGCCACCACAGGCGTTCGAAAAAAGCCGCGTCTGCGGCGATCTCGTCGATCGTTCGCTGTCCATCGATCAGCTCGAACCTTCGCTGCTGCTCCTCGGTGGCGAACAGGATCAGGTCGGGGTAGGTGTGTGCCCTGTTCAACAGGGCTGCGGCCACGCCGGCCGGAAGTCGTTCCTGGACAGCGACCGAATTCGCAGTGCGAATCGGCACGTATCCTCCCCACGCCTCTCCGTCGAAACGGATCGTGGTCGGGGGATCGTCGTCGCGATGAGCGATGAAACTGTGCCGGACCATCGTGCCGCGGTACAACTCGAGCGCCGCGAACTGCTGCTCGATCGGGAGCACGGCGATCCGTTCACCGTGCGGCAACCCGCCGAGTACCCCGCACTGGGGTCGGTACGGGGCCTGGCGAATCCAGCGGTCGAACTGGAACCCCGTCCCGGCGAGCAGTGCGAACACCCCCGGCACCGAGTACGCCTGGTCGCGGGGATTCAACAGGGCGTCGGCCAATGCGTCGTCGTTCGCGAAGTCCGGCGTGTTGCGGAGGAGAGGACCCAGCGGGTGGCCTGTTGGCAACTCCCGCAGCGAGGCGACGAGGTCGTCGATGTCGCCCGGCTCGGGTCGCACCCCCAGCATCCGGCAGTACTCCTGGATCATGTAGACGCCGGTCCTGCCGTAGGGGGCGTAGAGCATGGCGTCGAGAGCGCCCTGGGGCGCGAGCACGTCGCGGAGCGCACGGAGTCCGACTTCCGGTTCGGCGAGATGGTGCAGCACGCCGGTGCACACGACCTGATCGAACGATTCGTCGAGTTGGCCGACGTCCTCGATCGCCATGAGTCGCAGGTCGAGGTTGTCGAGTCGGTATCTCTCGGCGAGCCTTCGGGTCTGCTCGATGCTGGTCGCGCTCGCGTCGATCCCGGTGACGCGGGCATTGGGGTAACGAGCGGCGTACTTCGCGGCCTGGGAGGTGCCGCAGCCGGCGATGAGGATCGAATGATCGTCCCGGAACGGCGCCGAGGGCCACCTGCGATGGTGCTCGATCCGTCGCAATCGTCCGTCGGCCCAGCCGCGTCGGTAGCGATCGAGATCGTCGATCGGTGGCGGGTAGGGGTGATGCTCGTAGAACGCGGCGATCGGATCCGGTTCGCGTTCAGTCGTCATGCCGGCGATCAGAGCTCACGTCCGCGGGAACACGGTCGTCCAGTCGTCACGGATGCTGATCTGGGTCCAGCCGAGCCGGGCTGCGGTGGCCGTCACCGACTCGTCGGCGGTGAAGGTGCCTGCCTCGCTCTCGTAGGCGTACTCGCGAACCGGGTCATCGTGGTTCACCAGCAACGCCAGGCGCGGACCATCGCCGGTTGCCGTGTAGTCGAGCATCTCGGCATCCCCGGGGGAGTTGCCCGCCGCCAGCGCCGGCCGTCGCCCGAGGGCGATCTGGATGTTGACGATCTTGGCGTCGCCCTCGTTCGCCTCACCCTGCACTTCGGCGCGCCGCACCAGGACGGGGCGCCCGCTCTGACGGGTGAGCCGGTAGGTCACCAGGGTGCCCACCACGCGGTCCGGCGCAACGCCGTACACCCGCTGGCTGATCGCTCGGACGAACTCGGTTCCGCCGCCGCTGACGATGCAGTTCGTGAATCCGCGGCGTGCGAGTGCGTCGAGGAGTTCGAGCATCGGCTGGTACACGAGCTGGTCGTACCTGATGCCGTGGTCGGGATGGAGCGTCTCGGCGAAGAAGGTGCGGACACGTTGTGCGAACACCTCGGGTTCGATCCCCTCGAACAACTTGAGCAAGGCCATCGCCACGCGCTCGAGACCGAAGCCGGCGACCGCCGCCATGTCCCCGGCGAGCAGGGCCGCGTATTCGGGCTGATCGCGGAGTTCGGGTCGGGCCCGGACGGCTCGTGCCAGTTCCCAGACGAAGAAATCGAACTGCGTGTAGCGCGGCTTCTCACACCACAGCGTTCCGTCGTTGTCGAACACGGCGAGCCGGTCTTCCGGCGCGATCTCGTCCGCGGTCGACATGAAGTCGACGAGTGCTCGTCGTGTTGCACCCTCACGCCATGACGGCAGTTCGTCTGCGATCTCAGACATCGGCGGGCACGTCGCCTCTCAGAACGGTTCGGAAACCCACATGGCTCATGCCGGTGTCGATCATCTGTGGACGGCGAGCGGCGGGACGGTACCGCTGGCAGTAGTTGTCCGCACACAGGAACGAGCCGCCCTTGATGACCTTGCGCGGAATCGCGAACTGTGGTTGCACAGGGTCGAAGCTGCTCGCCTCGGATGGTCCGCGTGGGTTGGCGGGCACACAGCAGGGCTTGTCGGCGTCGGCGACGTGGCCGTCGCTGTACCAGTCGTCGGTCCACTCCCAGACGTTGCCGGCCATGTCGAACAACCCGAAGCCGTTGGCGGGGAACGAGCCGACCGGTGCCGTCCCTGCGAAACCGTCTGCTTGCGAGTTACGCCACGGGAAGTCGCCCTGCCAGAAGTTCGCGAGATAGGTCCCGCTGGGCACGGCCTCGTCACCCCAGACGAATGCCTGGTTGTCGAGGCCGGCCCGGGCCGCGAACTCCCATTCGGCTTCCGTCGGCAGCTCATGGCCTGCCCACGTCGCGTACACGGTTGCATCCTCGAAGGCGACGTGGACCACCGGATGGTCCTCGCGTCCCTCGATCGTGCTGGTCGGCCCCTCGGGGCGATGCCAGCATGCGCCTGGGGTCCAGGTCCACCACTGGCTGATGTGACGGAGATCGACCGGGCCGGGTGTCATGGTGAACACGAGCGATCCCGGCACCAGGTTCTCGGCCGGGGCGCCGGGGAAGGCAGCGGGGTCGAGCGGACGCTCGGCAACCGTCGAGTAGCCGGTCGCCTCGACGAACGCGGCGTACTCGCGGTTGGTGACCGTCGTGGTCGACATCCAGAACTCGTCGACCGAGACGCGATGTACCGGGGCCTCCTCCGGATAGTGGCGGTCGGATCCCATGCGGAACGTGCCGCCGGGGACCCTCACCATCCCGTCACGGCCGGTCGCTGCCGACGTGACACCCCGAGTCGTCATGAGCTGCCGATACCCGCCTTGAGCTTCTCGAGCATCTTGCCGACCGTGAAGCTCGCCGACTCCTGCCGCGGGGGGAACTCGACCAGTGAGGCCATCATCTGGGCGACGAACGTCTGGGCGGGGACCATCAGGTAGGCATGGCTGATCAGCCAGTCGTAATAGGTATTCGAGGTGATGTCGGCCCGTTCGTACGGGTCGGTCCTGAGGTTGAAGATCTTCGGCACTCGCAACTCGGTAAAGGGCTCGGCCCACACCTGCAGGGTTCCCGTGCAGCGTTGCTCGAGGAAGACGAATTTCCAGTTGTCCCACCGCAAGCCCGTGAGATCGCCGTCGTCGCTGACGTAGAAGAAGTACCGGCGCGGGCTCTTGTCGGCCTCACCGGTGATATAGGCGAGCTGGTTGAACCCGTCGAGATGCACCTTGTAGGTGGTTCCGTTCAGATCGCGTCCGGCCTTGAGGTCATCGGCGATGTCCGGGTCACCGGCCGCGGCGAGCAGGGTGACGAACCAGTCGTTGTGGCTCACGATCTCGTTGAGCACCGTTCCCGGCTCGATGTGCCCCGGCCAACGCACGAGCGAGGGGACGCGATAGGCGCCCTCCCAGTTCGAGTTCTTCTCGTTGCGGAACGGGGTCATCCCGGCATCAGGCCAGCTGTTCATGTGCACCCCGTTGTCGGTGCTGTAGAGAACGATCGTGTCGTCGGCCAGACCCAGCTCGTCGAGCAGGTCGAGCATCTTGCCGATCCGCTTGTCGTGCTCGACCATGCCGTCGTGGTACTCGGACTGCCAGCGACCGGACTGGCCGCGGATCTCGTCGGCGATGTGGGTGCGGAAATGCATGCCCGTGGTGTTGAACCAGACGAAGAACGGCGTGTCGTTCTCGGCGGCGTCGCGGATGAAGCGTTGCGCCGGCTCGATGATCTCGTCGTCGATCGTCTCCATCCGCTTCTTGGTGAGGGGGCCGGTGTCCTCGATGCGACCGTCCGCCCAGCTGTGGATCACACCGCGGGGCCCGAACCGCTCGCGGAAGTTCGGGAACTCCTCGGGGTCGGGATAGTCGGCCTCTTCTGGTTCCTCCTCGGCATTGAGGTGGTAGAGATTGCCGAAGAACTCGTCGAACCCGTGATTGGTCGGCAGGAACTCGTCGCGGTCGCCGAAGTGGTTCTTGCCGAACTGACCGGTGGCGTACCCCTGCGCCTTCAGCGCCGTGGCGATCGTCGGGTCCTCGGCGCGCAGGCCGAGATCGGCGCCCGGCAGGCCAACCTTGGTGAGCCCGGTGCGGTAGGGGTTCTGCCCGGTGATGAACGCTGCTCGCCCTGCGGTGCAACTCTGTTCGCCGTAATAGTCGGTGAACATCGCGCCTTCGGTGGCGATCCGGTCGATGTTCGGTGTCCGGTATCCCATCAGACCGTTGGAGTAACAGCTGAGGTTGGTGATCCCGATGTCGTCGCCCCACAGAACGAGGATGTTGGGCTGACCGTTTGGCATAGAGGTTCCTTTCGATGTCGGACCGGCGCATGTTAGGCGACCTGGGGCTTCCGGGCGAGCGTGATCCGGAGGAATTCTCCTTGGTGCGCAGAGATTTCCCGTCGCGCTCAGCCGTATGCTCACGTCGCTGATCAAGCCCCGCGACGAGGAGTCCACGTGAGCGCACCGGACATGTACCCACAGCCCAACGAGGGGCCGTTGTGGTCTCATCGTGAACCGAAGGCGACTCGCGCCGAAGCAGGCCGGTCGCGTCGTGAGACGGTGCCACTCGAAGCACATGCAGAGCTGAGCCTGCCGCCGACGCGTGCCGCTGCCATGACGATCCTTCGCGCCCAGGACACCAACAGGGTCGAGGACCTGGTGCCGATCCGATACGGCAGGATGCTGGCGACGCCGTTCACCTACCTGCGCGGATCGGCGGCGGTCATGGCGGCCGATCTCGCGACCGGAGCACGCACCGATCTCGATGTGCAGTTGTGCGGCGACTCACACCTCTCGAACTTCGGGTTGTTCGCCTCTCCGGACCGACGACTGGTGTTCGACATCAACGACTTCGACGAGACGCTCCCCGGCCCGTTCGAATGGGATGTGAAGCGGCTCGCCGCCAGCGTTCTCGTGGCCGGCCGCAACAACGGCTTCACCGCGAAAGAGAACCGCTCGGCCGCCCGTGCGTCCGTCCGCGCGTACCGTGAGGCCTTGGCGGCCGCCGCGCAGATGGACCCGCTCGAGTTGTTCTTCGCCCGATTCGAATTCGATCAGCTGCTCTCCACGATCAAGGACAAGAACGTCGCGGTCAAGAAGGGTTCCGAGAAGATCCGAGCGAAGGCGGCGCGCAAGAACAGCCTGGGCGCGTTGTCCAAGCTCACCGACATCGTCGACGGGCGTCGGGTGATCGTGCCCCGTCCGCCACTGATCGTGCCCCTCGACGAGCAGGGCCGCAGGGATGCAACCGATCGGGTCGACGCCTTGTGGAGCGAGTACCTCTCTACGATCAGCGCTGATCGGCGCATGCTGCTCGGCCGCTACTCCCTCGTCGACGTCGCGCTCAAAGTGGTCGGGGTGGGCAGCGTCGGCACACGGTGCATGATCGCGCTCTTCGAATCCGGCGATGGCGAGCCGCTGTTTCTTCAACTCAAGGAGGCAACGGCCTCAGTGCTCGAGCCCTATCTGGCTCCGAGCGAACACGCGCAAGCCGGGCAGCGCGTCGTCACCGGCCAGCAGGTCGTGCAGGCTGCTCCCGACGCGTTCCTCGGGTGGGGCCGCCTCGCCCACAGCGAGTCGGCCAAGCTCGGACGGGCCGACCAGGCGGATATCGACTTCTACTTCCGTCAACTCTGGGACGGCAAGTTCTCCGCAACGGTCGAGGAGATGGTCCCTGCCGGGCTCGAGCGATATGCGGGATGGTGCGGCGCCGCGCTCGCGAGGGCGCATGCCCGCTCCGGCGACGCGTCGATGATCAGTGGCTACCTCGGTGACGACACCACGTTCGACAAAGCGATCGCAGCATTCGCTGAGGCGTACGCCGATCGAACACTCGCCGATCACACAGAACTAGTGGGGGCCGTCGAGGCCGGGGAGATCCCCATCGTTCGCGATCTCTGAGTCACGCCGTCAGACATCCCCTGCAGTCTCGAGCTCGTCGGTCGCGTCGAGGCCCTGGGCTGTCGGTCGGTTGAGCAGGATCACGATGCTCACCACGAACACCCAGATCGGGAACGCCAGCCCGAGCGGCGTGAAGACCAGGGGAACGACCAACATGAAGAGCCCGGTGCAGAACCCGACGATCGCGAGCCAGCGCGGCAGGAAACCGCTGCGAATGATCACGTTCGACACCGCGAAGATGAACACGGCCTGCAGCCTGGGTGCGACGACCAGCAGCAACGAGGCTCCCAGCCCGGCCGACAGCGATGCCGACGAGGCGCTGACCGACGCCGAGTCGAACACGTTCATCGCTACGGCCGGCGCTGCGAGCATGGCGGCTGCCGAGACCCAGACCACGACGAAGGCGATGCTCGATCCGAAGAACACGGTTCCGAAGAAGCGGTCCTCGCGCTCGCCGACACGCCGCCGGATCACCGCGACGAACCAGAGCAGCGCGACAGCGGAGATCGACGCGAGATTGAGACCCAACACGAGCGGGGCCTGATGACCGGAGTCTGCGAACCAGGCGGTCATCTCGGCGTCGCTCAGCGCCAGGTCGGGGAGGCGTGAGAGCAGCACCATCGAAACGAGCGCCAGCACGGTGTACACCACGCCAGCGATCGCGGCGGCCTCGAGAGATCGGGCCTTGCGGCCGCGTTGTTGACGACGACGGTTCGTTTCGCCGTATGCCGCCGTGGCGTTCGACGGACCATCGACGGGTGAACTTGTCACGGCGCGTTCACGATCGGCTGCACCGCGGCATCATGCCATACCTCGGTGCAGCGCGCTGGTTCGGGGAATGTCGCGTGCGCCGAAAACACAGATGCCCTGCACGACGACGTCGCACAGGGCATCCGGAGTGTTCGTGCGCCTGGAGGCGCAGGCGTTGTCAGCCGGTCGGGGTCAACACCGCAGCCCAGAACACCAGTCCGCCCGGACAATCGTTGATCGGCGGCGTGTCGAGCGTGATGCTCGCTTGCAGATTGGTGATGACGCGACTCCCGTCCTGGTTGACCGTGAGGTCGGGCGGGAACATCGTCACCGTCACGCGGGCACGGCGGGGTGTGTCGCCGCAGGGTGGCAGAGCGGTTTCGCTGTCGGTGATGCCGTAGAGTCCGCCTTCGACCGCGAACAGGCCGGCTCGCAACACGCCGTCGACGGTGAGGTCCAACCAACCCTCGGGCGTCGTGCCGACCGTGGCCGTGGTCGCGGTCGGTAACGTACCGCACCTCTCGGCGAGATCGCAGTAGGCCTCGGTGTATTTCACCGAGTATGTGCCCGCCAGATCCTGCCCGACGAGCGAGGTGGAGACGCTGATGGGGAACGCATCATCGATCGCTACACCGATCTCGTCGAGCTTTGCCTCTGCTTCATCGGCCCGAGCGGTCTC
>JAHEDX010000023.1:49959-51610 GCA_024641005.1 Acidimicrobiaceae bacterium
CTGGGGGCACACGTTGTGGGCCTCGTCGATCACGATGATCATCGGCTGACGGTCACGTCGACGATCCCACATGAACGTCAGCAGGGCGGCGGCGGCGATGGAGGCCTCCTCGGACGACGGCAGGCTCCCCGTGTCGGCGACGAGCATCCGCCAGTCGCTCGGCAGTTGCTTCATGATCCCCTCGTCGTCGCCGGCCCAGATCGTCTGGTTCTGGATTCCGAGGTTGTCGATCCGCAGGCCCAGCCGGCGGTCGTCGTCGTCGAACGACGACCTGATCGTGGTCATCACGTCGTCGAGGCTGTATCCCTCGGTGTCGAGACGACGCACGATTCTGACGAACGCGTTGTACTCCTCGGCGTCTCTGATGGGGTCGAGGCCGAGCACCATGGTCTGCTGCTGGAACGAGAGTCGCCCGAACAATGCCCGTAGCCGCCTGTCGGAGCCTTCGCCACCGAACACGTGTACCGAGGGTGCGACGGTCGCGTAGCGATCTGCCAACGCCCGATACTCCGCTTCGGGGTATCCGGTTGCCGCCATCGGACGAATCGATCCAAGATTGACGTAATCGGAGTTCGGGTCGATCACGGCCATCCGGATGTCGGTGTCGAGCAGGAGCCGCTCGAGGATCACCCCGAGCGTGTAGGTCTTCCCTGAGCCCGACTGACCACACAGGAAGGTGTGACGACCGAATCCCTTGGCGTGCAGCTGCGCCGGGACCGCCGACGGTTGTTGGAGCTGACCGAGTTGGACAGCCGAGGTGGAACCGAGCGCAGAGCTCAGGTATGCGGTGACCACTCCCGATTCCGCTGCTGCAACCACGCCGTCGCCGAAGAGGGTGGATCGGTCGAGGTCCACGAAATCGCCGTCGATCAGCCGACAGAGCAGGCTGCCGCGCCCCGAAACTGACCGGGCCGAAGCCGTCTCCCCGTGCTCGGGCGCGCCGATCGTGGAAGCCAGCACCTGACCGAGGAAGGCACCGTCACTGCCGGTGTCGATCGTGACGTACGAGCCGACCGGTACCGCCTCGGTGAGGGGGGCCTCGAATGCGAAGGTGGTCCCGTCGATGGAATAGGCGCGGACGGTCATGCGTGGGTCCCTCGATCGGCGATCGGCGTTGGTTGGCGAACGACTACGACTTGACGACGAATGTCGGTGCGGTGACGCCGCCGATCAAGGTCGAGACGAGGATGCCCAGCGGCAACGTGCCCCAGTACGACAACTCGAGGCCGACGTTGCCCAGGAACAACATCATCAGCCACGTCGCCGGGAACGTGGAGACCAACAGGATCACGATGGCACCGATGAGAGCACGAATCATGAGACTTCCCCCTTCGTAAGCGTCCGGTTCGGACGACGACGACGTTACGCGATTCGGTTGCGTCGCGTGGTGACCCGTCGACGATGGCGCTCACGGTCCGTCGGGCTCGGTCGGCGATGTGGGCGCAGTCGTCGTATCACTACGGCGTGTCAGGACCTTGACGAGTTGGATGCCTCCGAGAAGGATCTGAGCCTCGTAGTAGACCCACGTCAAGGTCGCGAGCAGTGCTCCGAACGCTCCGGTGAGCGACGATCCGCCGAATGTGCGCAGGTACCACGAGATCGCGCTGGTGCCGACGACCAACAGCGCCGCCGTGGCCAACGACGCAGAGAC
>JAHEDX010000081.1 GCA_024641005.1 Acidimicrobiaceae bacterium
GGCGGCCTCGTCGGCGGCCGTTCCGCGAGCATGCAATCATTGTGTTGTCTGACGGGGCGCGGGTCGGCCCCGAGGCGCGAACCAAAGGGGGAGAGCAGTGAAGCAGAACTCGATTGCCGTTGCGGCGACGTTGGTGCTGATGCTCGGGGCGTGTGGCGGCAGCGATGACGATGCTGATGACGGCTCCGGAGGGGAGGGTGACCCGGCATCGACTGCAGCCCCTCTGGCCGACGGTGGAGGCGCCGACGCCGCCACGTCGGCCGACCAGGTCAACGGCGTCATCGGCACCGATCAGCCGACGCTCACTGCCGACCCGGGTACGGCCTACGCCGAGGTCGACGGCGGACGCATCGTCTACGAATCCGCCGGCTCGCTCTACTACACCTGTGAGATCGGGCCCGACAACTTGCATGTGAACTTCCAGACCGCCGATGGAAACGACCTCAGCATCCAGGCGGGCCGTGCCGGTGGTGGTTGGGCCGGCCAGTTCTCGTTCAGATCCGCCGCGGAAGGCACGACGCAGTACTCGGTCGTGTTCGGGCAGAGTGCGGGGACGCTGGGTGTCGGCGACGGTGCCCTGAGCTACGAAGGCACGGCCGACCGCATCGTGGATTTCGATCTGGCCAATGCAGAAGAGGTGGAGGTCGACGTCGCGGTCAGTTGCGCTCCCACCGGCGATGGCAATGATCCCCAAGCGGTGATCGACGGCGTGACGTATGTGTTCGCGCTCAGTGGAGCGCAAAGCGTCACCTGTGAGGTGTCACCGGACGACGTCGACGTCACCATCAATCGGCTGGGGGTCGACAACCTGCAGCTCTCGATCGACATGCGCGGTGGCCCCGATGACTGGATCGGCTCGGTGTTCGTCATCACACCTGATGGGGACTTCATCGTGACGTTGACCGGTGCGGCCGAAGGCCTGACCATCGACGGCGACACCGTGACCTATGAAGGACCGATCCAGGCTGGCGGCGCCGACGTACAGGCAAGCGTTTCGATCAGCTGTCCCTAGAGCGTTGGGACGCGTCAGCCCGACGCGACCGGGAAGTCGCCCTACGATCGGTTTGCCTTGCGCGATCGTGTCGTGGCGATGGTGGCCCGGGTGGGGAGGGGCCGATCACCACGACCATCGCGCCGCCGGTATATCGGTCTCGAACGTGGCGCTGTCGTCGCAGGATTCGCTGCCGTCGACGGTCGACTAGCGTGAGCGCGCCCAATGCTTTCCGGAGGTGCACATGACTGTTCAGGACGATCGAGTCGCGACGTTTCACCGCTTGCACTCCGCCGGTTGCTTCGTCATGCCGAACCCGTGGGACCCAGGGAGTGCGAGGGTGCTGGCACAGATGGGTTTTCCGGCACTGGCGACGACGAGCGCGGGGTGTGCGTGGTCGTTGGGATGCGCCGACAACCAGCTCGTACTCGAGCAGGCCCTCGAGCACCTCCGAGACATCGTGGGCGTCGTGGACCTGCCGGTCAATGCCGACTTCGAGGGCGGTTTCGCCGACGACCCGGCCCTGGTTGGCGAGAATGTGAAACTCGCGGTGGCGACTGGTATCGCCGGACTCTCGATCGAGGACTCCACAGGTGACGGGGCTCGACCCCTCTACGACTTCGACGTCGCGGTGGAGCGGATCAGAGCGGCGCGGCAGGCCATCGACGAATCCGGAACCGGCGTCGTTCTGACCGGTAGATCCGAAGGCTTCGTGTGTGGGAGGCCCGACATCGATGACACGATCAGACGGCTGCGCGCTTACGCCGACGCAGGTGCCGACTGTCTCTATGCGCCACGAATCGAGACCATCGAACAGATCACGGCGGTCGTTGCGGCGGTGTCGCCAAAGCCGGTGAATCTGCTCATCAACGCCCCGTTCATCACGGTCGCAGAAGCGGCATCGCTCGGTGTGCGCCGAATCAGCGTCGGAGGCACGCTCGCCCGGACCGCGTGGGCCGGATTCCTGAAGACCGCCCGTGAGATCGTCGAGGATGGGACGTTCAACGGTTTTGACGGATTGCCAAACGTCGATGCCGTGTTCACGGACCGATAGCCCGCAACGGTGTCCAACCCGTTCTGTTCAGCGTTTCGCAGAGACGGTGCGGCGGTTTGCTGAACGGAACGGTCTGGAGGCCGGTGACATCACGACCCTTGGTGTCATTCTCGACTGATTGCTCCCGGTCGCAACTGTCGCGGCGAGATGACTACCTCTCGACGTAGAGGGCGATGGGCGGGACGACCCCGTGCTGCTGCATCTTTGCGAGTACCTCGGGCGGCGGCGAGGCGAGCGCGGCCATCAATGCGTCGACATCGTTGGTCTGCGCGGAAACAGCGATCTTGTTGCTGCCGTCCTGTGCGACGTGGTCCACGACATTGCTGCCGCCCATCGCGCTGATCGATTCTGCGCGATCAGCCTTGCCCTTCAGCCAGACGTCCACATCGGCAACCGCGTGAGTGATGACTACTTTGGGCATACAGCCTCCTTCGGGTGTTGCGTCGTCCCCCGACGGCGCACCCGAACGCTACAGCCTGCGCCGATCACGATCCAGGGCCGACGGCACGGTCATGACCACCCCGGCTGTGACGCCAGGCTTCGATCGCAGAATCCGCTCGTGGCGCTCCACCTCGCGAACGGAGGACCGGGTGTTGACAGCGGCCTGGCATTGGAAGGTCGGGACATCCGCCCTGAGTGGCGTCGGTCCCTAGCGCGCCTCGTATTCGACGGCCGTGAATGGCCAATCGGTGTCGAGCCAGGAGCAGATGGCTCGCCAGGTGACGACGTCCATTTCGGCGCGGCTCGCCCGGACCCAGGAGCTCACCGCCGCATCGGCCGTGTGCGACGGGTAGATGTAGACACATCCGATCACGTCGTCGCCATCGAGCATCGAGTACGTGAAGCCAGCACGCTGCTCGAAGTCCTTCGCGTGACGAACGAGGTCGGCGAGGTTGGATTCGACAGTCATCGGTAGGGGCCAGGCACCGTCGGGGAAACCAGGGGTTCCCCGGATGTGCTCGATACTCGACATCCACGCCTCGTGGTCTCGTTCGTTGTGTTGGGGGCCGAGCGGCTCCAAACGGAAACCCGGACCCTCGAAGCTGAGGGGCACGGCGAAGTCGTCTGCCACGAGACTCATGTGCCCATGGTAGGTGTCGTGCGGCCCGGCCATCGGAACAGCCGGCCCCGGCCGACGAGGTGAGCGGCACGCAGCGCTGGGCTCCGCTCACACAGGCGTGCGACTCAGCAGCGAGATGCAGGAACTCCACGCACGGTCGCCGCGGCTAGCTTCGTGCCATGCTCGCTTCCCCAGGCGGTCGACGATGACCGAGCCCGTCACGGAAGCAGGGGCGCCGGAGGTCGAGGTGGCGTCGGACGACCTCCGCAAGGAGGCCTTCACGATGGCGTTGTACGTATCGGTGTGCCTGCTGGCAGCGTCGGCCGCGATCGCCGAGTCGGATCGCAGCCACGTCGAGGTCCTTGGACTGGTCTGGGGCACGACGATCGGCCTCGCATTGGCGCACTTGTTCGCGTTTCGGGTGTCGGCACGGCTGGTCGGATCGGGGTCTGTCCAACAACGCGACCTCCAGACTGCACTGGCTCAGCTCGTCGGAGCAATGGCTGTCGCCGCCGTGTGCACCGTGCCGGTGCTGGTCTTCCCGACGTCGGCCGAACTCGACGTCGTTCGGTGGCTGCTCGCCGGCTTCATCGCGTTGGTCGCCTACCTCACGGCGCGCAGCGGCGGCACGCCGCGGCATCGGGCACTCATCTACGGGTGCTGGGTGCTCGTCGTCGCACTGGTGATCGTCGTGATCAAGAACGTCCTCGCCGGACACTGACGAGGCGGCCAGGCCGACCTGTCGCCGACGATTGTGGACGGCGCACGGGAGGCGTGTGAACATGTCGTCATGAGCTATTTTCGTCGAAGCCTCGAGCGATTTCAGGACAATCCGGCCTCGGCGAAGCATGCCGCGGCAGCGATCATCAGCGTGACCGTCGCCTCCGTCATCGTGGGCGCGGTCACCGTGCGGATCTTCGATGGGGGCGAGTATCCGACGTTCGGCAGGGCGTTGTGGTTCACGCTCCAGACCGTCACGACCGTTGGTTACGGCGATGTCACTCCGACGTCGACGGTCGGGCGTGTCGTGGCGGGGGTGGTGATGCTCGCCGCGATCGGACTGATCACGGTGGTGACTGCGGCGATCACTTCGGTGTTCGTCGAGGCGGCACGAGCCGACAGGGCGCGGAGTCGGGCAGCAGAGGAGGCCGGCGATTCACGTCTGCTCACCCGGTTGGAAACGTCGCTCGACGAGATCGTTGCTCGCCTCGATCGTCTGGAGATGACCTTGGCGGCGGACGCCCGAACCGGCGGCCAGGACGCCGACGCTTCCGATTCGTAGGCGGTCACGATCACGCTCAGGAAATCGCCCTACGGAGATCTCTCCGCGGCGGTACGCCCCGCCACCTGCTGCAACTGAGCGGGCGTGGGTCAGCCGAGGGTGTTCTCGTAGACGCGCCCATCCTTCTCGGTCTGCCCAGCGTTTCGCCGGTGCCGTGCAGCCGCATGCTGGCCGGAGCCCTTTGGCTGTGGAGTCGGGCGGTCGTGGCGATGAGTCGCGTGACGTTCTCGCGGTCAAGGTCGCAGCACGGTCTGGGTCTGGGTCGTCTTGCCGACGAGCTTGCCGGCGTCGGTGCGCAGTTCGGTTTCCACGACGATGGTGGTCCGGCCGACATGTAAGGGGGAAGTGGTGGCGGTGACCGTCGTCGCCTCGCGCACTGCGCCCAGGAAGTTGGTCTTCGATTCGATCGTCGAGGTACCCGTTGCGCCGCTCGGCAGGTTGAGAGACGCGCACATCCCGCCTGCCGAGTCGGCGAGGGCCATGAGGGCACCGCCGTGGAGGAGACCATTCGACGTGCACAGCTCAGGGCCCCACGTCAGTTCGAGCACCACCCGTTCTGGCGTGAGCTCGAGACCGACGATGCCGAGCGTCTCGCACAGTGGCATCAACGAGCGGATCGAGTCGGTCGGTTCCATCGCGAGATGTTGCCCGCGGTCGATGTTCCCGCCCGAGTCGGAGACGGGGATCACGGACTCCGGTGGCGGTCGCCGTTTTCCGGCCCCCGACGTTAAGTAGATTTCATACAAGAATGTATCGTGTCTAGAAAAGCGCATATACTGACGATATGGAGACCAGTACCGAGCTGCTGCTGCGACAACATGGGTTGCGGGTGACGGCCCAGCGGTTGGCCCTGCTGAACGCTGTGTCGGCACATCCACATGCCACGGCCGACGATCTCGCTGACGCTGTGCGCAACAGCATCGGGTCGGTCTCTCGACAGGCGATCTTCGATGCGTTGGGGGTGTTGGCCGAGTCTGGGCTCGTTCGGCGTATCCAGCCGGCGCGCTCGGCGGCTCGGTACGAGGACCGCGTGGGAGACAATCATCACCACCTCATCTGCCGTGCTTGCGGCGCGGTGGTCGATGTCGATTGCGCGGTGGGTGATGTGCCCTGCTTGACCGCGGCCGACGATGCGGGCTTCGAAGTCGATGAAGCCGAGGTGGTGTATTGGGGCCGCTGCCCCACCTGCGTGGCGTCCGTCGAGGTCCGCGACGCAGATGGCAGCGGAACGACGCCCGGCCGTCGTGCTGTAGCCGGCCGATGACGTCACGAGCGCGGACATGAACGACCAACCCGAAAACGAATCACAACCGGTAATGAACAACTGTCAGGAGAATCAGATGTCGGAGAGCAATGCCAAGTGCCCGTTCACGGGAGCCAATACGTCGGTGGGAAGTTCGGCGACCGAGCAGTGGTGGCCCGAGCAGCTGAATCTGCGGATCCTCCATCAGCACGATCGGAAGTCCAATCCGATGGACGAGGACTTCGACTACGCGGCCGAGTTCAACAGCCTGGATCTGGCGGCCGTGAAGGCTGACCTTGCCGAGGTGATGATCGATTCGAAAGACTGGTGGCCTGCCGATTGGGGCCACTATGGCCCGCTGATGATCCGCATGACCTGGCATTCCGCCGGGACCTACCGGGTGCACGACGGCCGGGGAGGTGGCGGCACCGGCAACCAGCGCTTCGCACCGCTCAACAGCTGGCCCGACAACGCCAACCTCGACAAGGCCCGGCGTCTGCTGTGGCCGGTCAAGCAGAAGTACGGCCGCAAGATCTCGTGGGCCGACCTGCTGATCCTCGCCGGCAACGTCGCGCTCGAGACCATGGGCTTCGAGACCTTCGGGTTCGGTGGCGGTCGCGAGGACATCTGGGCTCCCGAGGAGGACGTCTATTGGGGCGCCGAACGCGAATGGCTCGGTGACGAGCGCTACTCAGGCGACCGCGAGCTGGAGACGCCGCTCGGCGCCGTTCAGATGGGCCTGATCTACGTGAACCCGGAAGGCCCCAATGGCGAACCGAGCGCGCTCGCCGCAGCCAAGGACATCCGCGAGACGTTCGCTCGTATGGCCATGAACGACGAGGAGACCGTGGCACTCATCGCCGGCGGGCACAGCTTCGGCAAGACGCATGGTGCCGCCTCTGGCAGCCATGTCGGCCGCGAGCCCGAAGGGGCGGCGCTCGAAGATCAGGGCTTCGGCTGGAAGAACACCTACGGCGCCGGCACCGGCAACGACACGATCACCAGCGGTCTGGAGGGTGTCTGGACCACCACGCCGACCGAATGGGACAACAGCTTCTTCGACGTGTTGTTCGGCTACGACTGGGATCTCGTGAAGAGTCCTGCCGGGGCGTGGCAGTGGGTTCCCACGGACCCGGCCGCCAGCCAGACCGTGCCCGACCCTCACGATCCTTCGAAGACCCAGGCGCCGGTGATGCTGACGACTGACCTGGCCCTGCGCATGGACCCGATCTACGAACCGATCTCCCGTCGGTTCCACGAGCATCCCGATCAGTTCGCCGACGCGTTCGCCAGGGCATGGTTCAAACTCACCCATCGAGACATGGGCCCGGTCTCTCGCTATCTCGGTCCAGAAGTGCCCGACGAGGAACTGATCTGGCAGGACCCCGTCCCCGAACACGAAGGCGAGTTGATCGGCGATGCCGAGATCGCCACGTTGAAGGCCAAGGTCCTCGACTCGGGTCTGTCGGTATCGCAGCTCGTGGCCACCGCATGGGCGTCGGCATCGACATTCCGGGGCACCGACATGCGCGGCGGCGCCAATGGGGCGAGAATCCGTCTGTTGCCCCAGAAGGGCTGGGACGTCAACGTTCGGGCCGGGGTGGCCGAGGTGGTGTCAGCGCTCGAGCAGATCAAGTCGGGTTCTGGCATCAATGTGTCGCTGGCCGACCTGATCGTTCTCGCCGGCTGCGCCGCCGTCGAGCGGGCAGCAGCCGACGCCGGTCACGACATCACGGTCCCGTTCTCGCCGGGGCGGACCGATGCGTCCCAGGAGCAGACCGACGTCGAGGCGATGGGCTATCTCCAGCCGACCGCAGACGGTTTCCGCAACTATCTCGCCGACTTCCACAAGCGGCCGGCCGAGGAACTGTTGGTCGACAAGGCGGGACTGCTCAACCTGACCGCCCCTGAGATGACGGTCCTGGTCGGCGGTATGCGCGCCCTCGACGCCAATGTCGGCGGAGCCGAGCATGGTGTGTTCACCGATCGGCCCGGGCAGCTGACCAACGACTTCTTCGTCAACCTGCTCACCATGGACACGCAGTGGCGGGTCTCGTCGAACACTCCGGGTGTCTACGAGGGGGTCGATCGGGCCACGGGCACTCTTCGCTGGACGGCAACCGCCGCCGACCTGGTCTTCGGTTCGAACTCGCAGTTGAGAGCCATTGCAGAGGTCTACGGATCCGAGGACGGCCAGCAGAAGTTCGTGCACGACTTCGTTGCCGCTTGGCACAAGGTGATGAACCTCGACCGCTTCGACCTGGCCTGACCGCGACGGGTGAGTCTCGGCGCTGACCATGAGTCGGCCAGCGCTGAGCCCGTCCGCCCGTTCCGTTCAGCGTTTGGCAGACCCGGTGCGGCAGTTCGCTGAACAGAACGGGCCAGGGCTGCGCGGGGCTCGCTCGTCAACGACCTATCGGGCTGAAGGAGTGATCGCGACCTCTCGCTGACGGTCGTCGGTGGTGCCGGATCACCCGGCACACAGGCCGGCCCCGGGCAGTAGTGCTCGGTCGGTTGATTATGGTGTATTACGTGGCGGCGTCCGTCGACGCGCTGAGCGGTCGCGCGGCCGCCCATCAGGTTCCCGACACGCACCCGGCCACTCGATCAGTGTTCGCGCAGAGTAGGAGGTCCGCTCAACCATGCAAGCGATCGTCCAAGCCAGGTTCGGGGCGCCGCACGATGTGTTGGAACTCGGAGAGATCGACACACCGTCGCCGCAGAACGATGAGGTGCTCGTGAGAGTGCACGCGGCCTCGGTCCATATCGGCGACTACTACACAATCGCCGGCCTGCCCTACGTCATGAGGCCCATGTTCTCCGCGATGAGGGCGAAGAATCGCGTGCCGGGGATGGATATCGCAGGCACGGTCGAGGCTGTCGGCGGGGAGGTGACGCAGTTCCGGCCGGGCGACGAGGTGTTCGGTTCCTACAAGGGTGCGTTTGCGGAGTACGCGTGCTTCCCCGAACGTTCGCTCGCGTCGAAGCCCGGCAATCTGACCTTCGAGCAAGCTGCCACCCTCGGGGTGTCAGCGTTGACGGCCCTGCAGGGCCTTCGCGACCGGGGCCGGGTGCAACCAGGGCAGAAGGTTCTCGTCACGGGAGCGTCGGGTGGCGTGGGAACGTTCGCCGTGCAGATCGCCAAGACGATGGGCGCCGAGGTGACAGGCGTGTGCAGCACGCGGAACCTGGAGATGGTCAGATCGATCGGCGCGGACCACGTCGTGGACTACACCCAGGACGACTTCACCGAGGGTGATCGACGATACGACTTCATATTCGACAATGTGGGAAGCCACTCATTGTCGACGACCCGGCGGGCTCTCGCGCCGACGGGGACGCTGCTGGCCAACGGTGCGCATGTGGGTGGTTGGTTCGGCGGGCTGGCCGATCCGATCGTGGCCCTCGTGTCGTCACTGTTCACGCGTCGACAGGGGCGTCCCTTCGTCTCCACGCCCAATCCGGACGATCTCGCGGCGCTGAGCGAGCTCGCTGAGTCCGGCAAGCTCGTTCCGGTGATCGATCGTAGCTATCCGCTCGGCGAGGCACCGGCCGCTGTCGCTCATGTCGGACAACGGCATGCCCAAGGAAAGACGATCATCGCACTGGACGAGACTGTCGCCTGACAGAGTGACTCGCCCTGCGTGGCTCGGTGGGCGTCGGAGAAGCCGCTACTTCCCGTGTCCGGGTAGCCAGGAGGCGATCGCCGCGCCGATCGCGTCAGCGCTGTCTTCTTGGATGAAGTGGATGCCGGCGACGGTCGTCTCGGTCTGGTTCGGCCAGCTTCGGGCGAACTCTCGTTGGGGGCCGGTCAGGATCGTGCCTGGCTCGGCGTTGATGAACAGCTTTGGTACCTCGGAGGTCGACAACCAGTCGGCGTAGGCCTGGACGATCTCGACCACATCTGCCGGCTCGCCGTCGATCGGGATCTGTCGCGGCCAGGTCAGCGTGGGCCGTCGGCCTTCGCCCGGGTCGGAGAACGGGCGGCGGTATTCGTTCATCTCCTCGTCGGTGAGCTCGCGGATGATCGAGGCCGGCAGGATCGCCTCGACGAACAGGTTCTTGGTGAGGACCATCGCCTCGCCGGCTTCGGAGCGCATCGATTGGAAGATGCCCCGTGCGGCCTCCGGCCACTCGTCCCACGTGACGGGTCGGACAATGGCTTCCATGTAGGCGATGCCGGCGACACGGTCGCGATGACGGTTGGCCCAGTCGAACCCGAGCGCCGAGCCCCAATCGTGGATGACGAAGGTGATGTTGTCGCCGAGCGCTAGCTGGTCGAGCAGGCCGTCGAGGTACTCCCTGTGCTCGACAAAGGTGTACGAGCCGGTACCAGGATCGTCGAGCTTGTCGGAATCGCCGTGCCCGATGAGATCGGGCACGATGCATCGAGCGCGGTCGGCAACATGAGGAATCACGTCGCGCCAGAGATAGGACGACGTGGGGTTGCCGTGCAGGAACACGACCGAATCGCCCGACCCGACGTCGTGATATGCCATCTGCTTGCCATTGACGGTCTTGAAGTGCTTGCTCAGAGGGGCGATGCTCATGTGGTCGAGTTTGGTAGCGCCTGCTACCATCTGTCAAATGGGCCGCCCTAGAAAGTTCGACGACGACATGGTGTTGGACAGGGCGACCGAACTGTTCTGGAGATACGGCGTCGATGCGGTATCGATACGCGACCTCGAAGTCGGGCTCGACTTGAAGGCACCGTCGATCTACCGGCGGTTCGAGAGCAAGGAGCAGCTGCTCGTGCGATGTCTCGATCGTTATGTCGACCAGACGGTCGGTGGTCGCGTTCGACGCTTCCTCGACGACGATGACCCACTCCGCGGGCTGCGAGCCTTCTTCGCCTCGGTACTGCGGCCGCATGCCGGCGAGCAGCATCCGCGCGGATGCCTCTTGACCACGACAGCGGGCCATGCCGAGGCGACGACACCCGACATTCGAGCTGCGCTCGACCGCGGGTTCGGTACGATCGAAGCGGCGTTTCGTCGGCAGCTCGAACGTGCCAAGGCGGCCGGTCAGGTCGATGCGTGCACCGATACCGAATCGGTCGCCAAGGCACTGTTGATGTCGTTGCAGGGTCTGTTGGTGCTCGCCCGCAGCGGCGCCGGCGATCTCCAGGCGGGCATCGAGGCAACGATGCGGGCAGTTGGGTCCAATTGAACACTTCGAGGTCGACAGGTCAATCTGGTGAGGGCGTGAGATCATGCTGACGATGCACGGCGGTCCAGCCGCCTATCACGTGTTGGCCAAGCCGACCGGTCCGATCTGCAACCTTGACTGCGAATACTGCTTCTTCCTCTCGAAGGAGCAGCTGTATCCGGGCGATCGGTTCCGGATGGCCGACGAGATGTTGGAGACCTACATCCGACAGCTCCTCGAGTCACACCGGACTCCCGACGTGACGATCGCCTGGCAGGGTGGCGAACCGACGATGATGGGTCTGGACTTCTTCCGTCGGGCGATGGAGATCGTCGAGCAGTATCGGCGACCTGGTCAGATCATTTCGCACACGATCCAGACCAACGGCGTGCTCGTCGACGCTCGATGGGCCGACTTCTTCAAAGAACATGACTTCCTGGTGGGCCTGTCGATCGATGGTCCAGAGCACATCCATGATGCCTACCGTGTCGACAAGCGCGGCGAAGGATCGTTCGGGCGGGTGATGGCCGGCCTCGAGGCCCTGCAGCAGCGCGGTGTCGACGTGAACGTGTTGTGCACCGTTCACGCTGCCAACGCACATGCACCACTCGAGGTCTACCGGTTCTTCCGCGACGATCTCGAGCTGCGGTTCATGCAGTTCATCCCGATCGTCGAACGAGCGACCGACGAGCTCCTCACCATCGCGAATGCAGGCTGGGGTGACTCCAACAAGCAGGCGCGTCCGCTCTACGTCCAGGCCGGCAACCAGGTGACCGACCGAACCGTGGGTCCTGCCGATCTCGGCGCGTTCCTGATCGCGATCTTCGACGAGTGGCTCGCCAACGACGTCGGGGAGGTGTTCGTCCAGCATTTCGACTCGGCGCTCGCGAACTGGCACGGTGAACCGGGTGCGGTGTGCGTGTTCTCCGAGACATGCGGTTTGGCCGTCGCGCTCGAACACAATGGCGACTTGTACTCGTGCGACCACTATGTCGAGCCCGGGTACCTGTTGGGCAACATCGCCGAGACCCCGATGATCGACTTGGTCGCCTCCGAGCAGCAGGTGAGTTTCGGGCGAGCGAAACGGGACTCACTCCCAGCGTTCTGTCGTGGCTGCGAAGTCCGATTCGCTTGCCATGGCGGCTGCCCGAAGAATCGCTTCACGAGGACGCCTGACGGTGAGGACGGCCTCAACTACCTGTGCCCCTCCTACAAGGCGTTCTTCAATCACATCGACCATCCGATGCGCCTCATGTCCCAACTCCTCCACCAAGGTCGGGCCCCATCGGACGTCTCGGCCATGATCGCCGCCGAGCAGGCGGCTCGTTTCAGCGCCGTCGGTCGCAACGATGCCTGTCCGTGTGGCAGCGGTCTCAAGTACAAGAAGTGCCACGCCGTTTCCGACCGCTCGACGAGCGGGTGACCACCGCGCCGCCGTCACCGGCGTGCCGCCACGGGATCACAGGCTGCTCGGTCGTCGGCTGCCTAGACTGAGCAGTCCTGGCCACCATCGTGGCGAGAAACTTCAGAGGAGAATTCATGCTCGCATACGACTATCCGATCCTTGGTCTGTTCTGGACCATGTTCATCTTCTTCTTGTGGTTCGCATGGATCATGCTGCTGTTCCGCGTGATCGTCGACATCTTCCGCAGTGACATGGGGGGAATGTCCAAGGCGCTGTGGTCGATCTTCGTCATCATCGTTCCCTGGCTCGGAGTGCTGATCTACCTGATCGCGAACGGTGACAGCATGGCCCAGCGTGACGTCTCCGCAGTCCAGCAGAACGAAGCCGAGGTGCAGGCATACATCCGTGCCGCCGCCGGCGGAGCAGGCACCGCCGATGAGATCGCCAAACTCTCCGAGCTGCACTCGAAGGGCGTGCTGACCGACGCAGAGTTCGCTCAACAGAAGGCGAAGTTGCTCGGCTGACTCACGCCGATCGGTTCGATCGAACAGTTCAGGTTGACGTGCCGCCACGGCACGTCAACCTGAACTTGATCCGAGTTTGTTTGGGGCCGCGTCGGGGCGGTGGTGTCCACCTGCCATCGAGTGCTGTCTGGTCGGGGCATGCAGAGCCTCATGTTGACGCCTGTCTGCCCGGTCGGGCTCGGGCGTAATTTTGCGCGTAGCGGCCCACTTCGGTCGCCGTGGAGTAGATGGCGGTCGAGTGACCCGTCGTCGTCGAGGTCGGAGTTCCGGGCGTTCGTAAACGCTCGATGAAGCTCGCGTGTAGGCGATGCGGGGCCCGCAGCTGCACGGTTAGTTTCGCCCCCATGACCCCTCTCTTGCGTGCGTGCCGTGGCCTCCCGAAGAGGGAACTGGCAGCCGGCGATGTGCTCATGGCGGAGGGGCAGCAGATGACGGCGCTCTTCGTCGTCGTGTCCGGCAGTTTCGTCGTGACTCGCGGAAGCTCGGTCGTGGCGTCCGTCGAGGAGCCTGGCGCTGTGCTCGGTGAGACAGCGTTCTTGCTGGGCACAGCACATCGAGCCACGGTGACCGCAACAGCTCCTGGCGTGGTGCATGTCGTGTCCGACATCGAGGAGTTCATCGGGGACGACAACGAGCGGGTGCTCGAGATAGCTCGGATCCTGGCCCGTCGGCTCGATCGCTTGTCGACCTATCTCGGCGATGTGCGTTCACAGTACAGCGACGCCGGCGGTCACCTGGAGTTGCTCGACGAGGTCCTCGCCGAACTCGCTTTCGGGCAACAACCGGAGGCGGATCCAGGCTCGGCACGCGATCCGGATCCCCTGTACTGAGTCGAGCACATGATGAAGATGCTGCTCGTCTCAGATCTGCACTACGCATTGCCCCACTTCGATTGGGTGCTCGACCGGGCATCCGAATTCGACGCTGTCGTACTCGCTGGTGACCATCTCGACGTGTCGTCGTTGGTTCCCCTCGAATCCCAGATCGTGGCGGTGAGGACCTACATCCGAAAGATCGCAGAAGTCACACGAGTCGTTGTCTGTTCCGGCAACCACGATCTGACTGCCAGGAACGGTCACGATGAGAAGCACGCCCCGTGGCTCGAAGGTATCGATCACGCGGGTGTGTTCGGCGATTGGCAATCGCTCGACACCTCCGGCGCCCGCGTCTCGGTGTGCCCCTGGTGGGATGGCCCCGCTACCCGGGATGATGTGGGTCGCAAGCTGGCGGACGACGGGATCGGCCGCCCTGCGAGGTGGGTGTGGATCTATCACTTTCCTCCGGACGGCGTGCCGGTGTCGTGGATCGGCTCTCGGCACGTCGGCGATTCGGACCTCAACGCATGGATCGATGCTCATCAACCCGATCTGGTGCTGTCCGGGCACATCCACGACGCACCATTCCGCGATGACGGCTCTTGGATCAGCAAGATCGGTTCGAGCTGGGTCATCAACGTGGGGCGGTCCGCCGGCCCCATCCCGGCTCATGCCATCATCGACCTCGCCGGTGGTACTGCGACCTGGTGGTCTGCTCATGGGACCGACGAACAGACGCTCTGGCCGATTCGCCAACAGAATCAAGGCTGATATCCATGCCCAGCCCGTTCTGTTCGGCGTTTGGCAGGGACGGTGCTGCGAAACGCTGAGTAGAACGGTCTAGCGGTCTCGGAAGCCTTTGCCGTCCAGGATCTTCGGCGCGCATTTCTCGATGCGCGTCACGCGGGTTGCGGACTGCTTGGCATCCGAGAAGTACAGGTTGTACTCCCGGCGTCGACCTGGGGTCAGTGCCTCGAACGCAGCCTTGAACGCCGGGTCCCGCTCAAGGCGATCCTGCAGCTCGTCGACGAGTACGACCTCGGGCGCGGGTGGCATCTCGAGGCCGGCTTCCTCGACGGCGACCGCCTCGGCGATGTACTCCGTGACGGTGTCGGCCAGCCTTGTCACGTCATCGGTCGACGTGAAACAGATGCGGAGCGCAGATCGCGAGTTCGGCCCTTGCTCCTCGAGCACGCCGTCGGAATCGCTCAACAACGCTCCCTTGAAGAACATCAGGGCGAGGAAGTCCTTCATCTCCTGGAGGATGACGATGTTCGCGCCCTCGTGGCTGAAGCAGGGCTTGCCCCACTTGATCTCGTCGGTCAACCCGCAGCTCAGCAAGATCTGCCGGAGCGCGTTCATCTCGTCGGGCCACTTCGTCGACCGGCTGATGTAGGCATCGACCTTGGGGTTCACCATCACTCCAATCAGCGAATGCGTGGGTGCGTCGCTGTCGCAGGACGCGCCGCAACAGTACCGTCGAAGCGATCGAGGGGAGGGGCTGTGATCTCCGCGGATCGGCGATGCCGGGTCGAGGGCAGCCCCTCGTCGGTCCGCTCGGCCGGTCAACGCCGTCGCATCGACGTCAATCCGACGGTGCAGCGGGTGTGTCCTGGCTGAAGGTGTTGACCCAACTGCCGTTGCGTCGGCACCAGAGCGAGCTCACATACATCGTGGATATCTCGGCCATGGTGGGGCGAGCGAAGTCGGCCCGGTACACGAGGAGGGCGGCGTCGTCGGCCACCGTGATGACTCGAGCTTCGAACAGCTCGAACCAAGCGACGACAGGGCCGCCGGAAAGCTGTTCGACGTGGTCCTCGCGTCGGGCGAAACCCGTCGGGTAGACGCCGAGGAAGTCGGGGGAAAGCAGCCGGGTATCCAACTCTCCGTCGCCGTCGAGCAGCGCCTGCCACACCAGTCGTTCGAGTTCCACCAGCTCGTCGAGCGTCGTCACCCGATCATTCTTGCAGCGAGATCCGTGTGATGTCGGTGCGTCCCCATCGAGTACCAGGCGGCCGAGAGCCACGGGCGGTGGCGCTGCATGGACGGGGAGCCACCGGGCCGGTCGCTGCTCGCCGCCGGTGTCGCCTAGGGTTGGGCCATCGATGCGCGCTGCAACCGACTACTCGTCGAGGTGTCGCTGACGCTGATGGGTCTTGCGGCGATCTCGTGGCTGCTGCCTGGGATCCGGCTCGACACCAGGTTCGCTGATGTCGTGGTGGCCATCACCGACACGGGCAGCGTCGGCCGGGTGCCCATCGTCGCCGTCGTCGGAATCGGGCTGGTGACCGTGGTCGGCGGTGGCAATCGATGGGTGAGCCGAGCCGGTCTCCTCGCTCTGGCCTTCCTGCTCGTGTTGGGAGCGACGGCCGCCCTCAACGAATACCTCCTCAAGCCTGCGGTGGCGAGTCCGCGACCGAACATCGTGGCGCTCGCCGAGTCGGGTGCTCTGGGGTCGGACTTTCCTGACGCGGCGACGTTCTACGCAGTCGGTGGCAAGGACGATCGCCGAGCCGTTCTGGAAGCTCGACTGCCCGGCCTCGATGAGCCGGCTCTGTCCGCGTCGGTTCGAGACCGGTGGATCCTCGAGACCGGGTGGTCGTTCCCGTCCGGACATTCGGAGGCTTCAGCGATGCTTGCCACCGTCATCGGCGTGCTGGCGACAACCGCGGGTGGTTGGCGGCGCTGGCTACGGTACGGGTTCGCCGTGTGGGCCGGGGCAGTCGCACTCTCCCGGGTCCTGCTCGAAGTGCATCGACCGATCGATGTGGTCGCAGGCGCCGCGCTCGGATGTGTCTGGGCGTGGCTCGTCCTGGTGATCCATCACCGTCGCGTTCCGGAACCAGGGAATCGTTCGTCGCCGACGAGATGAACCCGCGACCGAAGGTCCGGTGCCGCAGCGTTGGAGGCGTTCGGCACAGATTTGCCGACTGGTACGGTCGTCGGTCGGGGGTGTCTCATGAAAATTGGAATTGCACTGGATGTTCATGGCGGGGCCGGGGGCGCTCCGGGTTGGACTTCGCTACGGGCGCAGGCGCTTGCTGCTGAAGATGCCGGCTTCGACCTCGTCGTGTTGCCCGACCATCTGTTCTACCCGCGAGGTGACGACCCGATCGGAGCGTGGGAATCGGTTTGTCTCGCGGGCGGGCTGGCCGCTTCGACCCAACGGG
>JAHEDX010000082.1 GCA_024641005.1 Acidimicrobiaceae bacterium
CATTGCGGAACAGCTCGCGGTCAGTTTGCGGCGGGGGATGTTGCACGAGCGGTTGGAGTACGAGGCGCGACACGATGCCCTGACCGGGCTGCCGGCCCGCACCCCGTTCGAACGCGAGGTCGGCAGGGCCGTGGAACTGGCGACCAGCCCGCACTTCACGTCATGGGTCTTGATGCTCGACCTCGACCGGTTCAAAGAGGTCAACGACACGCTGGGGCACCACGCCGGGGATGATCTGCTCATCCAGTTCTCCGAACGCATGAGTTCGCTGCTCGAACCCGGTGACGTGCTCGCTCGCCTGGCCGGTGACGAGTTCGCCATCCTGTGCGTTCGCGACTCCCACGACGAGATTGTCGAGTTCGCTCAGGCGTGTGTCGCCGAGGGTGGCCGTCCCGTCGTCCTCGACGGGCTCGAGATCGTGGTCACCGTCAGCGTGGGTGTCGCACAGATCTCGACGGACGACCACGATGCGGTACAGCCCATGCGCCGCGCCGACATCGCCATGTACAACGCGAAGTGGCAGCGAACCGGTGTCGAGTTCTACCGCGACGAGATCGACCGTCGGACGCCGGCGCGGTTGTCGATGCTCGGTGATCTCCGCACGGCCATCGAAACCGACGAGCTCGATGTCGTGTACCAGCCCAAACTCGACCTGGCCACGGGGCGGATCGTCGGGGTCGAGGCGTTGGTGCGGTGGATGCACCCGACGCGCGGGGTGGTCGCTCCCTCCGAGTTCGTCCGTGTCGCTGAAGACACCGGCTTGATCAAGCAGCTCACCGATCTCGTGCTCGCTCGCGGCATCCGGATGCTTCGTGAGTTCTCCCAGCACGGGCTCGATCTCGGGCTCGCGGTCAACCTCTCGACCCACGACCTGTTCGATTCCCGACTTCCCGATCGGGTTCGCGCTCACCTGGAGGCGAATGGCGTGTCCCCGTCGGCGCTGACGCTCGAGATCACCGAGTCGTCGCTGTTCGTCGATGCTCCGCGCACCCGTGCGACGATCGACGACCTGCACGCCGTCGGTCTGCGGATGGCCGTCGACGACTTCGGCACCGGGTACTCCTCGCTCAGCTACCTGCGCCGGCTGCCCGTGCACGAACTGAAGATCGACCAGAGCTTCGTCGCCGGCATGCTCACCGATCAGCAGGACGAAGTGATCGTTCGATCCACGGTCGATCTGGGCCACAACCTGGGTCTGCTGGTCGTGGCCGAAGGCGTCGAGAGCCTCGCGATCCTCGAACGGCTCCGCGAAGTCCACTGCGATGTCGCCCAGGGTTATGTGATCTCCGAGCCCGTGGTCGCCGATCAACTGATCGACTGGGTGCACGGAGCGGGCGACCAGCCCTGGCTCGACTCGGTCCGCTGACAGCGTTCAGTCGGCCGCGGTCACGTTGACGAGCGGTGTGCCCGCAGCGTGGCGCCGGAAGTTCTCGATGAACATGTCGACCTGCCGGTGATGGGACACATCCGTGGTGCCCGACGAGTGCGGGGTGATGATGACGTTCGGCAACAGCCAGAGCGGGCTGTCCGCGGGAAGTGGTTCGGTGGCGAACACGTCGAGACCGGCTCCGCCGAGGTGCCCGTCGACGAGTGCGTCGATCAGCGCCGCCTCGTCGACGATCTCGCCTCGACCGACGTTGACGAACCAGGCGCCCGCTCGCATCCGCGCGAATGCGTCGGTGTCGAACAGGCCGCGCGTCTCGTCGGTGAGCGGGGCCGTCACGGCGATCGCATCGGCCCATCCGAGCAGATCGTGCAACCGATCGTTCGTCCAGGTCTCGCAGAGCTCGTCTCCACGAACCGACCGCCGCAGTCCGATCGTCTCCATACCGAACGCTGCCGCGAGCCGAGCGACTTCGGTGCCGATCGCTCCCAGGCCGACGATGCCGAGCCGGACGTTGCACAGATCGGTCGACGTTCTCGGTTCCCAACGGCGGTTCGCCTGGGCTCGGCCGAGCCGTGGCAGGTCGCGCCCGAGCGCCAGGAGGTACAGCATCACCGTCTGAGCGATCGACGGCGCCGATGCGCCCGAGCTGTTGGTGATCGTCACCCCACGCTCACGGAGACTCGTGAAGATCGGAGAGTCGGTTCCCGCCGAGAAGGTCTGCAGCCAGCGCAGGTGTGGTGCCCTCAGGCAGGTGCCCATGAAGTTTGCCGACCTCGCCGGCCAAGTGTCAGGCGAGAAATACGCGACCGTGATGCGCTCGAGATCGCTGGGTGTCACGTGCTCCTTGCCGACGAGCCGCACGACTTCGACGGTCGGGTCGATGGCCACGATCTCGTCACCCCGATCGTCCCAGAACGTGTCGGTGCAGAACAGAACTGGTGCGGCCACGAGCCGACGTTAGCCATCGCCGGTGGGGTGAAGGCGATGCCAGGCCGATACCGTTTCGCCCGGAGGTGTCCGGGTACCTGGTGGGCTCCGCCGCCTTCAAAGCGGTTGGGACGGGCGATCCCCGTCCGGCGGGTTCGATTCCCGTCCACCTCCGCCAGATCAGGTCCGTGGGGGTCTCGCCGGTGTTTCGGTGAGATCCCCACGCGATCACCGGCCTCCTCGCGACTCGAGCGATGTCAGAAGAAGCTGCCGCAATGGGGGAGCGGGCGGCTGGCGAACAGGGTGTCAGCGGTGGCGAGCGCTTCACGGTTCGTCGCCTCCACGGCGCCGGTTCCTGCGAGCGCTACCCACGACGGGCCTCCCAGATACGCGGCAGACAGCGTCTCGATGTCGACGGACAGATCGGGGACATCGTCGGTGCGCTCGGCACCATCGGCGTCGATCCGCCAAGAGCCGTTGTTGGCTTGCACGAGAGGATCGCTGAGTCGGATGACCACCGCACCGGAGGCTTGGTTGTACGTGCGCCGCCGTAGGGCCGTGTCCGCGTCGATCAGGCGCAGCCATTGCTCGTCCTGGATCGAGATCTGCTGGTAGCCGCGTGGATCACGTGCGCCGAGCTTGACCAGGTCGTCGACCGGCCGCTCGCTCGCTTCCCAACTCGCCACCAGGTCGAGGTCGAACAGGTACTGCCACAACGCCAGCTCCACGTCGTCGGCGGCCGCCAGCAGTTCGTGGATCTCGCCCTCGCCGGTGGGCATCTGGGGCGCCGCCTCGTTCCACTTGACGTTGTAGTGCGCGTATCCGTCTGGTCGACCGGTCGCGTCGTGATGGACGACGACGAACGACGGCTCGGTGCGTTCGATCGCCGCGCGAAGGTATCGCTCGGTCCACACGAGCGGACGGGTGATGCGTCCCGGCCGCTGGTGTGCCACGCGCTCGTACAGCGGTGCCACCACATCGAGGATCTCGGTCGGTTCGAGGATGCGGAAGGATCCGCTCGCAGTCGCGCCTCGCACCGGAGCGACCCGTGACGGATCGATCCTGACGGCGGCGTACTCACCAGCGACACCGAACCCGTACCGGCGATAGATCACGGCTTCACTCGCGCGCAAGCTCGCCAGCACCAGGTCGCGTTGGCGGGCGTCGTCGATCAACGCCTCCATGAGGCGCGTACCGATGCGCTGCCGGCGATGCGTCGGCAGGACGCCGACGCGGGTGACGGCGCTCGTCGAGAGTCGCGCGCCGCCGGGCACCGTCGTGTCGACCAGAAAGGTCGATGCATGTCCGACGCATGTGTTTCCGTCCCATGCCGAGAACGAGGGCGTCTCGTCCCACGACGGCAAGCTGCGTGCCCAGCGTTCGTCGTTCGGAGGGGGATCGAGCAACGCGATCGAGAACGCGTTGGCGGCCTGCCGAAACTCGCCGGGCAGCGTCGATCGAACATCGATCGTCATGAGAGCTCCTTGCGGTATTCGACCTCTGGAACGGACACCTCGCAGTACTCGTCGAACTCGGCGCCGATCCCCGTGACCGCCCAACCGTGCCGCTCGTAGAACGCCCTTGCACGGGGGTTGTCCTTCAAGACCCACAGGATTGCCGTCTGGAAACCCTCGGCGCGCAGGCGAGTCTCGGTGTGCTCCATCAGTTCGTCGGCGAGCCCGTTCCCCCACATCTCGGCGACGAGGTAGAACGCCCACACTTCTCCGCGCCCGGTGAAGCCGCGCGCCCGTTCACGTTCGGGCCCATACGAAGCGAACCCGACGACGCGATCGCCGTCGGGTTCGGGCGTGACTGCTACAGCGATCCGGTGGCCGGGGGCGAAACGCCATCGGGTCCAGAACGTGCGGCGGGTCGAGTCGAAATCGTCCGCGTACAGCACAGATTTCGGGAACACGTGGGCGTAACCGGCCCGCCACGATGCCACCTGTACATCGGTGATGCCGTCGGCATCGGCACGGGTCGCCGCCCGTATCTCGAACGTCATGGTGCTCAGTGTGGCAGCTGTGACCGCGTCGCCGGCGCTGAGTTGTTCCGAATCGTGATCGGTGGGTCAGATCGTCTCGGACGCGTGCCGGTGCGTTGGCACGGTCTGCTGGGCCGTGCTCGGCAGCGGGTCAGACGGCGAGCAGGTCGCGGGCGCCGGTGTCGCTGGAGGGGTGGCGCAGCTTCGACATCGCACGCGCCTCGATCTGGCGGATGCGTTCGCGGGTGAGGTTGAAGTGCTCGCCGACCTCTTCGAGGGTGCGAGGCTCGCCACGATCGAGACCGAAACGGAGCTTGAGGATCTCGCGCTCACGCTCGTCGAGTGGCGCCAGCAGGCGGGCGATCTCTTCGGGCAACAGCGCCGTGGCAGCGACCTCGAAGGGTGATTCTGCGGAGCGGTCCTCGACCACATCGCCGAGCTCGGCGTCGCCGTCCTCGCGGAGTGGCTCGGAGAGCGACAGCGGCTCGGCGGCGAAGCGCAACGCTTCGGTCACCTTGTCTTCCGGCATCTCGACCTCTTTGGCGAGTTCGGACAGGGTTGCCGGGCGCCCGAACTTGAGCTCGAGCCGAGAGCGCGCCTTCTGCAGGCGGGCGAGCGTGTCGCCTGCGTGCACGGGGAGGCGAATCGTACGACCGGTGTTGGCGATGCCACGCGTGATCGCCTGACGGATCCACCAGGTCGCATAGGTCGAGAACTTGAAGCCCTTGCGCCAGTCGAACTTCTCGACCGCGTGCATCAGGCCGAGGTTGCCTTCCTGGATGAGGTCGAGGAGCGGCAGACCTGACGCCTGGTACTTCTTGGCGATCGAGACCACGAGTCGAAGGTTCGACTGCACGAATTGGCGTTCGGCCTCTTCGCCCTTGCGGGCGAGCCGCCGCAGCTCGCGCTTCTTGGCCGGGGTGACCGCTTTGCCGCCGGCGTCGAGGGCCTCGATGGCTTCCTTGCCGGCTTCGATCGCTTTCGCCAGACGGACCTCGTCGTCCTTGGTCAGCAGCGTGTACTGACCGATGTCGGTCAGATACAGGCGAACGAGGTCTTCGTCGTCACGGTCGACGCGATCTTTGGCCACACTGGCTCCTCAAGGTCGGAATCTGGGTCACGCCCGAGGGCGATCCTGGCGCCTCCCGCACTCCTGGCATCGCTCACGCGACCTGGTGAGAACCAGGTGATACCAGCCGTGAGGTCCACCATTCGCCCGGGGGGTTGTGGTTACGATACCGACCCTGATCCGCCCGTCAACCGACGCGAGCTGTTTCCCGCCTGAATAGCTGCGTTCAGCATGACGGCCAGCCGATCATCTGAATTGCAGATGACCGATGAGCGGCTCGGCAGATTGGGTCAGGGTGGATGAATCATCTCCTGATCCCACCGCCGGTAGCATGGGCGAACGCGCCCGAGGACGGTCGGGCACTGGTTTTCGAAGGAGAAATTCGTGGCGAATCCTGTGTTGAACGAACGCAAGATGCAAGAGGCGAGCACCACGTGGGCGCCGCCCCAGCAGGGCAGCGGTCACTTCCCGCCCGTCACCGACGGGCCGGTCAGCGCATGGCGACCGGAAGTGATGACCGTCAACGGTGTCATCTCGGCCACGGCCACGCTGTTCGTCCTGTTGCTCGCCAGTGCTGCAGTTGGCTGGATCGCCACCGGCGAGCCCGAGCAAGTGCGCTTCACCGACGGCACGATCGGTTACAACTACACCATCCCAGCGCTGGCATGGGGCGGCATGATCGTCGGTATCGCGCTGACGTTCCTGTTGATGTTCAAGCCGCACCTCGCCAAGTTCGTCGCTCCGATCTACGCACTCGCCGAAGGCTTCTTCGTCGGCGCCATCTCGCGCATGTACGAGACCTTCTACGACGGCATCGTCGTGCAAGCGGCCGGTGCCACGATCGCCGTGTTCGGTGTGATGCTGGTGCTGTACCGGACCCGCATCATCAAGGTCACCAACCGGTTCCGTAAGGTCGTGGTGTCCGCGACGATCGGGGTCATGGTGTTCTACGGATTGTGCATGCTGATCCGTCTGTTCGCCGGCGCCGATTCTGTCAGCTTCCTGTCCAGCCCGAGCCTGCTGGGGATCGCCTTCAGTGTGTTCGTCGCCGGTCTGGCAGCCTTCAACCTGGCGCTCGATTTCGACTTCATCGAGCGCGGTGCCGAGCAGGGCCTCGACAAGAACTTCGAGTGGTACGCCGCGTTCGGGCTGCTGGTCACGATCGTGTGGCTGTATCTCGAGATGCTGCGTCTGCTGTCCAAGCTCCGCGAGCGGTGATCCGCTCGCCGCGCTTCGAGACTCTCGCCACCGCCGCGACCGGAGCAGTGTTGGCCGGCGCCGTCGGCTCGCTCGTCGGAGCTGCCGTGCCCGCCGCGATCGTCGGCGGCATGAACGGCGCCATCTCGGGCCGGCGCCGGATCTACGACTGGGCGTCGGCGAAAGGGGTCGCAGCATTCGCGCTCGACTCCACCTGGGCGCTCGCCACCACGACGGCGGCTCTGGCCGCCCATGGGCTGGCGGCGACCCGCCGCGATCCGGGCTATTCGGGGACGTTGAGCGAGCGCAGCAATCGACACGTCTACGCAGGTGGCTTTCAGCCCCGCAAAGGATTCGCGGTGACGCTCGGCAACGTCGTGAACGGAGCAGGAGACGTCAGCAACCCGCGCCGGGCGAAACTCGTCACCGACCACGAGGACGTGCACGTCTGGCAGGCTCGTACCCTCGGCCCTGCCTATCCGGCGCTCTATCTCGGCTGGATGATCGGCGGGGGAGCGATGGGGGCCCTCGTGTGGGCGACCACACGCCGTGACGAACGTCTGACCAAGGTCGTCGAATCGTGCGCCTACTACCTCAACCCGTTCGAGTGGTGGGCCTACAGCCGCGACGACCACTGGCCACCAGTCGGCAAGGTCGACGAGCTGGGCTGGAAGCGGCCCGCAGTCCGCAGCTTCGCCAGTTTTCGCTGAGCGGACGGTCGGACGAGCGGTCTGACGCAGAGGCCGTTCCTTGCAGCGCGGTGTCGTTCGGGGCCAGCGCTCAGCTGGTCGATCGAGTCAGCAGAGCCTCAACCGTGTCCGAAGGTCGAGCAGGTCGGCTGTCACCAGATCGACGGTGCGCACCGTGCTGGGATCGAGCACTGGGTCGACCCGAGCACCAATCGATCGCAGCTCGTCGACGAACTCGTCCAACGCAGCTGTGTACAGCGGTATCCGTTCGGTCGCCGGGATCAGCGCGGCCGGCGCTCCGGCCGTCGGTCCGTCGAGATCGACAGCGGGGATCACTGGCGCACGCTGTGCCCACAGCTCGGCGTGCCACGCGTGACGGTGGGCGGCCTCGGCGAACAACCGCTGCGATGACGGGTCGGGTGTGTCGAACACCCATCGCCCCAACTGTTCGAACAGACCGAGGCTGCGGGCCCGCATTCGTGCGCAGATGTCGCCGATCTCGATGATGCCGAGATATGAGGTGCCATCTGCGACGGTCATGGTCTCGCCCCGGCACGCCAAGCCGCCTCGGCAGCACCGAGGTCCGTTGCCGGTTCACCGTTGGCGACGTACTCGAGCAACATCGCCCGGAACGGTCCGTGCACCTCGAGCTTGCCGAGAATCGCGTTCACACCCCACACCACCCGGTCGAGAATGACGAAGCTGCTGGGCATGTTGAGGCACTCGATCACGTCGGCGTGTGGGCCTTGCACGTCGAACATCTTTGCGATCGTGTCGATCATCCACTGCCGCGTGAACGTGAACTCGTCGGTGAGGTATGGCACGTAGGGGCTGCTGACGTACTCGAACACGTGCCCTGCATCGAGGCCGTGGCCGGCACTCAGGAATCCGCTCTGCTCCATGGCCGCGACCAGACGTTCGGGATCCCGGTGCACGATCACGGCATCGAGGGTCGGTTGTAACGAGTCCCATTCGCCCGGTGACCAACGCTTCACGAGCCCGAAGTCGAGAAACGTGACGCTGCCGTCGTGGTGGAATCGGTAGTTGCCCGGATGCGGATCACCGTTGAACGCGCCGTGACGATTGACGGCGTGCTGAGCGAACCTCCAGATCACCTCGCCGGCGCGTTGCTTTGTCGCGACACTGGCGACCCGACGGAACTCGTCGAACGACAAGCCGTCGACCCATTCGGTCGTCAGTAGATTCTCGGTCGAATACTCGTCGACCAGCTCGGGGATGCGAACCCACGGGTGGCCGGCGAACAACGACCCGAACTCGTGCAGATTCTGAGCCTCGAGCCGGTAGTCGAGTTCCTCGCGCATGCGGTCGCGCAGCTCGTCGACGAACCCCTTCGCATCGAAGTTCTTCATCAACATCGCCGAGAACATGGCGTACATCGCCTCGGCGGCATCGAGGTCGCTCTCGATCGCCTCGTGCACACCCGGGTACTGGACCTTGACGGCCACATCTCGTCCGTCGTGGGTCACCGCGCGGTGCACCTGGCCGATACTCGCCGCGGCGACCGGCAGGTCGCTCCAGTCGAGGAAGACGCGTTCGGGCGGCTGCCCGAGGTCGCGTTCGACCACGGCGGCGGCGAGTGACGGTGCCATGGGCGCCGCGTCGGCCTGCAAGGTGGCAAGGGCTGCCTGAGCCTCCTCGGGAAGTGTCTCGAAGATGAAGCTGACCATCTGGCCGGCCTTCATGAGTACGCCCTTCATCTCGCCCAACTCCTTGGCGACGTCGGCGGCAGTCCGGATCGCGAACTGTGCGTCGAGTTCGGCGCGTCGCTCGGCAGGCGATGCCGCACCGCGGATCTTGGAAACGGCAAAACGCGCCGAGTTGCGAGCGGAGAGCTTCCAGACTCGTGCTGACCGACTGAAGCGGCTCGTGATCGGCGATGCTGCTGCCGCCTGGCGCGTCTTGGCAGCAGCGGCGCTGAGTGCGGCGGCCAGCGCGACCAGCGTGGCGAGTGAGGCGGCCTGCGACTTCTTCATCACGGTGTCATTGCGTACGGCGTGTCACCGGGTTCGCGATGAGCACGTCATCTGGAATCGGTTCACCGGTGACTTCATCGGTCCAATACGTCCCCGCATCGAGCCGATCGAGCGCCGACTCGACACCAGCGAGGTCGCGCTCGACCTGATCGAGATCCGCTCGAGCGCGCCCGGGAGACTCTTCGACAGCGGTAGGAGAGCCGGCTGGGTCGTCGATCGTGTCAGGGCTGTCGTTCACGACGTGGACGCTAGCCGCGGCCGGCGCGAGGCGTAACGTGCTGTTCATGGCGATGAGCCCGAGCCGACGGCAGAGGTGGCGGCAGATGCCAGCCGCGGTGGCGCTGCTCGCTCCCTCGACGCTCGTGCTGGTGCTGTTCGTGCTGTACCCACTGGGCAAGGCGGTGGTGCTGGGGCAGCAACGATGCAATGTGCAGGGCCGCAACTGCGTGTCGAACGGCTGGGATCAGTACGTCGATACGTTCATGTCGGCCGAGTTTCAGCACGCCCTCTGGGTGACGGTCAAGTTCGCGTTGATCACCGTGCCGCTCGGTCTGGTGTTCGGCGTGGGTCTCGCCGTGCTGGCCGACAAACACCTACGTGGGATCTCGGTCTTCCGGGCGATCTTCTCGTCGACGGTCGCGACCTCGGTAGCGGTCTCGAGCCTGATGTGGCTGTTCTTGCTGCAGCCGGAGGTGGGGGCGCTGTCGAACGTAGGTTGGCTGAGCGATCTGTTTCCGGTCGTCAAGAGCCCTGGGTTGCTTCGCGACCCCGGAACGGCGTTGACGTCGGTGGCCATGTCGAGTGTGTGGGCCAGTCTCGGGTTCACGTTCATCCTGGTCACGGCTGGGCTGCAGGGCATCCCAGCCGAGCTGTACGAAGCTGCTGCGATCGACGGTGCGACGGGCACGCGCCGGTTCCGACACGTGACCCTGCCGATGCTCGGACCCACCTTGCTGTTCGTACTGATCGTGCTCACGACCCGCGCGTTCCAGACCTACGGCGAGATCGATCTCCTCACATCCGGCGGGCCCAAGCCCCACGACTCGACGATGACGCTCACCTATCTCACGTACGGCCAGGAATCGATCATCCGTGGGAATGCCGGCCTGCAGGCGGCAACGGCCGTCTTGTTGTTCGTCGTGCTGTTGGGGTTGTCGCTCTTGCAGCTGCGCGGCATCGGAAAGCGGGTGCACTATGGCGGTAAGTGAGCCCGGTGAGGCGACGGGAGTGATCGACGACGCTACCGACAAGGCCCGGAGCGGCGGTCGGCCGAGCAGCTCGGCGTTCTCGACGCCACGGGGTATCCGCCTTGCCGGTCGGTACGCACTGCTCGGCTTGGTCACCTTCATCGTGCTGTTTCCCGTCTACACCACGATCGTCGCGTCGTTGAAGCCCGGAAACCGGGTACTGCAAAACCCGCTCGTGCCGAACGCGTTCACGCTCGACATCTTCCGCGAAGCGTGGACCGAAGGGCGCCTCGGCCGCTTCATCCTCAACTCGCTCGTCGTCGCCGTGGTCGTCACCGTGTGCCAGGTGGCGACATCGGTGATGTCCGGGTACGCCTTCGCGATGCTCGATTTCCCAGGGCGTGGCGTGCTCTTCATGGTGTTCCTCGCAACGTTGCTCGTACCGCTCGAGGCCACGCTCGTCGTGAACCGCCGCACGATCGACTCGCTCGGATGGCTGAACTCGTATCAAGGACTGGCAGCTCCGTTCCTGGCCACCGCCTTCGGTACGTTCCTGCTGCGCCAAGTGTTTCTGGGTTTCCCCGATGAGCTCCGGGACGCCGCACGTATCGACGGCGCCGGCCACACCCGCTTCCTCTGGCACGTGGCGCTTCCGGTGGTTCGGCCAACTGTGGGCGCTTTGGCCCTATTCAGCTTCCTCTCCAGCTGGAATCAATACTTATGGCCGAATCTCATCACGACGGAGTCCGACATGAACACGGTCCAATCCGGTCTGCGCTCACTGCGCTACTCAACCCTCGACAAGCCGAACCTGCTGATGGCCGGCACGGTGATCGCTGCCGTGCCGATCTTCGCGGCGCTGCTGGTCTTCCAACGTCAGCTCGTTCGCGGGCTCACAGCCGGGGCGGTGAAGGGATGAACCGACGATTCGCGTTCACGATGCTCGCAGGCGTGCTGGTCGCGGCCTCATGCAGCTCGAGCGACTCGATCCTCGAATCGGGCAACGAGACGCCCACCACAGCGGCCTCACCCACGACCGTCGCGGCAAGCCCCGGCACCGACGACACCGATGCGCCGCCCTCCTCGGATGCCACCACGATCGCGCCGACCACCTCGACGACCCCGCCACCCGACCCAGGGCTCTGCCCCGTCGATGCTCTCGAAAATGCGGACGGCCCTGTCGAAGTGCTGTTCTGGCACGGATTGAACGGCGCGACCAACGACGGCATCGAGTACCTCGCCGCCGAGTACAACGCCAGCCAGTCGAAGGTCAAGGTGCGGCTCGAGCCGCAGGGAAGTTACGACTCGACGATCGACAAGTACGTACAGACGAGTCAGGCAAGCCGACCCGATCTGGTGATGTTCCCCGAATACATGGTGCAACAGACCGTCGACTCAGATTCGGTGATCCCGATCCAGTCGTGCATCGAGGCGGCCGGGTTCGACACCAGCGCCTTCCGGCAGGCGACCCTCAAGGCCTACGCCACTGCCGGAGTGCAGTGGGCGATGCCGTTCAACGTCTCGAACCCGGTGCTGTATTTCAACCGGCGGATGTTCGAGAAGGCGGGCCTCGATCCCGACGCCCCGCCCCAGTCGCTGCAGGAGCTTCGCGAGTATTCGCAAGCGATCGTCGACTCGGGGGCGGCGTCGTACGGCATCGCCATCGACAGCGGCACCGACTCTGGTGGCGGCTGGTTCCTCGAGCAGTGGTTCGCCAACGCCGGCGAGCTCTACGCCGACAACGACAACGGCCGCACCGCACCGGCCACCAAGGTGCTCTACGACGGCCCGGTCGGCGTCGAACTGTTGACCTTCCTGCAGCAGATGGTGCAGGACGGGCTTGCGTACTACGTCGGCGGTAACGCGACCGGACAGGACAACTTCTTGAAGCTCGCCGATCAGACCGCGCCCGCAGCGATGACGATCGGCACCTCGGCCGCAATGGGCACGGTATTCGATGCTCTCGACGGCGGTCTGATCCCCGGGATCACCAACGAGGATGTCGGGATCGGCCCGCTGCCCGGACCATCCGGCACGCCAACGGCGCTGGTCGGCGGAGCTGCGCTGTATGTCGTCGCCGACCACGGCGACGAGACCACCGCCGCTGCGTGGGACTTCATCACCTATCTCGTGTCCGCCCAGTCACAGTCCGAGTGGGCGGTGCAGACGGGATATGTGCCGATTCGAGCCGACGCACTTTCGCTCGAACCGGTCGCGTCCACGTACACCGACGACCCACGGTTCCGGGTCGCCTACGACCAGCTGATCGGGTCACCCGACGAGCCCGCACTCCAGGGCCCGATCCTCGGCCCACAGCGTGAGGTTCGTGTGGTGACCGCGCTGGCGGTCGCGGACATCTTCGAAGGTGGCGACGTACAGACGGCGCTGACCGATGCCGCTGCTCGGGCGAATGCGCTCATCGCCGATTACAACGCATACAACTGACGTCGCCCCGACTGCCGCAGCCCAGCCGGGTGTGCCCGAGGGCTGTGCCGGTTTCTGCACTTCGACCGGAATACACGCCGGACGCGTCCGTTGACAAGCGCTCGCAGGAGGTCGACGTACTGTCAGCGTTTGCTCAGGTGGCGCAGCGCCAGTGCACGTCGCCGCCGTTTGGCCCGACGCGCCACGACCACGAAGGCGATGAAGGCGCCGACCACGACGACCCACACGATCATCGCGATGAATGCACCGGTCGACAGCGGCCCCGCCCAGTTGCGCGCCACACCGGCCGGTCGTTGCACGGTTGCTGTGTAGAGGTTGATGGAAGTCCCGTCCATCGGTGCCTGCCACTCGATCACGCCGTCCTCGACCTCGGTTCCGGTCTCGGCCGAGATCAGCTCGCCCGGGAGTGACACGCGAAGCGTGAACGACATCGCCTCGGCGGGTGTCAGACCGCTGGCAGCGATCTGTTCGCCGAATGGCAGACCGCCCATGGCCTGCACGAGATCGGCGTCGGCGAAGGTCTCGAATCCGTTCGCCAGCACGAGCTCACCGTTGATCGCGTTCGTCGTCTGCCCGTCGACCTCGGTGCGAGCCGCCGCCATCTGGGTCAGCGGTGGCCCGATGCTGGTCAGCACGTTGGCCAGCTCCTCGGCCGAGTGGAAGTCGTGGGTCATGGTGAGCACCAGGCCGCCGGTGTCTGCGGCGATCGGTCCGTCGACCGTCCAGCCGTTGGCGATCGCATCGTCAAGACGCAGGTCATCGACGAGATCGGGCACCTGCTGCACCAACTCGTCGTCTGCGGTGGCCACCATAGTGACGACTCCGGTGCCATCCGGTTCCATGTCGACCGACACCAACACGTCGAGTCGGCAAGCGGTCAGGGTGAGCAGGCTCACGATGATGAATGCGAGTCGACGTGTCACGGCGCCCCATCATCGCAGGAACGCTCGCGCCTGCCTCGGCAATGCTCGACGGGCCACGAGAATTCCTGCCGATGACGCCTCGAGCGTGCACGCGTCGACGAAAAGATGGTGGTCACCACCAGATCGTCGTGGGGATCAGCTGTCGGCGGGAGGCGGCTCGACGACGTCTTCGTTGGTGGCCGTCGTGGCCAGTTCGACGGCCGTGGGCGGCACGAAGCCTTCGACGGCGTTGAACGTGAAGCGCTGCTTGCCCTCGTGTTCGGGGTCGGGTTCGACATCGACCACGATGATCTCGCCGGCCGAGAAGGTCTTGTACAGGATCTTCTCGGACAAGACGTCCTCGATCTGGCGCTGGATCGCGCGGCGCAGCGGGCGTGCGCCGAGCTGCGGGTCGTAGCCGATGGTGGCGAGTTCGACCTTGGCCGCCTGGGTGACCTCGATGCCGAGACCTTGGCCCTCGAGCTGGGTCGTCAGGCGCTTGAGCATCAGGTCGACCATCTGGACGACGGCCTCCAGAGGGTGCTCGTGGAAGACGATCGTCTCGTCGATGCGGTTGAGGAACTCTGGCCGGAAGTGTGCCTTGAGCGCGTCGTTGACCTTCTCTTTCATGCGCTCGTAGCTCATTGCCGAGTCGCCGCTGGTGAAGCCGACGTTCGCCTTGCGGAGGTCTTGCGTTCCCAGGTTGGAGGTCATGATCAACACCGTGTTGCGGAAGTCGACGGATCGACCCTGGCTGTCGGTGAGGCGACCCTCCTCGAGAATCTGGAGGAGCGTGTTGAAGACGTCGGGATGTGCCTTCTCGATCTCGTCGAACAGCACGACCGAGAACGGCTTGCGTCGTACGGCCTCGGTGAGCTGGCCACCCTCTTCGTACCCGACGTAGCCCGGGGGCGATCCGACGAGCCGGCTGACCGTGTGCTTCTCCATGTACTCGGACATGTCGAGCGTGATCAGCGCAGAGTCATCGCCGAACAGGAAGTCGGCGAGCGTCTTGGCGAGTTCGGTCTTGCCGACGCCGGTCGGGCCCAGGAAGATGAACGATCCGCTCGGGCGTTTGGGGTCCTTGAGGCCGGCGCGGGTGCGGCGGATCGACTGCGACACCGCAGCGACTGCGTTCTCCTGGCCGATGATGCGCTTGTGCAGTTCGTCTTCCATGTGGAGCAGACGCGCGGTCTCCTCCTCGGTGAGCTTGTACACCGGGATGCCGGTCCAGAGCGACAAGACCTCGGCGACGGCTTCCTCGTCGACCTCGTCGAACAGGTCGACTCCCTCGGCCTTGACCTCGATCTCTTTGGCGGTCTTCTCCTCGAGCAGCGACTTCTCTTGGTCGCGGAGCCGACCGGCCTCCTCGAACTGCTGGTCTTCCACAGCCCGTTTCTTGGCTTCCTGCACCTCGTCGAGCTTGCGCTCGAGCTCACGCAGGTCCGGGGGTGTCTTCATGCGCTTGATGCGCAAACGCGATCCGGCCTCGTCGATCAGGTCGATCGCCTTGTCGGGCAGGAACCGGTCGGAGATGTAGCGATCGGCCAGGTTGGCGGCGGCGACGAGGGCCTGATCGGTGATGGTGACCCTGTGGTGCGACTCGTACTGGTCGCGGATGCCTTTGAGGATCTCGATCGTGTGGGCGAGCGTCGGCTCGTCGACCTTGACCGGTTGGAAGCGTCGCTCGAGCGCGGCGTCTTTCTCGACGTGCTTGCGGTACTCGTCGAGGGTGGTGGCGCCCACGGTCTGCAGCTCGCCGCGGGCGAGCATCGGCTTGAGGATCGACGCCGCGTCGATCGCGCCTTCGGCGGCACCGGCACCGACGAGCGTGTGGATCTCGTCGATGAACAAGATGATGTCGCCGCGGGTCTTGATCTCTTTGAGCACCTTCTTCAGGCGCTCTTCGAAATCACCGCGGTATCGAGAGCCGGCCACCAGCGCACCGAGGTCGAGTGTGTAGAGCTGCTTGCCGTGCAAGGTGTCGGGCACGTCGTTGTTCACGATCATCTGGGCGAGCCCCTCGACGATCGCGGTCTTACCGACCCCGGGCTCGCCGACGAGCACCGGATTGTTCTTCGTGCGACGCGACAGAATCTGCATGACCCGCTCGAGTTCGCGGGTGCGGCCGATCACCGGGTCGAGCTTGTGCTCGCGTGCCATCTGGGTGAGATTGCGGCCGAACTGGTCGAGAATCTGACTGTTCTTGTCGTCCTCGCCTCCCTTGGCCGAACCGCCGACGTTGGCACCGGCTGCACCCTGCTCGCCGCCGGAGCGGCCACCGGTGCCGCCTTCGGCACCACCCGTGGGGCCCTGGTAGCCGGACAGCAGCTGGATGACCTGTTGGCGCACACGACTGAGATCGGCACCGAGCTTCACCAGCACCTGAGCGGCGACTCCCTCGCCCTCGCGGATCAGCCCGAGCAGGATGTGTTCGGTGCCGATGTAGTTGTGGCCGAGTTGCAGCGCTTCACGCAGTGAGAGCTCGAGCACCTTCTTGGCGCGTGGGGTGAACGGGATGTGGCCGGACGGCGACGAGCCACCCTGACCGATGATCTCCTCGACCTGGTTGCGCACGGCCTCGAGTGAGATGCTCAGCGATTCGAGGGCTTTCGCGGCGACGCCCTCGCCCTCGTGGATCAGCCCGAGCAGGATGTGCTCGGTGCCGATGTAGCTGTGGTTGAGCAGGCGTGCTT
>JAHEDX010000149.1 GCA_024641005.1 Acidimicrobiaceae bacterium
GACGTTCCGGCAGGTGGGAAGAAAGCTGCGGTCGAGCCTGACCAGATGTTTGGCCATCTGTTTGAAGAACACGACGGGTGTGTCGTAGCGACCGAACAGTACGTTGCGGACGACCGAGTCGCCGTCGGCGTCTTGAGCGGTCAGCACATCGGCCGACCCGGGATGTTTGCGCCCGGACACCCGCAGGTAGTGGGCATAGAGCGGTTCGTCGACGACCGTCGTGTCGGCGCGCTGCCGCCAGGAGTACATCATCGCAGTCGACAGGTTGCGCGGGCTCGACCACATGTTGATCCGAAGCGTGGGCGACGCCGTCAAGGCAGGTGCCTCACGAGACGCCCTGGGCTCGGGCCGAGACGTCGGCGTCGATCGCTCTGCGGTACAGGTCGGCCAATCGTGTACCGACCGGACCGAGGCCGGCCCCGTCGCCGATCGTCCGACCGTCGATCTCGCGAACCGGGGTGAGGCCGCCGAACGTTCCCGTCACGAATGCTTCGCTCGCGGCGTAGACATCGGTCAGTGAGAACGGTGCCTCATGGGTCTCGATGCCGGCATGACGCGCTTGCTCGAGAACGATCGCTCGGGTGATGCCGTGCAGGTTGTAGTGGCCCGTCGATGTCCAGAGCGCGTCGTCGCGCACGACGAAGAAGTTGGTGGCATTGCATGTCGCGACCGCTCCCGTCGGGTCGAGCATCAGTGCCTCGTCGGCGCCGGCCTTGGTCGCCTGGATGAGAGCGACCACCTCGTGCAGCTTCGAATGGCAGTTGAGTCGCTGGTCGAGCGTGTCCGGTGGTGGTCGCCGAACGGTGGCGGTGAACAGCGAGATGCCTTCGGTGGCGACCGTCGGGTCGGCCCGCTTGTGCTCGGCGATGATCACGATGTTCGGCGACCCGATCACGTTGGAGGGATGTTGCGAGGGGGTCTTCTTGTTGCCTCGGGTGATCATCAGCCGAACGTGTACGTCGTCGTGCATGTCGTTGCGTCGGATCGTCGATCGCAACGCCGCCGCGATCTGCTCTCGGGTCCCGATATCGAGGTCGACGGCGCGCGACGCGGCGAACAATCGGTCGAGATGCCGGTCGAGGAATGCGAAGTGGTCGTGGTGGAGGCGGATGCCCTCCCAGATGCCGTCGCCGACGAGGAACGCGCTGTCGAACACCGAGATCTTCGCGTCGTCGCGGTGGAAGAACTCGCCGTTGATGTAGATCTCGACATCGGCATTGCGATCGTCAGCGACGGCGGCGTGAGTGCTGCGGGTGGTCATGGGGGCACGCTAGCGATCTGGTCGAATCGGGCCGTCAGCTAACTGCATCCGACGCAATGTATGCCAGGCTGATTGTCAGGGATCTCGGCGCACCGGAGCGCGGGATGTATACGGCTCGGGGGTCGGATATGAAGTGCAAGGCAGCCAGGCGGGAACCCTCAAGCTCGACGAGTTGATCACCAAGACGTATCCGCTCTCGGACATCAACGTCGGTTACGACGCGATGCGGTCGGGCGAGAACATCCGAGGCGTCGTCGTCCACGGCTGACGGTCGCGCGGCAGTCAGCGTTCGAGCGTCAGGTCGACCATCAGTTCGTTGGCGAGCTGCTCCAACGTGTGCTGCAGGGCGACCAGGTCGACCGCCGGCGAAATCTCCAGCTCGGCGGACGCCTCGAAGAGCATGCCCCCTGCCATCGGGGCATGGGATGTCTTGGTGTCGAGCGACTCGATGTTGACCCCATACTCGCTCAGCACCCGGGTGATGTCGCTGACGATGCCTGGTCGGTCGGTGCCCACGAGTTCGAGCGAGATGACGGTCGTCGCCCCGTCGGTGTAGTCGGCATCGGCCATCTGGGCGGTGACGTCGAGCATGCCCTGCAGCGGCTCGAGGGCGGCGACCAGCTCGTCGCTGCGGTCGTCGGGCACCGTCACCAGCACGATGCCGGCGAACTTGCCGGCGAGCTCGGACATCTGGCTGCGCTCCCAGTTGCCGCCGTGCGATGTGATCACGTCGGCGACGGCGTTGACGAGCCCTGCCCGATCATCGCCGATCACGGTGAGCACCAGCGTCGCCATGGAGGCAGCGTACGTCACCGCGGCCGGTGCAGTCGATGGCCGTCCGCCGCGGGCGGCTCGTGTCGATCTCGCCGGGGTGGAGTGCGATTCGGTTGGATACGATGACAAAATGTCCGATCAGGTGTCGATCACTGGCTCGTTCCCCGTCAAGCGCGGTCTTGCCGAGATGTTGAAGGGTGGCGTCATCATGGACGTCGTCACCCCCGAACAGGCGAAGATCGCCGAGGATGCCGGTGCCTGTGCCGTCATGGCCCTCGAACGGGTGCCCGCCGACATCCGCCGAGATGGCGGCGTGTCCCGTATGAGCGATCCCGAGATGATCGAAGGCATCCAGGCAGCGGTGTCGATCCCGGTCATGGCCAAGGCTCGCATCGGTCATTTCGTCGAGGCTCAGGTGCTCGAGGCGCTCGGTGTCGACTTCGTCGACGAGTCCGAAGTGCTCACACCGGCCGACGAGGCCCATCACATCGACAAGTACAAGTTCGCCGTGCCGTTCGTCTGCGGTGCGACGAATCTGGGCGAAGCTCTGCGGCGTATCAGTGAAGGCGCAGCATTGATCCGTTCGAAGGGTGAGGCCGGCACCGGCAATGTCGTCGAGGCGGTTCGCCACCTGCGCAGCATCATGGGCGACATCCGCAAGATCGGTCAGGCCGACTCTGCCGAGCTCTTCCAGTGGGCCAAGCAGCTCCAGGCTCCACTGCCACTGGTGCAAGAGATCGCCGAGACCGGCAAGCTCCCTGTGCCTGTGTTCTGCGCCGGAGGTCTGGCGACACCGGCCGACGCGGCGCTTGCCATGCAGCTCGGCGCCGAGGCCGTGTTCGTCGGGTCGGGCATCTTCAAGAGTGACGAACCGGCCCGTCGGGCGGCGGCGATCGTCGAGGCGACGACACACTTCAACGACGCGTCGATCCTCGCCAAGGTCAGTCGCGGCCTCGGTGCCCCGATGACCGGCATCGGTATGGACGAGATCAACCAGCGCTACGCCGAACGCGGTTGGTGATGATGTCGTCGGCCTCAGGTCAGGAGCCTCCAGGTGCAGGTCCCCACGATCGGTGTTCTGGCGCTACAGGGTGCGTTTCAATCCCACCAACAGCGCCTCGCTGAGCTCGGCGCGCCGACCCGGCAGATTCGCACTCCCGCCGATCTGGTCGGGATCGACGCGCTGGTGATGCCAGGCGGCGAGTCGACCACGATGTCGAAGCTGCTCGTCACCAGCGGCCTGTTCGAGCCGATCGCTGCCCGCATCGTCGACGGTATGCCGGTCTTCGGCACGTGCGCCGGAATGATTCTGCTCGCCACCGAGGTGCTCGACGGCCGACCCGACCAGCTGTCCTTCGGAGCGATCGACATCACGGTGCAACGGAACGGCTACGGACGGCAGCTCGACAGTTTCGAGACCGAGATCAGCATGCCCGCCTTCGGAGACGACGCAGCCCCGTTCCACGGTGTGTTCATCCGCGCCCCCAAGGTCGTTCGCCTCGGGGTAGGGGTGGAGGTGCTCGCCGAGCACGACGGCGTCCCTGTGATCTTGCGCCAACGAGCGATTACCGTTGCCTCGTTCCATCCTGAGCTGGCGAACGATCATCGCTTGCACGCTCAGTTCCTGAACAGTTTCACCCGAATCCCATCGCACGCGGAGACTTCCTGATGTCCGGTCATTCCAAATGGGCAACCATCAAGCACAAGAAGGGCGCTGCTGACGCAAAGCGCGGCAAGTTGTTCAACAAACTGGCGCGCCAGATCGAGGTGTCGGCGCGCTCCGGCGGCGGCGACATCGAGGCCAACCCGACCCTGCGTACCGCCGTGCAGAAGGCCAAGGCCTCGCAGATGACCAACGATGCCATCGACCGGGCCATCAAGCGTGGCACCGGTGAAGGTGACGGCGGTGTGTACGACAACATCACCTACGAGGGGTATGCGCCGGGTGGTGTTGCGTTGTTGATCGATGTGCTCACCGACAACCGCAACCGCACCAGTGCCGACATCCGCAATATTCTCAGCAAGATGGGCGGCTCGATGGCCGAGCCCGGCGCGGTTGGATGGCAGTTCACGCGGCGGGGCGTCGTGCTGATCGAAGGCGCGGTCGACGAGGACGAGCTGATGATGGCTGCGCTCGAGGCGGGTGCCGACGACGTGGCAGACGATGGTGGTACATGGCGGGTCACGTGCAACCCGAGCGACACCTTCGAGGTCAAAGAAGCCCTCGAGGCCGCCGGGTACTCGGTGTTGTCGGCCGACATGCCGATGGTCAGCGACAATCTCGTGCCGGTGACGAGTGTCGAGGACGCCAAGAAACTGCTCCGCATCATGGATGCCATCGAGGACAACGACGACGTCCAGGACGTCTACTCCA
>JAHEDX010000150.1 GCA_024641005.1 Acidimicrobiaceae bacterium
CGTCGCCGACTGCGATCTGCACCCCGCCGTTGGCGGCGAACGCCTCGGTGACGGTTTGCCAGCCCCAGTGCTCACCGTCGGCCGACCAGCCGATGAAGAACTCGGGCTGAGCGAAGCTCGCCTGGGCAGCATCTGCGAAATCGCTCTCGGTGACGTTGACCAACGGCGTCAGCGTGCCCGGGTCGAGGAAGGTCAACGAGCCGTCCGGCTCGGCGATCACGTTCTCCGGGGGTTCTGCTTCGCCCAACTCACTCGGGCCGAAGGCGAGCATGGTCTCTCCGGTCTCGACCTCGACCACCGTCAACCCGTCCTCGTCGAACGTCACGATGTAGCCGTCCTTGTCGATCGTGATCGACCTCGGCTCGTCAGCTGCCGATTGGTCCCAGAGTTGGCCGGTGACAGCGAGGCCGGCGGGGCCCCCGAAGGCCGCGAAGATCATGTCGTTGCCGACGTCCACCTCGGTCCAGGTACGTCCCGAGTCGTCGGACCGCACGACGACGTTCTGTTGGCCGGACCACTCCACCCCGTAGAGCCTGGATCCGTCGACGGTCACGCTCTCGATGTGGGTCGGTGAGGCCTGGCCCAGTTCCCACTCGAGACCGTCGGCGGAGCGAGAGATGACGCTCAGTCCGGTCTCGTTCGTCATGGATCCGACGAACTCGCCGTTCACCACGCGCAGCCAACCGGGGTGCCAGTCGGCGTCGTCGTTCGGGCCGACGTCGGCGGCGCTTTCAAAGGGCCCGCCGTCGTTCGAACGGTAGATCTTGAACGGGAACGCCCCATCCATGAGGACGGTCACGTCGTCGTCGGTCAGGCCGAGCTGCTCGAAGGTGAGGGCGAGCTCGTCGGCGCAGGGGCCAAGACGTTCGTCATCGAGATCGACCGGACCGCCGTTGTCGTACGACCCGTCCGTGGGGATCTCTGCAGCCGGGAACAAGCAGATCGAGATCCCGTCGCTGCCGTACTCGTAGCCGTATCGGTACAGGTCGGTGTCGGTACCGTTCTCGGCGAGGATTCGCTCGAAGTCGAGCCCGACGACCGCTTCGATGACCACGATGACCGTGTCGCCGTTGATCGCAGCGGTCGCGAAGCCCGAGAACTCTCGAAGATAGGGCGACGACAACTGCGTCGCCGGGAGCTCGAGTCTGACGCCATCGGCCCACGAAGCTCCGCCATCAGTGCTGATGAACATCACGACGTCCTCAGGTGGCAGGGCAGGAGCCCCGAGAGGAAGCATCGGTGGCGCGTCGGATTCGCTGTCGTCAGGAAGCTTCGGGTCGGCGCCCCACACCACAATCGACTCGCCCGCTGCGTGGATGCCGAACAGGTCGGCATCCTTGGGCAGACCCTGGAGCCCGTCCCAGGTGATGCCATCGAACGACTGCAGGAAGACGGAGCCCGTCTGGTCATGGCTGGCGATGATGAACGACGACCCGGTCCAAACCAGTTCGCCGGGCGGCACCCTGACGTCGGCCGCTACCTCGGTCCACTCCAACTCCGGGCCACTGTCCGGCGGCAGTTCGCCGGCTCCAGCCGTGGGCACGGTGGGCAGCGGCTCAGGGAGCGTCGAGGTCGAAGACTCGTCGGCGACGGAGTCAACGACCATATCGCTGGTCTCGGTAGGCCCCGGGTCGCCGGTCGAAGCGACATCCCGTTCCGACCCCGAGTTGCCACACCCCGCCACCGCCAGCCCCAGGAGCGCCACCACCGCGAAAGCGTTTCGAGTCTGCATGGCCGACCTCCAATCGCTTCCCACCATTGAATACTGCGTGCGTCACATCCAAGTAGAGGCTTCGGTCAGATCCTGCCCGACGGGTCGTGACTGTGTACGGCCGCAGCACCCCGCTCAGTGCCCTGCCCTCGATCGGCTTGCTCGCGGGCGATCATCGAACGTGCCGTCCGTCATCGTCGAGCGGGTCGGTCGATGTGACTCAGCGTGTGCACTCGTCTCGAGCGGAGTCGTCGATCGCCGCCGTGGTCGCGGCGGGTGCCTCGATCAAGCGAACGAAACCATCTGAACTGGACGCGATCGGACCACGGATCGTGGGGACGATCGACATTGCTCGGGCCTGGATCGGGCGGCATGCGGAGACGCGTCCCGTCTCGACGTCGATGTCAGCGATCGATCGAGCCACCACGACTGTGTCACCGACCACCGGGGGAAATCCGACAAACAACCCGCCCGGACCCGAATCTGGCCGCGCGACCTCTTTCGTCAGGTCAGGAATGCAGCGACGGCCAGTCGCGGGCTGCTGAGCACCGGCACCCCGACGTCGACCAGGTCGGCGACGCCTGCCATCGACGCCTGGGCGAGCACGATCACGTCGGCGCCGTCGGCGATCCCGGGGAGCGCGCCCGCGATCATCGCGAGGTATCCCTCGTGATCACCCGCCTCGAATCGTTCCCAGGCGCCGGCGACGACGTGCACACCGATCTCGACTGCGACACCGCGTGCCGTGGCGACACCCTCGATCAGTTCACGGGTTGGCGTAACCGTGCTGTCGAGGGCAGCGACCACGGCCACCTGCCCGCCGATCTCGACGGCGCGCTCGGCCATCGGGCGATCGACGCGTACGACCGTCCGGTCGCGTTCCCGGCCGATCGCTTCGGCGGCGCCGCCGATCGTCGAGCAGGTGCACACGACGATCTCCGCACCGTCGTGTTCGAGTTGTTCGAGTGCTCGGCCGATCCCGTCACGAACGAGTGCGTCGTCGATGCCGCGCTGCCGCGCCAGCATCAGCAACTCCTCGTCGACAGCCCAGACGATCGGGACGCCGGGTGAGATCTGCTCGGCGAGGCGCTCGAACGTCGCCACATGCACCGGCGACGTGTGGAGGAAGCCGATCGTGGTCATCACCCCAGTGTGACCTACAGCCCGTGGTGTCGGGCGATCACGTTTCTCGAACCCCGCCGAGAATCCGTGTCGAACCTTCCAGTTTCCCTACGTTGGTATTTAACGATATATCGTTATCATTATCGATGAACGAAGATCACTCTGCGGAAAGGACCGGAACATGCCACACGGAACCGCACACCAACACCATCGACGAGGCCCGGACAGCCATGGTCGCCATCGCGCACGTCGCGGTGCGGTCGGGGCAGCGGTGCTCGCCCTCCTCGCCGAGCAGCCGATGCACGGCTACGAGCTGATCAGCGCCCTCGAAGAACGCAGCGGCGGCCGCTGGAAGCCGAGTCCAGGATCGATCTACCCAGCACTGCGACGCCTCGAGCACCGCGGGTTCATCAGCTCCACCGAAACCGACGGCAAGCGACGCTTCGAGCTCACCGACGCCGGGCGTGAACGGCTCGCCGAACAAGAACGAGCCGGCATCGACGCACCCTGGGACGACCATGGTCTCGGCGGTCACGGCGAACTCCGTCGAGCCGTCGCCGAGCTGACCGGCCCGGCACGACAGATCGGCAGATTCGGGTCGCCCGACCAGGTCGACGCTGCGGTCGCGGCGGTGAAGGCGACCACGCTCTCGCTCTACCGCCTGCTCGCCGACGGGCCCGCCCAAGCCGAAGGCTCTGGGGCGAGCGTCACCGAAGCGGAACCCGCCGTCGAGGACGACCTAGCGTGAACGCCTGACGCAACGAGTTCGGTCAATCGCGCGGCGCGCGGCCGTTGAGGAAGTCGATCGATCGGGTGACAGTCGCAGCGACGAACCGTTCGAGCTTCGGTGCCGCCATGAACCTCGCCGTGGCGTCGAGCGGCAACGACGAGCCGAGCCTGATCGCCTCGTCGGTGGCGGCGACGCTCATCTTCACGGCATGGGCGTGCACGATGAAGGCCGTGGTGCCGTCGAGCAACGCCTCGTGTTGCAGCGACCGTCCGTAGGCGGCGAGATCGGGCGAGCGGGGTTCGACCTCGGCACGCTCCCCCACCGACGTGTGCCATTCGTGTCGTCCGGTCCAGTTGGCCAGGAACGCCGTCCACAACACGAGACGGATCAGTTCGGGGGTGACCGCCTGACCCGACGCATGCCAGCGAGCGGCGCGGGCATAGGTCAGACCGTGGGTGATGTCGAGCCAGCCGAAGTCGTCGTGGAAGTCGAACTCGCCGCTCGGGTCGTAGCGCAACATCCGTTCACTGACCGTCGACACCACCACGTCGAGCACCGAGTCGATCGGTGCCCCCGCCGCGAACGCTGCGCCGGTCGCCAGTGCCGCCTCGGTGCGGTCGCCGCCGAGCAGCGCGGTCAGGAGCCGCCCGTCGTCGGTCCATCCTTCGTTCGGGTCGCCTGCCGCCTCGGCGAGCTGGTGCAGGTCGAGTTGGCCGACGCCGCGATGGAACAGCTTCATGTACGGCAACTTGTCTTCGCGGGTGCCGTACACGATGCGCGGCACGAGGTGCGACAACACGGTGTCGGCGCGGTCCCAGCCGATGCGATCGAGCAGCTCGA
>JAHEDX010000083.1 GCA_024641005.1 Acidimicrobiaceae bacterium
GAAATGCTCGATCGTGCGTGAGCTGAGATCGCCGTCGAACTCGGTGAGATCCGGCCGGCGTCTGGCGGCTCGCATCGCCAACGCACGCGCAGCGACGCCATCGTCGAGGCATGCCTCGCGCACGAGTGCTGGATCGACCGAAGCGACCGCAGCGCGATGTCGAAGCCGGTACTCGTGTTCGGCTGCGGGGAAGGCGGTACCGATCAGCCCCGCGTGGTGGCTGCTCACGGTCTGCCAGTCGGCGTGCGTCGCGTGGGCGGCGAGCCAGCGTGAGGGCTGCCGCTCGGTCGTCGTGCGGAGATCGCCGCGCGGCACACCGATCACGACCTGTTCGGCCGTGTCGAGCACGGCGAGGAAGTTGCGGTGGGCGCGGGTCGTGCGTGCCGTCGAGGTGGCGAGACCGCACGACCGCCGATCGCTATCGGTGAGCAACGGATCGGTCGACGGCGCCGGCGGCAGCAACCCGTCGGCCGCGCCGAGGATGATCACCAGGTCGGAGTCGAGCCCGACCGCCCCGGTGAGGGAGCCGATCGTGACGCCGTCGCCGATTCGGCCGAGTCGACCGGGAGCCACGTCGAACTCGGCAGCGAACACAGCCCTGAACTCGCTGCGCCGCACCTCGGTGCCGATCGCGTCGAGATGGCGGAGACGGTCGAGGACGCGAGTGGTGTGCTCGTACGCGAGCCGCTCGGCCTCGTCGAGCCTGCCCAGCAGCCGATTGCCGAGCCGCCACGAGATCTGATGCTCGCACCAATCGGCCCATTGACCCCATCCCCGGGTCGCCATGGGGTGCCCGAGGTCGCGCTGGAGGGCGCCGACGAAGGCAGCGAGCTCTTCAGCGGCCTCTGCCTGGCGTCGTGCGGCAGGCTGGCCGTCGGACGACCGGTCGGCCCTGGCACGGGCAGCTGCGGCATAGCCGGCGAGTCGGGGCTGCCAGTGCTCGGCGCGGTTGACCCCGGCCTCGCGAGCGACGCGTTCCCAACGGGCCAGCCTGACCACCCGTCCGTCCTCGGAGCGGATCGGGATGTCGGCGAGCAGGTCGAACAGGTCACTGCGGCGCAGGCCCCGCCGGTCGACATCGAGCAGGTCGAGCACGAAGCGCGGAACCAGCCGCTCGGTCACGAGTGTTCCGGGCCTGCCGTTCCATGGTAGGCCGGCACTGTCGAGATGATGCTCGACGAGTCGGGCGTACGGCCGATCCGACGGCCACACCATCGCCATGCGGGCGAAGGGCATTCCGGCCCGGGCATGATCGAGCACGGCGCGCACGGCGTGGCGAACCTCGTCGTCCGCGTCGGTGGTGGACACCACGACGGGCGGACGTGCGGTTGCAGCCGTCGATGGTGGCACCGGAGCGACCGAGCCCAACCGTTCGGCGAACGTCTCGAGTTCGTGATCGACAGCGTCGACTCCCGTGTGTGCAAGGAGCACCGTGACCTCGCCGGCCGAGCCGATCGCCCGGAGGAGCTCGAAATCGAGCCCCTGTGTCGGGTGTGGCAGCAGGACCACCACCCGTTCGAGCCCCGCGAACGCGCCAGCCGACAGATGGTCGATCGTGCCCTGCAACAGGTCGCCCTCGTCGTACCAGTGGGTCGACAGCAGCGCCGTCGTCGCAGCTGACACGCGGGCGACCTCGCGGCCGCGGTCGCTCACGGCCGCCAGGGCCTGCAGTGCCGCCGGACCTGCCTGGCGCAGCTCGCGGTGCAGGTCGCGCAATGCGGTGACGGTGGACGGGTGACCGGCCACCTCGGCGAACGAACGCGGGTCATCGGCGAGCACGCTGCGGATGGTGATGTCGATGATCGGTGTCGACACCGGATTTCGGCCTTGCTCGTGGAGGGCGGGGCTCGCCACCAGTTCGGCAAGCCTGAACGGGGTGACCATGTCGACCGCTGCGATGCCGCCGTGGCGTCCGAGGAAGCGACGCGCCATGACCCCGGTCGCGTTGGTGGGTACGAGCACGGTGACCGGGGTGAGCGGCGAACCCGCTTTGGCGGACCGGACCGCGTCGCCCAGCGTCGCCAGTACGTCACGGGGACGCACGAGCTGCGATCGGATGGTCACGATGTCGAGCGTAGAGCCGGGGTGTGACAGCGTCGGGCGGTCACACCCGCGCGGCTTCGGCGAGCGAACGGAGTTCGGTCACCGCATGTTCGAGCCCTTCGGGGTCGCGGTACAGAGCGCTGCCGGCGATGAGCACGTTGGCCCCCGCCGCGGCCGCCCCCTGGATCGTGGTCGGACCGATGCCACCGTCGACCTCGAGGTCGACCGTGTCGGACAACCCAGCGGCGTCGAGCATCTTGCGCACCTCGGTGATCTTCGGTTCCATCGTGGCGATGTAGGCCTGGCCGCCGAAGCCGGGGTTGACCGTCATCACCAGCACCAGGTCGACCAGGTCGAGCACGTGCTCGACCATCGAGGCAGGTGTCGCCGGATTGAGTGCAACGGCTGCCCGAGCGCCCATCGAGTTGATGTTCGACAGCGTGCGGTGCAGATGGGTGCACGCTTCGGCATGCACGATGAGGCGTGCGCAACCGGCGTCGATGTACTGCTGGGCCAGCACGTCGGGTGTATAGACCATCAGATGTGCCTCGAAGGGCACGGTGCAGTGTGGCCGGGCGGCCTTGATGACATCGGGTCCGAACGTGAGGTTCGGGACGAACTGTCCGTCCATGACGTCCCATTGGATCTGGTCGACGCCGGCCGCCTCGAGGGCCGCGACCTCGTCACCCAAGCGGGAGAAATCGGCGGGCAGGACGGAAGGGACGATCTGGATCGGTCGGGCCACGACTGCAGAACCTAGTCAGTTCGCCGCAGGTGGGGGCTGGTCCTGCTCGCCGTGATCCCAGCGTTCGTCGTCGTCGTCCCATGCTTCGTTGCGGGACTCGACCCGGGACTTCCAGTTCTCGGCTTCGCCCTTGGTCGGATACGGCCCGAGCGTGTGGTCGCCTGGCCCGCGGTCGGTCGCCGCCACGGCGATGCCCTTGTCGAGATCCCAATACCACTTCGTCACGACTTCGCTCATGGTCACAGGTTCGCGCGCTCGGTAGGGTCCGGACGATGACAGACGACGTCGCGGCGATCACCGTGCGACCCGAGCGGTTGATAGCGGGCGGTGAGGCGCTCGCCCACGACGCCGACGGCCGGGTCGTCTTCGTGCGAGGTGGGGTGCCGGGCGACGAGGTCGCGATCACCACGATCGAGCAGAAGGGCGACTGGTCGCGAGCCCTCATCGACGAGGTGCTGGTTGCGTCACCCGACCGGGTCGAGCCGCCGTGCGCACGGCGTCGCGAAGGTTGCGGTGGCTGCGATTGGCAGCACATCGCCGTTTCCGCTCAACTGCCCGCCAAGGTCGACATCGTGCGCGACGCGCTTCGCCGCACCGGCAAGATGCCCGATGCAGAGTTGCGAATGGGCGGATCGGTGCCCGACCGCGGCTACCGCACCACGATCCGGGTCGTCGGCGACGCGCGTGGCCGGGCAGCGTTCCGCCTCGATCGCTCGAACGACACCGTGCTGGCGTCCGACTGCATGGTGGCCCACCCGGCTCTGCTGTCCGTGGTCGACGCGATGCGTATCACACCCGAACTCGAGGTCACGCTGCGCGTCTCGGTGGCCACCGGTGAGATCACGGCCCGCTGGGACCCCGCTCGAGGCGGTGTGACCGGCTTGTCGGCCACGATCTCCGTGGGTGCCGCGGCGGGATTGCACGAGGTCGTCGCAGGGCATCGGTTCCAGGTGTCGGCGGCTTCGTTCTTCCAGAGCGGGCCGGCTGCCGCCGAATTGCTGGTCGAAGCCGTCAGGCGGGCTGCTCCCGAGTTGGATGGCGCCCGCGTGGTCCTCGATGCCTATGCCGGTGTCGGGTTGTTCGCCGTCGCCGCAACCGGCCCCGACTCGAGGGTGCTCGCGGTCGAGACCTCGAAGTCGGCAGTCGGCGACTGCCGATCCAATCTGGCCGGCCGCGATGCCCGCGTCGAGCAGGGCGAGTTCGGTGCGTGGCGCCCCGATCGTGGTGCTGCGATCGAGGTCGCGATCGCCGATCCGGCCAGGTCGGGTCTCGGGCGTCCCGGCGTTGCCTCGCTCGTGGCCACCGAGACGCCGGTGGCGGTGTTGGTCAGCTGCGACCCCGTCGCCCTGGCCCGTGACGCAGCGCTGTTGGGCCGTCACGGCTACCGCCACGAAGGTACCGAGGCGCTCGACCTGTTCCCGCACACTCATCACGTCGAGTGCGTCACCCGGTTCGTGCGCGTCTGATGGCTGGCAGACTGTCATCGTGATGCACCCGGTCCTTTCCGACGACGTCGCCCACGCGATCGCCGATCGTCAACCGGTGGTGGCGCTCGAATCGACGATCTTCTCGAACCTCGGTCTGCCGTCACCGTCCAATGCCGAGGCGCTCGAGCGCTGCATAGCGGCGATCGAAGCCGCGGGTGCAGTCCCAGCGGTCACCGCCGTCCTCGACGGCGTCGCCAGGGTCGGATTGGCACGCGACGAGCACCCTCGCATCCTCGGCGCCGCACGTAAGGCCGCCGAACGTGATCTGCCGGTTGCCATCGCTCAGGGGTGGACATTCGGTGCGACCACGGTGTCGGCGTCGGTGGCCCTCGCGGCGGCCGCAGGCGTCTCGGTGTTCGCCACCGGTGGTATCGGCGGCGTGCATCGTGGGGCCGATTCGACCGGCGACGTGAGCGCCGACCTCGACGCACTCGCGCATCACCCGGTGATCACGGTGTGTGCCGGCGCGAAGGCGTTTCTCGACCTGGCGCGCACCCTCGAATACCTCGAAACGGTCGGTGTGCCGGTGCTCGGCTGGCAACACGACGACTTCCCGGCGTTCTACACCCGCTCGTCGGGCCTGCGCGCGCCACATCGCGTCGACTCCGCCAAGGAGGTCGCCGCTGTCCTGTCGAACCGGACCCGCCGGCACTCCGGTGTTCTCGTGGCCGTACCCATCCCACAAGTCGCCGAACTCGACCCGTCCGAACTCGATGCCGTCCTGGTGCGGGCACTCGCCGACTGTGATGCCGCGGGCATCACGGGTGCCGCCATCACCCCGTTCGTACTCGGCAGGATCGCCCAGGCCACCGAAGGGCGGAGCATCCCGGCGAACCTCGCGCTCGCCGAACAGAACGCTCGTGTCGCTGCCGGTATCGCGGTTGCGGTCGCAGCCGGCTGACCCGAGCGGTCCCGGGCATCCGTTCAGAGTCGCGAGAGCGTGTGTTCCACACGATTCAGGAATGACGCGCGCTGTTGTTCGTCGATCGTGTCGACGCCGTACAGCGCACACCACGTCGTTCGTGTCCGCCGGTTGCACATGGCCCGGATCGAGCGGGTGACCGTTCGCTTGCCCGACTCGCCCTGCAGCGCGTTCACCAGCTTGGACGAGCCGTGGGTCGTCACCACCACGACTCGTCGCACCTTCACCAACAACGGCCGCGGGACGGAGCCGCCCTCGGGCAGTTCCCAGGCCACACCGGCCACCCACACGCGGTCGATCCAGCCCTTGAGCATCGCCGGTTGACCACTCCACCAGGTCGGGTACACGAGCACCAGCGCCTCGGCCCATGCCAGGTCGTCGGCGTAATGCTGGAGTTCCGTGGTGACGCCGGGCTGCTTGTGCGCTCGACGTTCCGGCCCCGACATCGCCGGCTCGAAGCCGTCCGAATACAGGTCGACCGTTCTCACGTCGTGCCCGGCGCCGGTCAGCCCGACGAGCGCCCGATCCTTGGCCGCGGCGACCAGCGAGGACGGATTGGGGTGGCAATACACGACGAGGGCCCGCATCACCAGGCTCCCATCCGCTGCTCGACGCGGCGCAGGAACCGGCGGCGGTCGTCGTCGGAGGCCGTGTCCATCGCATACAACGCCAGCCAACGTGTGCGAACCCGCCAACCGCACGACATGCGCAGCGCGCGTGTGAGGATCCGCCGGCCGTTGTCGTTGACCACCTTCACAGACGTGCGTGGCGAGCCATAGGTGCTGATCCCGACGATTCGCCGCACATGACCGAGCCCGGGTCGAACCTTGCCCGATCGCCCGTCGAACGTGAACCCGACGCCGGGCACCATGACCCGTTCCAGCCAACCCTTCAGGATCGCCGGGAGCCCACTCCACCATGTCGGGTACACGAAGACCAGGATCTCGGCGCGTTGGAGCCGCCGGACGTGGTCGGCCACCTGTGGATCGACGACGGGTTCGTCGGTGTCGTACGCCAGCCGTTCCGGTAGGGACATCGCCGCGCGGAAGCCCTCCGCATAGAGATCGATCACATCGACTCGATGGCCGGCACGAGCGAGGCCGTCGGTCGCCGACGTCGCTGCCGCGTGGGCGAAGCTGTCACTGCACGGGTGGGCGATCACCACCAAGGCCTGCATCAGCGGCGATCGTAGAGGAAACCTGCTCCCGCCGCTTCAAGAACGGGCCGGATTCGACCGATGAGGACGTGATGGATTCCAGGACGCGGCGCGCCTTCTTTCGCTTGCTCGGGGCTTCCGTCGTGGTGTTCGGGGTGTTCGTCACCGCGACGGCTGTTCGTCGCGCCGACCAAGTGGTGGCGTCCGGGCGCGAGGTGCTGCTCGGTGGCGAGCTGGTCGACCTGTTCTCGGCGCGCAACCTCACGGTGTCCGGTCACGCAGAACTCGCCGGTACCGCTGCGGCGCTCGGTGACCTCGATGTGCGGGCGGGCTCGCTCCGTGTCGAACGAGACGCGATCCGGGTCTTCGCGGTCGGCGGAGCGGTGCACATCGCGGACACGGCGACGATCGTGTTCCCCGAGTCCGGCGCGCTCAAGTACGGCACGATTCGCTCGGGTGCGACCGGGAGCCGCGAGACCGTGCTGCGCGACCCCGACGCTGTCGCCCGGTACGCGGAGATGACACCGTCGCTGGCCGCGAGCTCACGATGCTTCGACCGGGCACCGAGCACCGGATTCGTGCGATCCACCCCCGAAGGGATCACACTGATCGGTGACGGGGTCAGCGGGCTGCAGGTCTTCACCGTCGACGACGCCTTCGTCGGCGAGATCAACGTCAGCCGGGTGCCTGCAGCTGCGTCCGTGCTCGTCAATGTCGTCGGGCGACGCATCGAGATCGCGCCGCGCGGAGCCGATTGGAACGAGATTGCGGCAAGCACACTGGTGAATGTCGCCGACGCCGCCCACATCGACGTGATCACCGGACGTGGGGTCCGCCTCAACACGCTGGTCGGCGCGACCGATGCGCAGGTGAGCATCGTGGGGGACCGTCTGACGGGCACCATGCTGTCGCTCGGCGCGGTCGACATCGCGAGTACGCGCTTCGAACACGGCCCCATCGAGGCGCCGCTGCTCCCCGAGTGTGCGGCGACCGGCCCCCAGCACTCCGACGAGGTCGTGACCGGCGGCACCATGCCGGTCGAGTACGCCGGCGAGATCATCTCGACGACCTCGACGACGACCACGACGACGACGACGCTGGCCGGCGGCCCCCAACCGCGGGGATCGAGGGCGGTGCCGGGTGCCGCGTTCGCGCTCGGGGGGGCAGCGACCGAGTCACAGTGGTGGCTCGGCGTGCCGTTGACGCTGCTGGGTGTCGCGTTGCTCGGGTTGGGATGGATCGAGGAGCAGACCCGCCTGCAGCGGGCACGTCTCGAGCGTCGTCGGGTCGCGGTCAGGGTCTTGCGGCGAGTCGGTCTCGCAGACCGTCCCTGACCCCTGGCCACTCCTCGTTCGTCACCGAATACATCGCACTCTGGCGTGGCTGTGTCCCGATCGAGTCGTAGCGCACGCGGTGGTTGCGCAAGATCCCTTCGAACGTTGCCCCGATACGCAGGATCGCGTCACGGCTCTGCTGGTTGCGGGCATCGGTGCAGATGGCCACTCGCCATACTCCGAGCTGTTCGAACGCGTGCGTGAGCAGGAGCAGCTTCGCCTCGGTGTTGATACCGGTGCGCTGGGCGTTCGAGGCCAGCCAGGTACCGCCGATCTCGATCTCTGCGATCTCATCGCGGCCCCGCCACCAGTGCAGGTCGAGGTACCGGGTGCAGCCCGCCAGCTCGCCGGTGTCGAGGCGACGCTGAGCGAAGGGCAGCACCTCGGCGTCGTCACGGTCGGCGAGCAGGTTGTCGATGTACGCCCGCATGGCCTCGACACCGTCGGGGACAGGGGTGAGGCTGAACGAGCTGCGGTCGATCGCGGCAGCGGCGGCGAGGCCCTCGGCATGGCTCGGGTCGAGCGGCTCGAGCCGCACGAGACGACCTTCGAGCGTGACGGATGTGAGTGGTTCGGGCACGGCGATGACGGTAGCGGAGTGCCACAATCAACCGATGCGCGCGATTCTCTGTCGGGAGTACGGACCCATCGATCAGCTGGTGCTCGAGGATGTGGCACCGCCCGAGCTGCGACCCGGCACCGTCAGGGTCCGGGTCAAGGCGGCCGGGGTGAACTATGTCGACACCTTGATCGTGCAGGGCCGCTACCAACTCAAGACCCCGACGCCGTTCACCCCTGGATGGGAGTGCGTCGGCGAGCTGGTCGAGGTCGCACCCGACGTCGCCCGAGATGCTCCGCACCTCGCGAGTGGCACCCGTGTGCTGGTCGCAGCCGGATCGGGTGCCTATGCCGAAGAGGTCGTGGCTCCGGCCCATGCCGTCACCGTCGTGCCGGACGGCATCTCCGATGGGGTCGCGGCAACCTTCGTGCAGAGTTACATGACGGCGATGTTCGCCTTGCGCAATCGGGCCGGCGCCGAGCGCGGCCAGTCCTTGCTCGTCGTCGGAGCGGGTGGTGGCGTCGGCCTGGCGGCGGTCGATGTCGGAGTGTCGATGGGCTTGCGTGTGTTCGCGGTGGCCTCCAGCGAGGAAAAGCGCCGTCTGGCGCTCGACCAGGGTGCCGAGGTGGCGTTCGACGTCGCCGGCGACGACATCAAGTCCGCAGTTCGCGAGCTCGCTGCTGCCGAGGGCAAGGCCGGTGTCGACCTGGTGTACGACCCGGTCGGGGGTGATCTCGCCGATACCTGGTTGCGAACCCTGGGGGAGGGCGGGCAGTTCCTCGTGATCGGGTTCGTCGGAGGCATCCCATCGCTCCCGCTCAATCAGGTGCTCCTGCGCAACAGGTCGGTGATCGGTGTCGAATGGGGTTCGTGGGCCATGCAGCACCGCAGCGCCAACGAGGCGCTGCAGCGTGAGGTGATGACGATGATCGCCGAGGGGCAGCTCAGCCCGGTCGAGCCGACGGCGTATCCGCTCGAACGTACGGTCGACGCATTGACCGACCTCGCGCAACGGCGTGCGGCCGGCAAGCTCGTCGTGGTGCCATGAGCCAACTCGCTGATCCGTTCGGGCTGAGGTCGCTCGACATCGAGGTGCTCAGGACGAGGGACGGGGCCAAGTGGCAGTCGCGCGGTGGCAGGTATGCGGCCTGGGTTGCGGACATGGACTTCCCGGTCGCGCCGGCCATCACCGACGCGATGCAGGGTGTGATCGATGGCAACGCCTTCGGCTACCCGGACTGGGGCGGCCCCTATGCGCTCTCGCCGGCAGGGAGGCTGTTCGCCCCCAGGATGGCCGACCGCTACGGATGGGAACCACGACCCGATCGGGTGCGCGACATGGTCGACGTGTTGCAGGGTGTCCGTGCCACCGTGTTCCACTTGTCGAATCCGGGCGACGGAGTGGTATTGCACCTGCCCGCGTATCACCCGTTCCTCGACACCGTCGAGTTGATGAATCGCCGCCTCGTACCGGTCGTGCGGGCGGGTGGAGCGTTCGACTACGACGCACTCGAGGCCGAGTTGGCCGGGTCGGGCGCGTCGATCTGGATCTTGTGCAATCCACACAACCCGCTCGGTCATGTGTTCGACCGCCCCGAACTCGAGCGAATCGCAGCGATCGCGGAACGTTTCGACATCACGGTCATCTCCGACGAGATCCATGCCGATCTCACGATGCCCGGCGTGACGCACGTCCCGTTCGAATCGTTGGGCGACGAGGCCTCGGCCCGTACGGTGACGCTGGCGTCGGCGTCGAAGGCATTCAATCTCGCAGGTCTGCGATGGGCCGCGATGCACGTGGGGAGCGACCGCATGCAGGCGGTGCTGGCCGGGCTGCCCGGTCATTATCTGGGCGCCCCGAACCTGATGGCTGTCACCGCCACCGTCGCGGCGTGGACACACGGCGACCAGTGGCTGTCCGCTGTGATCGACGTGCTGGACGAGAATCGGCGAGCGCTCACGGGCCTGCTCGCCGAGCACCTGCCCGGCGTCGGGTACGAACCGCCACGGGCGACGTATCTCGCCTGGCTCGATTGCACGGCGCTGGGTTTGGGGCCGGATCCCTCCCAGACGTTCACCGCACGCGGCGTCGCGCTCAGTGCCGGTCCCGAGTTCGGTCCTCAGGGCGAGGGGCACGTGCGTCTCAACATCGCGACCAGTCCATCGGTACTGGCGGCGACGGTCTCGGCGATGGCCGGCTGAGGGATGCCCTGACGCGAGCCGGTGTTCCGACGTTGTTTCGTGGATGACGGTTGCGGAACGGCGATCTCGCCCTACCGTGTTTCCTCGTGGTGAACGGACCATTCGCCCTGGCCCTCACGGCCGGCATGGCTGCGACTGTCAATCCCTGCGGTTTCGCCCTGCTGCCGGCGTACCTGTCGGCCTTCGTCGGCCTCGACGAAGGCAGCAGCAGGTCGACCGCCGTCGGACGCGGGCTGAAGGTGTCCGCCGTGCTGACGCTGGGTTTCGTCGCCGTGTTCGGCGTGATCGGCATCGTGATCACGAAGTTCATCTCCGGCATCCAGGAATACCTGCCGTGGGCCACCGTCGTGATCGGTCTCGGCCTGATCGGTCTCGGTATCTATCTCCTCAGCGGACGCGAACTCGTGCTCAACATCCCGAAGCTGCAGCGGGGCGGTGCCGACGGGACCCTGCTGTCGATGTTCCTCTTCGGAGTGTCGTATGCCGTGGCGTCGTTGTCGTGCACGATCGGGCCGTTCCTCGCCGTCACCTCCACCACCTTCCGGAACGAGAGCTATCTGTCGGGCGTGACGGTGTTCGTGCTGTACGGGCTCGGCATGGGCATCGTCGTCAGCGTGCTCACCCTCGCCGTGGCACTCGCCAAGGACGGCCTGGTCAGCAGGTTCCGCTCGCTGCTTCCCAAGATGAACAAGTTCGCCGGAATCTTCCTGCTCGTCGCCGGTTCGTATGTGGCCTACTACGGCTACTACGAGGTACGACTCTTCTTCTACGACGGCCCGGTCGACGACCCGGTGATCGGGTTCGGTGAAGACATCCAGACCTGGCTCGTGAACAAGATGCCGACCACCGAGAACTACGGGTGGTACCTGCTCGGAGCGTTCGTCGTCATCGCCGGCGCGGTCGGCTGGCAGCTCACACGTCGGCGCACACCCCAGGACTCATCCGTCGAGACATCGCTCGACGAGGCGCCGTCTGCCGTCTGATACAACAGTCGGATGGACGCATCCGACGACGGCTGGTTGTTGCGCGGGAGCGGTGACCCGTCGGAAGTGGCGGCGTACTACGACGCGTGGGCCGGCAACTACGACGCCGACCTCGATGATTGGGCCTATGCCGCACCGACGGTCGTCGCGTCAGCGCTGCTCGACAGGGTTCCCGAAGCTCGGCTCGTGCTCGATGCCGGCTGCGGCACCGGTCTCGTGGGAGCGGCGTTGCGCAGCGCAGGCTTCACCGGTGTGCTCCACGGGATCGATCTGTCGGAGGCGTCGTTGCGCGTCGCGATGCAATCGGGCGCCTACTCGGTGCTCGACACCGCTGATCTCCAACAGACGCTCGCTTTCGACGACGATTCGTTCGATGCCCTCAGCTGTGTCGGTGTGATGACCTATGTGCCCGACGTCGAGCGTTGCTGGCGCGAGTTCTGCCGTGTCGTGCGCCCCGACGGCGTCGTCGTGGTCACCCAGCGCGAGGACCTGTGGGACGAACGTGACTGCGCGGCCGTCATCGATCGACTGGTCGCTGACGGCATGTGGACACCGATCTGGGTGAGCGACCCCGAACCGTACCTGCCGAACAACGAGGACTACACCGACCGAATCGGCGTGCACTATGTTGCGGCGACCATCCGCAGCTGATCTTCAGCGAGTCGAGAACCTGATAGGGAATGTCTGATGGGTGACGAGCTGACCACATCACGAGTGGCGTCGATCCGGCGCAGTCAGATCCTCCTGCTGACGGTGATCACCCTGGTCCTGCGCGCGGCGTCGGCCATCGACGATCGTCGTTCCGTGAGGCTGGGTCATGTCGTCGGTGAACGTGAGGTGTCGCTGGTGATCGCGCTGGTCGCCACGTCCGTTCTCGGTGCATCGGTGGCATCGTCGTCCACGAGGCGCGAGCTCGGCCGGTCCGAATGATCCTCGACGACCGCGCGGGTCGACGATGACCTCGACCCCCATGTCCAAGACCGAGGCGCCCCGACGCGGGCTCGGCACGTTCGGTGGCGTCTTCACACCGTCGATCCTGACGATCCTCGGCGTGATCATGTACCTGCGCTTCGGGTGGGTGGTGGGCAATGCAGGGCTGCGCAACACGCTCGTCATCGTCACGATCGCGACGGCGATCACGCTGCTCACCGGCCTGTCGATCGCCCAGATCTCGACCGATCAGGAGATCCGCACCGGTGGCGCGTACTACATGGTCAGCCGGTCGCTCGGGTCCGAGATCGGCGGCGCGATCGGTATTCCGTTGTACCTGGCGCAGGCACTCTCGGTAGCGCTGTACACCCTCGGATTCGCCGAGAGTGTTCACGTCGTCGCGCCCTCGGTACCGATCAGATCGCTCGCGCTCGGCACCACGGTGCTCGTCACCGTGCTCGCGTTGGTGTCGGCGAGGACGGCGATCCGAGCTCAGTACGTGATCATGGCCGTGATCGTCGCGTCGCTGATCTCGTTCTTCCTCGGCACGCACACGGTGACATCGCCCCCGACGCTCCCTGTCCGGTTCGGCGAACGAGGGGCGTTCGATCCCGAGCCGTTCTGGGTCGTGTTCGCCGTCTTCTTCCCGGCGGTCACCGGCATCATGGCGGGGGTCAACATGAGTGGGGACCTCCGCGAACCGCGTCGGTCGATCCCGCGGGGCACCCTGGCGGCGATCGGCGTGAGCTATGTGCTCTACATGGTGATCCCGATCGAGCTCAACGCCAGGGCCGACGCGTCGGCTCTGGTGAACGACCCGTTGATCATGCGCACGATCGCCCTGTGGGGGCCCGCCATCATGTTGGGGGTGTGGGGTGCGACGCTGTCGAGCGCGTTGGGCAGCATCCTCGGAGCACCACGGATCCTGCAGGCGCTGGCCCGCGACGGGGTGCTCCCCGGGCCCATGAGGGTGCTCGGGCGCGGATCCGGACCCGGCGACGAACCCCGTATCGGTACGTACTTCTCGCTCGTGCTGGCGTTGGGGGTCGTTGCCGTCGGCGACCTCAACGCGGTGGCTCCGGTGCTCACGATGTTCTTCCTCGCGTCCTATGCGGTGGTCAACTTCGTCTCGGCCAGCGAGCGCTTTCTCCGCAACCCGTCGTTCCGGCCGACGTTCCGGGTTCATTGGACCATCTCGCTCGCCGGCGCGCTCGGGTGCGTTGCCGTGATGTTCCTCATCAATCCGGTCGCGACGATCGTCGCGATGGCCGTCGTGCTCGCGATCTGGGTCCTGCTCAATCGCCGGCGGGCGCGGGCGCAGTGGGGCGACATCCGGCAAGGTCTGTGGATCAACCTGATCCGCTGGGCCGCGGCCCACATCCGGCCCTCGACCCACACCAAGAGCTGGCGTCCCAACATCCTCGTTCTGGCGGGCAGTCCGACCAAACGCTGGTACCTGATCGATCTCGCCAACGCGATGTCACACGATCGGGGGCTGCTCACGATCGCGACCATCCTCCCGGAACCAGCGCCCACGCAGCGCAAACGTCATCTGGCGGAGACCGTGCGCGAGCACCTCGCCGATCGCAAGGTCGATGCCCTCGTCCGGGTCGTGTCGGCACCGACGCCGTATGTCGGCGCCTCGGTGCTGGTCGAGGCGTACGGCCTCGGGGGACTGGTGCCCAACACCGTGTTGCTCGGTGACGGCGAGACGACGTCGGACGCCGACGAGTACGCCACCATGATCCACCGGTTCCACGACGCCGGCCGCAACGTCGTCGTGGTGCGGGCGCCCGATGACACGACCTTCGGAGACCGCCGCCAGATCGATGTCTGGCTGAGCTCGATGCGCGACAACGGGGCGCTGATGATCATGCTGGCGAACACGCTGCGCGGGTCGAAATCGTGGCGCAAGGCGACGATCACCGTGCGTATGGTCGTGCCGAAGGAGGATGTCGCGGTCGAGGTCTCCACCAACCTGCGAGCGATCTTCGCGAAGGCCCGGCTCACGGTGGATGTCGACGTGATCGCCGACGATCGGCCGGTGCCGACGGTCATCGCCGAACGCTGCGCAGACGCCGACCTGAGCCTGATCGGCCTGCCCGATCCGTGTGCCCATCCCGACGACTTCCCTGCCCGCCTGACCGGATTGCTCTCGAACGTCGTCACCGAAGCGGCAGTGGCCTTCGTGCTGGCCTCCAACGACGTCGATCTCGAGGCGATCCTCGACTGAAGGAGGCCGGCGCAGCGAACTCGCGCGTGCCGACGCCCTGGCAGCATCTGCCGACCGAGGTCACGAGCGTGCATCGGCGCCGATGCGCAGCAACGGGCCCGCCATGGCAGATGTCACGATCGCCATCAGCACGATCGCCGTGTACGAGGCGTCGCTGAGTACCCCGATCGACAGACCCACCGTCGCGATGACGACCTCGAGTGCTCCGCGTGCGTTGAGCGCCGCACTGGCCCCGAAGGCGTCCGCTCGATTCAACCCGCCCCACCGGGCGCCCAGGTACGAGCCGCCCATCTTGCCGACGCTCGCGACGACGGTGATCAGTGCAGCACCGATCAGCACCTCCGATCGTCCCAACGCTGCCAGATCGACGCGCACGCCGGCGACGGCGAAGAACAGCGGCGCGAAGACGGCGGCCGTGATCACTTCGATCTGCCCCATGATCGGTTCGGCGGCGAGCCGGCTGCGACCGAGGGCGATGCCGGCCAGAAACGCGCCGATGACCACTTCGAGCCCCAACGCCTGTGTCGTGGCGCCGACGATCACGGTGAACAACACTGCGATGCTGGCGGAGGCGGCCGGGCCGCCCTCGCGCGACTGGACGACATCCATTGCCGTGTCGAGCGCCCGACCGCCCAGCCCCAGCACCAGGACGGTCACCATCGTCATTCCGACGACGGCCACAGCCAGATCCGAGAGCGAGACGGATCCGGTCTCGGCGACTCCGGCGAGCAGCCCGAGCAGGAGCCAGCCCACGACGTCGTTGGTCATCGCCACGGTCATCACCAGCTGGCCCATCGGCCGGGTGAGCAGGCCGAGATCGCCGAGGATGCGGGCAGCGACCGGTAGCGACGAGATCGCCAACGCGATGCCGATGAAGACCGCGAAGATCCATCGGCGCCCGTCGGTACCGAGGAACCGTTCCGGCAGCCACCAACCCAGTGCGATCCCGGCTGCGAGCGGCACGACGAGGCTGGCGAATGCCGTCGAGTATGCGGCTCGTCCTTGCCGACGAACGACGGCGAGGTCGGTCTCGGCGCCGGTCGTCATCAGCAGCAGCACGATGCCGAACCACGCCAGGCCGAGCAAGAGGCCGGCCTGTTGCTCGTCGTCCGGGAACAGCCATCGCCACCCGTCTGGCCAGAGTTCGCCTGCGATCGACGGTCCCAGTGCGACGCCGGCCAGCAATTCGCCGATCACCCTCGGTTGTCCGAGGCGGCGAACGAGGTAGCCGCCAGCACGCGCCGCGAGCAGCAGGACAGCGAGTTGGCACCAGAAGACCAACAACTCGTGATCCCCGAGCGGCGGCAGCGGCACCACGGGTGCGGCGACGAACATGCCGAACAGTAGCTCTGCCGGGCCGCCTCGCCGACGTGCGCCGCCGATGCGTGGGGGCGTCGCCGAAAACCAGAGAAATCCCAGCCGGAAGCTGGGATTTCTGTGTCCGCCCCCTGGGATTCGAACCCAGAACCAATGGATTAAGAGTCCACTGCTCTGCCATTGAGCTAGAGGCGGTTTGTGGCCCAGGCAGTGTAGAGGCCGACTGCTCGACCTCAACTGCCTGGGCACTATGAGGGTGACCGAGGGGACTTGAACCCCCGACCTCCAGGATCACAACCTGGCGCTACCACCAGCTGAGCT
>JAHEDX010000084.1 GCA_024641005.1 Acidimicrobiaceae bacterium
GTCGGTCGGGTGCCCGTCTCCCGGTTGCGTCGCGTCGGACGGCGACTCGCTGGATCCACTGCCCCCGGTCACCTCTTCGTCTCCATTGGGACGCAAGTGCTCGCCGGTGGGATCGATCTCGCCGGTCTTGAGCCGATCCTTGATCACCCTCAACGGCAGGTAGTTCTTGCGTTGCTCGGTGAGGATGACGCGCAGGAGCTCGACGTCGTCGTCGTAGAACTTGCGGTATCCCGAGGAGGTCCGCTCGGGAGAGATCAACCCTTGGCTTTCGAGGAAGCGGATCTTCGAGATCGTGACATCGGGGAACTCCTCCAGGAGGAGTCCCAGGACTTCGCCGATCGACAGATAGCCGGTGTCGTGAACGTCAGCCATCGGCCCGCTCGAAGAACACCAACCGGAATTTTCCGATCTGTACCTCGTCACCGTGGCGCAGGATCGTGCGATCGACGCGCTCCTGGTTGACATAGGTGCCGTTGAGTGAGCCGGAATCAGCGACGGCGTACCCGTCCGCAGTTCGCTGTACCTCGGCGTGGCGGCGCGAGACGGTGATGTCGTCGAGTGAGATCTCGCTCTCTGGGTGTCGGCCGAGGCGGGTGATCGGGGCGTCGAGGGTGAACCGGTCGCCGGCCTGGGACCCGGCACGGACGATCAAGACTCCCGCGCCCTTGGCCAACTCGCCGACGGGGATGACGAGGTCATCGTCCGGGCCCGGCGCGTCCTGCAGCGGGTCGAGAGCAGTGAGCGTGATCGTGCGGTCGTCCATGAGGTCGAGCGCAGAGCCGCAGCTCGAGCAGAAATTGCTCTCGGGTGGATTCCGATGACCACATTGGTTGCAGTAGGTGTACGCCATGGTTCCTCGGATCGAGTCAGCCTTCGGTGAGGGCGAGATAGGCGGGAGCATCCATCATGGCATCCAGATCGGCGGTGTTCGACATCTCGATCTCGCACAACCATCCGTCGCCATAGGGGTCTTCGTTGAGCAGCGCAGGGTTGTCGGCCAGCGCTTCGTTCACCGCTACCACCGTGCCGGATACCGGCGCATACATCTCGGAGACCGACTTCGTCGACTCGAGCTCGCCGACTGCCTCAGCAGCGGCCACAGCGGTGCCGACCTCGGGAAGATCGACGTACACCACGTCGCCGAGGGCATCCTGTGCGAAATCGGTGATGCCGACCCGCACTCTCGACCCGCCGTCGAGCCGCCTCGCCCATTCGTGCTCGGCGGAGTAACGCAGTTCGTCGGGAACGTTCATGGCTGCAACCGTACCGCTTCCGAGTCGGCTGGAGAGCAAGCGAGGTTCATTCGGCACGACCTGAACGGATGCCGGCCCGGATTGCGGGAATGTAGGTGAATCCCGTGTAGTAACTCAGGACGAGACCCGGGATCGCAAAACACCATGCGGCGACTTCGAACCAGCCGGCGATCCCGATGCTGCTCTCGGCCATGAGGAACCCTGGCACCGCGAACATCAGGAGAAATGTTGCGGTCTTGCCCAGCCAGGTGACGTCGAACCGTTTCATGCCGAACGCCAGCGTCGCGATCGCCACCGCTCCCCCGACCAGGATCTCCCGCGCCAGCACCGCCACCGCGAACCAGATCGGAATCGCGCCGTTGACGATGATGGCGACCACGGCGACGATGAACCACAGCCGATCGACCGTCGGGTCGAACTTCTTGCCGAACTCGCTCGTCTGGCCCAACCGGCGTGCGAGGTACCCGTCGACCCAGTCGGTCATGCCGAGGATGCCCAACATCCAGGCTGCCGTCTGTCGGGACGGCAAGCCGAACAGCACCCACACGAAGACGGGAAGGAGCAGCAGCCGGATCAGCGTGACGAGATTCGGCACCGTCCACAACGTGTCGACCTCTCCGGGTACGTCGGTGGGATCGGCATGCGCGGTCACCTGGGCGAGCCTAGGCGGTCGGGCGATGAGTAGATTGCGCCCATGGCGACCATCTTCACTCGCATCATCGAGGGTGACATTCCCGGTACGTTCGTGTGGCGCGACGAGGTCTGCGTAGCGTTCATGTCGATCAATCCGATGGCCCACGGACACACGCTCGTGGTGCCGATCGAAGAGGTCGACCACTGGGTGGATGCACCCGGCGAACTCGCCGGTCATCTGTTCGAGGTGACACGTCACATCGCACAGGCCCAACGTGACGCGTTCAGCCCCGAGCGCGTCGGAGTGATCATCGCCGGATACGAGATACCGCACACCCACATCCACGTGATACCGACCAACGAGATGCGTGAGCTCTCGTTCGCGAACGCTGCAGCTTCGGTAGACCGTGAGAGTTTGGCGGCCGCTGCGGACGCCATCCGTCAGGCGCTCCGATCCAACGGGCACGAGCAGCACGTCGTCGACCGATGAACGTCGTCGACCCGACTCAGCACGGCTTCGATCCGCGGCGCCTCGACCGCATCGACACCCACTTCCAGCGTTACGTCGACGATCGTCGACTCGCCGGCTGGCAGGTCCTCGTCTCCCGAGCAGGTCAGTTGGTGCACCACAGTACGGCGGGCATGCGCGATATCGACGCCGCAGCGGTGTGGTCCGACGACACCATCGTGCGGCTGTACTCGATGACGAAACCGATCACTTCGGTCGCGGCGATGATGCTGTACGAGGAGGGAGCGTTCGAGCTGAAGGACCCGGTCTCGAAGTTCATTCCGTCATTCGGGGAAGCCCGCGTCTACCGCAGCGGCTCGGCCCTCAAGCCGGTGACCGTTCCGGTCACCGAGCCCATGCGGATGTGGCACCTACTGACCCACACGTCAGGGCTGACATACGGGTTCCATCATCAGCACGTGACCGATGCGATCTATCGCGCAGCCGGCTACGAGTGGGAGCAGCCCGTCGATTACGACCTCGCGGCGTGTTGCGACTCGTGGGCGACATTGCCACTCGCTTTCCAGCCCGGCGCCGAGTGGAACTACGGCGTTTCCACCGACGTGTTGGGCCGCGTGGTCGAGGTGATCTCCGGCGTGACGCTCGACGAGTTCTTTGCCAGCCGTATCTTCGCCCCGTTGAACATGGTCGACACCGGATTCTTCGTGCCGCCGGAACGAGCGCATCGGGCCGCCCGCCTCTACGGCCCGCATCCGGCGACGGGAGAGGCCACGATCAGCCCGCTCGACGGTGCTGTCGCCGAAACGCCGACGTGTCTGTCCGGTGGCGGCGGGTTGTGGGGAACCGCAGCCGACTACTTGCGGTTCTGCCATTTCCTGCTCGGGCGGGGCGAGCTCGACGGGACTCGGCTGCTCGGGTCGCGCACGGTCGATTACATGACTCGCAATCACCTTCCCGGCGGAGCTGACCTCGAGGCATTCGGAAGGCCGCTCTTCGCTGAGACTGCCTTCGACGGTGTGGGGTTCGGGCTCGGTTTCTCGGTGCAGCTCGATCCCGCTGCATATCGCGTGCTGAGCTCTCCGGGTGAGTACGCGTGGGGTGGTGCGGCCAGTACGGCATTCTTCTGCGACCCGCTCGAGGACATCGCCGTGGTGTTCCTCACTCAGCTGATGCCATCGAGCACGCACCCGATCCGACCTCAGCTCAAGCAACTCGTATATCAGGCACTCGTCGACTGATCGCGCTGCGGGTTCCGCGAGTCAGGGGGCGAGCGGCGCGATCAGGTCACGGCCCTTGTTGCGGACATTGTTCACGGTGCTCGACACCTCGCGCATCGTGAGCAAGTGATCGGGTGCAGGTACCAGAAGCTTTGACAACATGTCGATGTTCTGATTCGTCGGATCGAGCCAGATGTCCCACATCGCCTTGGGCAAGATGACGGGCATCCGGTTGTGAACCGGGGCCATCGTCGTGTTTGCGTCGGTGGTGATCACCGCTGCGCTGTGCAGCCAGTCGGCATCGCCGCCGGATTCCCGGTCCTTCCATGCGGACCAGATCCCGGCGACGGCCAGCGGCTCGTCGTCGACGCGGTGTATGTAGTGAGGCCGCTTGGCCGGCTTGCCCGCTTTGGTGACCGGTCCTCCCTCGACCCCCGCCGCCCACTCGTAGAACCCATCCATCGGGATGATGCAGCGGTGTTTCCTGAAGTCGCCCTTGAATGCGGCCTTCTGTGCGATGGTCTCCGCGCGCGCGTTGATCATTCGTTGCCCGATCTTGCGTTCTTTGGCCCAGACCGGAATCAGACCCCACTGGAACGCCTGGACCTCGAGCCCGTCCTTCGCCGTCGCGACGACACCGTAGATGTCGTTGGTGGGGGCGACGTTGTAGTTCTCGCCGAGTGGCTCCACGGCGACATCTGCGCCGAAGTAGGCAGCGATCCGTTCAGGAGTCGAGGAAGATACGAACCGACCGCACATGGTGGCTTTCTCTTTCGTCTGGCGAGTGTCGAACTTGATCAAGCCCGCGATCATCCCGCGATCGAGGACTGCCCATCGGTCTGGGTGGATGGCCAAGCTAGCGCGTTCGCATCCTGGCCCCGCCTGGTCACGGCGTCGGTCGAGCCCGCGGTCAGGTCGGACTGAGCGCCACCCTCGGTCCGATCGGAGCGAAGGAATCGACGTAGTCCTGCTGGCTCAGCAGGCGCACCGCGCTCATGAGTTCGTCCGTGATGACCCGGCGGGCGCGATTCGTGCTGCGGGTAACGCCGAGTTCGTCCGGACGGATCGGTGCGCCGATCCGCACAGTCGCCGTTCGGAACGGGCGAACGAGCCGCGCGCCGGTCGGCAGGATCTGATCGGTACCGACCAGCCCGATCGGGATCAACGGTGCTCCGGTGAGGATCGCAAGATGCGCCGCTCCGCAATGGCCGCGGTGCAGCAACCCATCGCGAGAACGGGTCCCTTCGGGGAACACCCCGATCGCGTGCCCCTCGTCGAGCACCGCTCGGACCTGGGCGAGTGCATGTGTCGTGTCGCCCAGGTTGGTCCGGCGGACCGGGATCATGCCGGCGCCGACGAACAACCAGCGGGTCAGGCGACGGTCTGTGTATTCGGCCTTGCCCAACATGCGTACCTGCCGAGGCAGATCGAACATCAACAGGATGGAATCGAAGAAGGACAGATGGTTGGCGGCGACGATCACGGGGCCGGTGGCGGGCAGATTCTCGATGCCCTCCACTCGAACGCGGACGAACAGGCGCCGAGCAGGGCTCGACAACACTCTGGCGATTTCGTATGCCGTGCCGCGCTCTCGCCATTCGGTTCGGACTCGGGTCAAGGTATGACGGAAACGACTGACCACGCTTGCATTCAACACCAATGACCCGAGGGGCGCATAGGGCCGTTCGGCCCCGACCTGGGTTCGAGGATCGGAGTCGTGTTCCCGTGGATCGCCGTGGGGTCTGATCATCACCCTCAACAAGAGCCTGATGGTCAGACCCTGCGCGGACGAGGCGGCCGGCGCGATGAGATGAACCGTCCCTCGAGTCGTGTCGGAGCCTTCGGCATCGGTCGTCGACGGTCGACGGGTCAGGCGACCGCAAGCCACCGATTCGGTCGTTCGCCAGCACGACCGGACGCCGAGTTCGTCGTCAAGTGGGCACCACGCCCGCCGCGCCCCCGGCCACTGACCACGACGCTTCGCATCCTCGCACGGACCTGGGCATCGCCGGATGGGATTGCGGCGAGGAGTAGCGTCGATCTCGGTCGCGGACTTCGAGGAGGAACATGAAGAGGGTCGTTGTTCTGATAGCTCCGTTGGTCGCAGCGCTGGTGGTGCTGCCGTACGGATCCGCCGGCGCTGCAACCGTCGCATCCGACACCTTCGAGCGGGCCGATGGTCCCCTCGGGGTGGCGGATTCGGGCGCTCGGTGGGAGACCTTCGGGCAGCAGTGCGGCGGTTGCTCACCGAACTTCTTCGTCGAATCCGGCCGCGCACGAATCGACCCGGCAAGCAGGGTCCCCACGGTCGGACATGCGGTGATCGACACCGGTCTCACCTCGAACTATCAGGTCGAAGCGGACATCACCTTGTCGCCGACGTATCAGCGAGCGAACTCCGGGCTGAGTGCGCTCTTTCGCGACGCGGACGATCACTTGTTCTGCAAGATCGAGGTCACCGCCGGTAATCCCGCCGGGTTGTTGACGATCGGCGACACCAGGAACGGAACGGTCACGTCGCTGCTTGCGAGCAGAGGCGGGATCGGTCTCGCGAATGGGCGCACCTATCATCTGACCATCGTCGTTCCGGCCGACCTGCAGTCGTCGTCCGTCGGTTGCACGGTCTCGGACTCGAGCGGAGCGATCGCATCGGTCGCGTATCGCCTGAGCCAGTCTGCGCAGGCAGCGTACGGATCGGGCCACCAGCAAGGACTCCGCACGAAGGTCGAGTTCGACGAAGACGATTCCGGGTCGACGTGGGACAACTTCCAGGTGATCTCCGACGATCTCACACCACCTCCGCCGACGACATCCCCGCCTCCCCCGCCGGCAACCGGTTGCACCGTCGTGCTCGGCGACGCAGCGGCGACGCTGGCCTGGGCCTCGACGGGAGGTACCGACGTCATCCGTCGAGATGACAAGTGGCTCGCCACTCCGCCCCCGAACACCAACACGTATGTCGACGTCGGACCGCCGGCCGGGGCGACCTATGTGATTCGGAGTTGGTCGGGGAACGGCCGGATCGACACGGCCTGCATCGCAGCACCGCCGGGCTCGACTCCCACGACCGACCCGGTGACGACGACCACGACCGACCCGGTGACGACGACCACCACCGCCCCGACGACGAGCATTCCATCGACGACCACCACCACGACCACCACGACCACGACGACGTCGACTACCACAGTCCCGACCACGTCGCCGCCGCCGACCAATCCGCCTGTGGCGGGATGCCGGGTCGAGGCGGTGGCCGACGGAACGCTGATCTCATGGGGAGATGACGGCGGAACCCACGTGATTCGACGCAACGGTTCGTGGTTGGCCACTCCCGGCAGCGGTGTCGACCACTATCTCGATACGGCGGCGCCTGCCGGTGCCCAGTACGTACTGCGCACCTGGGTCAGCGGAGTCCGCACCGACTGGACCTGCGTGTGAATCACCGCGTGTGAATCACCGCGTCTGTGGACGCCACGCGGCGGCTCGTTCAGGCCCGACGCGCCGGTTGCACCCTAAACCGGTACTGCGGCTCGTCCGACCCGTGCCCTGGCGACGATCGTCTTCATGATCTGAGCGGTGCCGTCGCCGATCTGGAAGCCGAGCACGTCCCTCAGACGCTGCTCCATCACCCCTCGGTCGTAACCACCGTGGCCGAGGACCAGCAGGCACTCGTGCACCACGTCGTATGCCAGCTTCGGTGCCCACCACTTGCACATTGCGGCCTCGGCGGTGTGTGGCAGCCCGCGATCGGCCGACCACAGTGCTTGGAAGCACAGCAGTCGAGCGGCCTCGACCTGGGTGTCGAACTCGGCGAGGCGGTGGGAGACCCCTTGGAACGCCGAGATCGGTTGCCCGAACGCAGTTCGCTCCGTCGAGTAGTTCCATGCGTCGTCGAGAGCTGCACGGGCGACGCCGAGCACCTGGAGGCCGATCAGGGCACGTGAGAAGTCGAATCCCTGCATTACCTGGACGAAGCCGCCACCCTCGTCACCGAGGCGGTGCGACACCGGGACGCGAACACCGTCGAAGTAGATCGACCCGCGACCGATGGCGCGCTGCCCGTGGCAGTCGAACCGTGATGTGGTGATACCGGCGAGGTTCATCGGCACCAGCAACGCAGTGATACCGCGAGCGCCCGGGCCGCCGGTACGCCCGAACACGACAGCGATCTCGGATTGGTCGGCGGCCGAGATCGAGGTCTTCTCGCCGTCGAGTACGTAGTGATCGCCATCGCGACGCATTCTCAACGTCAATGCAGCGGCATCCGAACCTCCCCGAGGCTCGGTCAGGCCGAGTGCCGCTATGGCTCGCCCGGCGGTGATCTCCCTCAGCCACGGCCCGACGACTGCCGGATCGCCGTGATCCGACATGATCTGGGCGTTCAACGAGCCCAGCAGGTTCACATAGGACAGCGAGAGGTCGGCAGCAGCGATCTGTTCGTGAATGACCCCGGCCGCGACCTTGGTCGAGCCCTGTCCTCCGTGCTCGTCGGGCAGTTCGGGGGCGATCAGCCCGAGTGCGCCCATTTCCTCGCTCAGCGCACGATCGAGGGTCCGTGTCCGGTCCCGCTCGACGTAGCCGGGGGCGACCCGTTCGGCGGCAAACCTGCCTGCCATCTCTGCCAGGTCGAGCAGGTCGCCGTCGACGTACGGATTGGGAGTGATCTTCATCGGGCGAACTCACGGAACTTCGGGGCCCGTCGCTCCTTGAGGGCGTTGACGCCCTCCTTCGACTCGTCGGTCTCGTAGTAGAGCTTGAGCGCATACATGCCCATGCCGGCGATCCCCGCCTGATGGGCGGTGTCCATGTTGAAGGATCGCTTCGCGATCGCGATCGCGGTCGGGCTGCGCTCGCAGATCTCTTCCGCCCAGGCTTCGACCGTGGCGTCGAGCTCGTCGTCTGGCACACAGATGTTTGCGAGGCCCATCGCTTCTGCCTCGCGTCCCGAGTATCGCCTGCACAGGTACCAGATTTCCCGGGCCTTCTTTTCACCGACGACCCTCGCGAGGAACGCCGTGCCGTAGCCCGGGTCGACCGAGCCCATCTTTGGCCCGACCTGGCCGAAGATCGCGGATTCGGAACAGATCGTGAGGTCACACAGAGTGGCGAGTACGTTGCCGCCACCGATGGCGTAGCCCTGTACACGGGCGATCACCGGAACCGGAATGTCGCGGATGGCGGTGTGCAGTTCTTCGACCGGCATGCCGACGGTTCCCCTGCCGTCGTACTGCCCGTCGTGCGTCGACTGGTCACCGCCGGTGCAGAAGGCGCGATCCCCGGTGCCTCCCAGAACGACAGCTCCGATCTCGGGGTCGTAGCCCGCTCGGTGCAGCGCATCGATGAGTTCGTCACAGGTGCGGCCGCGAAACGCGTTCATCACCTCGGGCCGATTGATGGTGATGTACGCGACATTGCGTCGTACCTCGACCGTGATGTCGGTGTATTCCATGGTGTTCCTCTCGTTGCTGTGTGATCGGTTCAGCCGGCCATGGTGAGGCCGCCGGAGACGCTCAGCACCTGGCCGGTCACGAAAGAGGCTGCGTCGCTGGCGAAGAACAGCACGGCACCCACCAGATCGTCGGGTTGACCCAGGCGCCCCATCGGGATCGCCCGGCGGAATGCCTCGCGCAGTTTCTCGGGGTTGGCGGCTGTGTCGGTGACGGTCGCCAACAGGGCCGTATCAGTGGGGCCGGGACAGACGACGTTGAACGTGATGCCGTCGCGAGAGTGTTCTCGGGCGAGCGTCTTGGAGAAAGCGACCAGGCCCGCCTTACAGGCGGCGTACACGGATTCGCCGGAGGACCCGACACGCGCTGCGTCGGACGAGACGTTTACGATGCGCCCGCTTCCCCGCTCGATCATTCCGGGGAGAACAGCATGGTGCATGTGAAGTGCGCCGACGAGGTTGATGTCGATCAGCCGCGACCAGTCCTCCGGACGGGTCTGGACGAACGGAACGAAGAGATCCCAGCCGGCGTTGTTGACCAGCACGTCGATCGGACCGAGTTCTGCTGTGACACGTTCGAGGGCAGCGTCGACCGAGGAGCGCTCGGTGATGTCACACCCGACAGCCAACGCACGTCCACCGTCGCTGTTGATAGCCGCAGCCGTCGCTGACGCCGCTTCCGGCGCTCGATCGAGCACTGCAACCCGTGCTCCTTCGGCGGCGAAGCCGGCGCATACGGCAGTGCCGATGCCCCCTCCCCCACCGGTTACCACAACAGTGCGATCCTCGAAGCGATTCATGCTGTTCCTCCTCTTCCCACGGTTGGTAAACTATGCCATGATATTGTCGTATATGTCCAGTGCGAAGGGCTCGGAATGTGAGGATCGCCGATGCAACAAGACGATGTCGACCCGGCTGGAGGAGATCTAGCGCGATACGAACTCGCGAACCGGCTGTTCTTTCGGCTGTATCAGTGCGCAAACATGTTGCACAAGACCGGCACGAAGGCGGTCGAAGACGAAGGCTTGACGACGCAACGGTGGGCAGTGCTCGGAGCGCTCTCCCGGGAGGAAGCGGCCGAGGGCATGGCCGTGGGTGATCTGGCCAGGTACCTCAAGATCAGCCGGCAGAGCCTGTCGGGCGTGGTCGGCCGGCTCGAACAGGATGGGCTCATCGAGGGCGCTGCCGACTCGGCCGATCGGCGAAGCCGGCTCCTCCGACTGACCGCCCAGGGAGAAGACCGCTGGCACACGAGGGCGCTGCCGCGCATCAACGAGTTCTATGACGCCGCCGTGGCCGGCCTGTCGGTCGAGGACATCAGCCACGCGCTCCACTATCTCGTTCGGCTGCTCGACAACATGACCGAGATCGACGAACGCAACGGTTGACCCGGCGCTCACCGCGTCGAGCGACCATCGGGTCCACATCGACGCCGTTGAGGGGCGGGTTTTCGCTGGCGCGCAGGCAGATCGCCTGCGAAGCTGGGTCGGCGACGACAAAGGGGGTTCACCATGTGGGCACAGCTCATCAGGACGCGACTCAAGGACGGCAAGGAGGCCGGGCTCGCGCAGCTCATCCAGCAGCTGCGCGATACCGAGCAGGCCGGCTCGGGATTGGTGCGCTCATTGGTCATGCGCGAGGAGCACGATCCGAATTCGGTCACGATGCTGGTGGTGTTCGAGAGTGCTGAGAAGGCGAGGGCCCGCGAGAACGACCCCCGTCGCGAGGAGGGCCTCGCGGCCGCACGCGCGACGATGGCCGAGATCTTCGATGGTCCCCCATCGTTCACCGATCTGGTCGTCGACGAGGAGTTCACACCCTGAGCTGAGTGCTGCTCGGGGATGACCGTCAGCGACCACGAGCGCCGCGGAGGCATCTGGCTCGATGGGAGTCGCCTCTGCTCGTGGCCGGCGCGCCGTCAGCCTTGTAGTGGCGGCATGACGTCGGACGCGAATCGTTCCATGTTGCGCTTGGTGGCAGCGTCGTCGAGCGTGCCGAACTGGAGCAATGGAACGAAGGTGCCCAAGCCTGCACGCTCTTGCATCTGTTCGATACGTGCTCTCACCGTGTCGGGTGTTCCGACGAGTGCAGTGCCGAGTTCGACCAGACGTTCGATGGTCTGATATTCCATCCCGAGTCCGGCGCGCGCTCCCATCATCTTCTTCACAGATGCAATCGAGGTGTAGCCCGGCGGCAGCAACATCTGGATCGGCAGGGTGAGAAAGCTGTTGAACAGTGTTTCGATACCTGCACGAGCCTCGTCGATTGCCTGCTCCTCGGTGTCGGCAACGTATACCGGGGCTGCCCAGCCGCACTGATCAGGAGTCGCCTCGTAGCCGTACACACGCGCTTGTTCACGGTAAGCGTTGAGGTTGCGTGCCACCGCCTCTTCGGGCGAGAACGTCACCAGGAACGGATACCGACGGTCGGGGTGCGCAGCCCACTCGATCGTCTCGATCGATCCCTGGGACGGGATCCAGATCGGGGGGTGAGGCTGTTGGTAGACCCGCGGCCACGTGTTGACATATGTGAAGTCGTAGTGGTCGCCTTCCCAAGCGAAGGGGCCGGGTGTGGTCCAGGCCTTGACGATCAGATCGTGAGCCTCGTGGAATCGACTGTGGGAGAACGCCGGATTGACGCCACTGGCGTGGTACTCGGCACCGATCCCTCGGACGAACCCGGCGATCACCCGTCCACGTGACAAGTTGTCGAGCATCGCCAGTTCTTCTGCGATGTAGAGCGGATTGCCGACGAGGGGAAGTGCTCGCCCGAGTATCGCGATCTTCACCCGCTTGGTGCGCTGGATGAGAGCGCTCGCGATCAGGTTCGGTGCCGGCATCATGCCGTACGCGGTCTGATGGTGCTCGTTGACCCCGATCCCGTCGAACCCGAGATCTTCGGCATACGTGAGCATGTCGAGGTAGCTGTCGTACTCCGCAGCGCCAAGCTCGGGGTCGTACATCGAGTTGGGGAGGACGACCCAGGCGGAACGATGCTGCTTGGCCGCCTCGAGGTCGAGCGGCCGGTAGGGCATCAGTGAGAAGCAGATGAACTTCATGACGGAGCGCCGCCTGAGTGGGTGTCGATGTGTCGATTGACGTGAGCGGCCGTCGTCGCAGCCTGTTCGACGACGGGAAGATGGCCGCAGTCGTCGAGGAGATGAACGGTTGCTTTCGGGACGTACTGCGACCACAGAGATGCGTAGGCGACGGGCAAGAGCAGGTCGTCACGACCCCAGACGATCGTGGTCGGGCGGCTGATCCGGTGCAGCCACTTCGCGAGCGCTGGGTTGAAGCCCCGGGGCTGCCAGGCCAGTTTGGCGAACGTGAAGCGGTTGCGGAGCGCGACGTCGATCTGCTCTGACGTTGGCTCCTGGGCGAGCAACCGGTCGGCAAACCCTTGATCGTGGAACAGGTTGCGGATCCCCTCTTCTTGAGACCAGATGAAGATGTCAGCCATCGGCTGACCGCGTAGTCGAATACCGGCGGGCGAGATCAACGACCAGGACCGAACCCGACTTTCGTTTCGGATCGCCATCTCGGCGGCGATCCAACCACCGAGGGAATGGCCGACGACGTGAACGTCTCGAGCGTCGATCGTGTCGAGGAAGTCGAGGTAGAACATGGCGTAGTCGGGCACATCGCGAAGGTTGTCGACGTCTGGCGAGAGCCCGAATCCGGGGTGATCAGGTACGAGCAACTCCCGGCCCTCGGCGATGGCATCGAAGAACGGGGTCCACGCCGGGACTCCACCGGCACCGTGAAGAAACAGCACGGTCGTGTCGCCATCCCCGGCGCGCTGCACGCGCACGGAAGCAGCGCCGACCTGAATATCCGTCCTGGTAACTGCTGCCACGACACCCCCATCGAGAACGTGTGCTCCGTCAGATGACGGTAACAGAACATCATCGAGCTGCTCCGTGCGGGAAGCCGCAGAACTTCTGACACGACGGCTCTGAGAACGACTCGTCGTCTCTTGAATCCCCAAGGGCCGAACCGATGATGAGGACGAAGCCCGCTTCGGTCATCGCTGGTTCTCGCCATCTTCAGCGTCAGATCGGCCCCGGTCGTCTGGAGTGTTGCGATGTCGGGCTGCGTCCATACGGCTCGGTATCGCCCGCTCGTAGTATCGGTCGGCGGGATCAGGTGCTCAGGGGGTCTCGGCGTTATGTTCGAGCTCGCAGTCCACGGCGCATGGTGTAGCACGTTCGTGCTACAGTGGTGAACATGGCTACGACCACGGTTCGTCTCGACCCTGACGAAGAGCACACTCTTGACGAGTTGGCCGAGATACATGGCGGCCGATCGAACGCACTCCGCGTGGGACTTCGCCTGCTCGCCGCCGAAACCCAACGACGCGCTGCCCTGGCGGATCTACTCACCGAGTGGGAATACGAGGCAGGCCCGGTCGACGAAGATGCCGTCGCTGCGATGAGCAACCGCTACAGCCTTGATTCTTGACGCCGGATTCCTCATCTCGGTTGATCGAGGTGAACGGGCGGCTCAGGAGTTCCTTGCTGCAGCGCTCGTTCACGAAACGCCACTGACGACGACGCATCCCGTCATTGCCCAGGTTTGGCGCGACGGTGCGCGACAAGCACGCCTCGCCCGATTCCTGCAATCAGTGGTCGTGGTTGTCTTCGATGACGGACCCGAGGTGGGGAACCTGCTGGCGCGATCAGGCACCAACGACGTCGTCGACGCCCATCTTGTCGTCGTGGCCGTCCGACGCTCGGAACCGATACTGACCGGCGACGTCCATGACATGGAATCGCTCACAGCCTCGCTGCCTGAGCGTCGCCCCACTCTCTTGGGCTGGCCGTAGCAGCCGCACACTTCGCTCACCATCCGCCGCCCAATAGGCGCCCGGATACCGGCGCACTGTGCGGGCCGATCGCGACACTTCAGCGGGCTGTCGTCAACAAATGTTGACGATGCGCAGTCCGATGCGTAGCCTGACTGGCTGGACATCGAGGCGAGCGCCCGCAAGCACGGTGTCTCCGATGACGACATGCTCCATGCACTGCGACACCACTGGCGAGGCTTCCAGACCGACGATCCCGACGTCACGATGTTTATCGGACCCTCCGCGAACGGTGAACCGTTGGAGGTCGGCGTCGTCGATGACGCCGACGGCGTCGCGATCATCCCTGCGATGCCGGCTCGATCCAAGTTCCTGAAAGGTTGGTGAACACCATGACGACGACACGAGCACAACGCGCAGACGCCCTTGAGCAGTGGGCCGAGGACGTCGACGCCGACGATCTCGTCGAGGCGAACACGGCAGCGCTTCGAACCATCGCCGAACTGGTGGAACAGCGAGACGACATCGACACAGCACTGCTCGACGCCATCCGCGATGCACGCAGCGCTGATCGATCCTGGTCCGAGATCGCAGCGATGCTCGGCGTGTCCAAGCAGGCCGCCCAGCGCAAGTACGCAGCCAAGATCTCGGCGTAATCGCCCGCCGAGATCGACGAATCAGGCGCACACTTCACTCAATCGATTCCGTCGGTCGACCGCTCGCGTTCCGGCGAACTGTTGCGGCCACCCAAGCCCTCGGCCCGCCCCATAACGTTCGCCGACGGAGCCCGAGGGAGCGTCCTCTATGTGCCGTTCCCGGACGGGCTCGCGTGGCCTCGGGCTGAACGTTATGCGTGCCCTCGACAGGCATTTCGGGGATGGTCTCCGGTGAGGTTCTCCCCGTCTGGCGGACGGGCTGCTATGCGGCGATGCCGTCACCGCGACGGTAGTAGGCATCCAGTGACCGAACGCGTCGCCGCCGCCGAGCTGACGTTCAACGAGGCCCGCGTCGCCTGGTTTCTCGCCGTTCAAGCCCACGGCGCCGAGCTCCACGCCGAGGCCTCACGCCAGTACCACGACGCCAGCGCTGGCGCCGCTGCCTACGTCACCGGCCTGGTCGACGAGCTCCGCACGATCGCTATGTTGCCGAAGTTGCACCGCCACCGCGTCGAGATGCTCGACCAAATCATGATCGGCCATGCCCCGAACGGATGGTGGACGGTACACGGCACCCCTGACCGCTGGCCTGGCACCGCTGGCCGCTCAGTCAGTTTCGCCGAGCTCGAGCAACAACTCGTCACCCTCGCCACTTACCTGAGCAACTGACCCCGAACGCGCCAGAGCCGGCGCCGCGTGTCGACCGACCCTACCCAGCGGTTTACGCCGAGACCGCGAGGCGTTCGAACGCGCTGGGCCAGGCAACCACGACATCCGTCTCGGCGCAGACCTCCAACCACCGCGACGACGGCTCCCGCTCAACAACAAGTACAGCGCGCGTCGGGCAGCCTGTCGCCTCCCGGATCGCGTGCCGGTAATCCACACACTGACCGATCCCTCGCCGCATCTGCTCGGCCTCGTTCATGTCGGTCAGGCTCTTAACCTCGGCTACCGACCATTCACCATCCTGCTCCCACGCGCAGTCAAACTGCGGGCCATCCGGGCGAGCACGAAGCGGGGTCAGCCCGGCTGCAGCGACGAACCGAGCGAGGGTATTCAACGTCACCGAATGGGCCTGCCACCCGCGAGCAGACAGGTCCGGGTTGCTGCCGCCCTCGTGTGCGGTCGGCGCGACCGACTCATCATCGTCCAGCCACGAGCGACCGACTGGAGCTACCTCACCCGAGTGGATGCGATAGTCCTTCTCCACGGTGCCTGCTGCCGACGACCCTCTGACCATCGATGGCCACCAATACGTCCCGGTCACGTTCCCGAACATAGGGCGCTCGCTCGTGTATGTCTTGAAGTGCCCCCTACAGACGTGCATCGCCTTCGCCAGTCCGTCACGCGACGCGTTGCCGTCTTGCTCCAGGTATCGTCTCATCGGTCCAATGTCCAGTATGTACTGCTTGTTCAATGGGCGGCCGTTGCGCCTCCGAAACGCCCGCGACATCTTTGGGTCCGGCTCGACCTCGACCACACCGACGTTCTTGACGTGCGTGAAACTCACCGCGAGCAGCCCGGCGTACAGCAACTCTTGAAGCGCTCGGGTGAGGTCGACGTGGTACCCCGGATCCAGCCGACTGGCGAACTCGCGATCCGAACCGGTCAGCCAATCCATGACCACGACATCG